>CAJWEV010000029.1 GCA_913031575.1 uncultured Halieaceae bacterium | reverse complement strand
GCGACTTGACTACAAGTTACCACTTCCTCAGGCTGGACACCTCTGGGAAAGGGCAATTCCATTGCCAAATGTGAGTGAATAACCGTGGAAAACAATAAACCAAGTCGCCCTCAAGGAATGTCGATTGGCATTGGCCTGGTCTTTGGCGCGGTGCTCTACGTGTTGACCAATGAAGCCGTTTGGATTGGCGTTGGTATCGCACTCGGCGCGGCACGCGAAATTCGAAGTCGCAGTTAAACCGTTGTTCCTAAGCTCTGCAGCACGAGACGTCGTAAGCTAATCGCTGGGGTACCAAGCAAAAAAAAGGAATCACTATGGATACGTTTGCCGCATCGATCGATGCTTTCATGGCACCGCTGGCAAGCGCACTCTCTGCCTTTGTCTTTTTTTCGGTCCCAGTCTTTGGTCAACAAGTGCCGCTGGTTGTGGCTTGGCTCGCCATTGGTGCGCTCTTTTTTACGCTTTACCTTCGATTCATCAATATCAGGGGCTTTTGGCTGGCAGTTCGTCATTTGCGAGGTGACTTCAAAGACCCGTCAGCCGAGGGCGAAATCAGTCACTTTAGAGCGTTAGCTACGGCTATTTCAGGCACTGTCGGCGTTGGCAATATTGGTGGCGTTGCTGTGGCCATCAGTTTGGGCGGCCCGGGTGCGGCCTTCTGGCTTTTCGTCGCAGGATTCCTCTCGATGTCGACAAAGCTGATCGAGTGCACCCTTGGCGTTAAGTATCGACAAGTGCACGCGGACGGCTCTGTATCAGGCGGCCCCATGTATTACCTCGATGGGTATTTCAAAGAACGCAATTGGCCACGAATCGGGAGAACCCTGGGTGGTATTTACGCGCTCGCGCTGGTCATTGGCTGTTTTGGCGTCGGGAACATGTTCCAATCCAATCAGGCCTATCAGCAAATTCTCGTCATCACTGGTGGAGAGACTAGCTTCGTAGCCGACTACTCACTGCTATTCGGATTAGTTCTGGCAGGCATCGTAGGGTTGGTCATCATCGGCGGTATCACGTCGATCGCCCGAGTGGCTGCTTATATAGTGCCCTTCATGGCGGGTATCTACATTATTGGCTGTATCGTCATCATTAGTTTGAGCTGGCAGAACATCCCTATGGCCATATCGACAGCCGTATCCAGCGCATTCGGTTCGGACGCGATGGCAGGGGGTGCACTGGGCGCACTTATCATGGGGTTCCAACGGGCACTGTTCTCCAATGAGGCGGGGCTGGGATCGGCCTCCATTGCACATTCAGCTGTCCAGACCCGCTCTCCCGCGTCTGAAGGCTTGGTGGGATTGCTCGAGCCTTTTATCGATACTGTTGTGGTCCTAACGCTCAGCTCATTGGTCATACTGACCACGGCACTGCCCAATGGACTGATGGGCGGCAGTCTATCGGGCATTGAGGTTACCTCTGCAGCCTTCGCGTTCCACATTCCATGGTCGCCCTATCTCATAGCCTTTGCCGCAGTCTTATTTGCGTTTTCAACCGCACTTGCTTGGTCGTACTACGGACTTCAGGCTTGGAACTACCTCGTTGGCATTGGCAAATGGCGAACGCTGAGCTTCCAGTTGGTCTTTTTGACTTTCTTTGCACTCGGCTGCGTTTTAGAGCTCAAAGCTGTTCTAGACTTCTCGGATGCAATGATTTTCCTTATCGCACTTCCGAACTTGGTCGCACTGTATCTATTTGCGCCGATGGTGAAACGCGAGGTAGAGGCATACCTTCGCGAGACCGCGTAAGTCAATAAGGTAAATCGCCCTCACTGACAACGCGGTGCAGCGCCCGACTCGCCGGCAGGAAGTCATTGACCGGTTTGTGCTGGGTGCTTCGGTTATCCCACAAGACGAGACTATCGACCGCCCAATTGAAGCGGCAGGTGTACTCCGGTAATACACAATGCCGATACAAAAAATTAAGCACTTCTGAGGACTCTAGTGGCGAGACACCCTCGATATGCGAAGTAAATAAGGCATTAACGAAAATGACCTTCTTCCCCGTCTCTGGGTGCGTCTGAATGACCTTGTGACGTACCGGCGGGTTATCCGCCAGCGCACCGGCCAAACGCTCGCGGCCTCCCGGCTCTGCAAGACTCTCTTTGAATCCCTGCGTGAAGTCATGAACAGCGACCAATGGCTCAAGATAGGCCTTCATACCCGCTGAAAGTCCGTCGTACGCTGACGTCATACTGGCAAACAAGGTGTCGCCACCCACCGCCGGAATAGTGACCCCCCTAAGGACAGTGACTGAAGGCGGATGCTGACGGAAGGTCATATCAGAGTGCCAGACCTCAATCTTGGAGGGCTTCGCCTCCGTGCTCTCAAGAAGCATGACTTCAGGTAAACCTTCGACCGTACCGTATGCTGGATGAGTCTGTAAGGGGCCAAACAGCCGCGCCATATCGCGTTGCTCACTCGGGGCAATACACTGATCTCTGAAAAAGAGCACTTCATGCTCGTTGAGTAGATCACGGATAACACCGATGCTGCCGTCTGCAAGCGACGCACTAACGTCTACGTCGGTGACCTCCGCTCCGAGCGCTCCTGCCACACGCGATACTTTCATTTTTCCCCCACAACTAACGGAATCATCTCTAACATGAGTTGAAAAGAACTCACTCGCCGCGCTTCACTGATCCACCTGTTATGTATTCACTCATGCATATCGCGCAAATGTAGCAGCAGAGCCATTTCAGAGACCATCCTCCAAAACGGTTATTAGTTCTCACTCAGACGAGATCTAATGCATAGGGCTTAAGAATTTCTAACGGAATGGCTCTCAAAGTCACGATATTAGTGGCCTTCAGGAAGAGTTTTGGTGCTTTCCCCACTCGGTGTGCCTGCTCCCAACGCATGGCACAGAGACACCATCGATTACCAGCGACCAGACCCGGAAAACTAAATTCGGGTCTAGGCGTACTGAGATCGTTACCCGCTGCCGCAGAGTACTCGAGAAATTCATCTGTCATGAGCGCACAGACGGTGTGCGTGCCCAAATCATTGGGTCCCGTATTGCAGTGACCATCTCGATAAAATCCGGTCAATGGGTCGTTACAACACAGCTCAATGGGTTCACCAAAAACATTTTGCTGCGATTGAGGTAAGCCTTCCGCTTTCATGGTTACTCCTTTTAGACTGCAGATACTAACCCTTAAAAAAGCACCGACGCTAACCGAGGAAGCTTTAGGGCAATTTACAGCACCGGTCTACGTCGATTTCTCATCTCTAGTTACATCACACTTGTAGATAGCTACTCCAGGCCCACAGAATGCGAAGCCCAACCAATAAAACCAACAGACCCGTAAGCTGAGCGATTCGCTGGTTAGCAACGCCTTCAATCACAAATCTGCCGCCAACAACGCCACCTAAGACGACCGCAATCAACAGTGGAATTGCTTCGTAAAGTCCGGATATAGCGGAGTCAGTGCCCGTCTTTAGAATCTGTCCCGCCAGCCCACTCAATGAATTGATCAAGATAAAAAAGCTGCACAAGGCGGCGATCGTTTTACTCGAGGCCCAGCGCAGATGATGCAAGATGGGTGCGAGGAAGATCCCACCTCCTATGCCTACCATGCCCGAGAGTAGACCCAATCCACCCCCGATAACGCTAGCCAACCCCCAGCCACGTGCGCTCAAGTTCGTTGCACCGTCGGGTGCTGTGCGCACTATTAAGCTCACTCCAGCAATAGCGAGGCTCAAGCCCAGTAGTAAAAAATAGACGGTAGCGTCCAGCGGGATTAAACCACCGACAAATGCCATAGGGACAGAGGCTACAAAAAACGGAACGGACAGCCGCAAATCAAAGTTGCGCCGGTGCACAGCGAGATAGCTGCCCACAGAGACCACCGCAATATTGCATGGCAGCGCAATGAGCGGGACAACTTCGGCCGGATAATCACTTAAAGCTAGCAGCGCAATATAGGTTGAGCCGCCGCCAAAGCCTACGGCGGAATAAATAAGCGCAACAACAACAAAAACAATCGCAAGCATGGCGCCGATGATCACATGATTATGCCGACTCAGACCAGCCGAACCTGCGCCCTCAGACAGCCACGTCTAGCTCCCCACAAATCGTGGTTTAGGTGTCATCGCATTCGTCAACCAAACAGCCTGATACGGCGCAAGCTCAATGGTGGGATCCTCCGAGAACAAATCAACTGTCTCGCCACTGATCAAGTCTCGCCAACTGTCGCTGCCAACCAAATTCAACGACGCTGCAGCAATGGTGGTGCTGGTGGGTGTGACGTTGTAGAGACAGAAAATACTCTGTGCACGATCGGGACTTCGTCGCCAAAATCCAAAAATTGACCGTCCACAATTCAGCGTGAACTGAGTGGCATTGGGGTGAAAAGCAGGTTGCAGTTGTCGCATGTCGATCAATTGCCTAATTGCTCGTAGGCACTGTGCATGCTGCGACTCAGTATGATTCAGCTGCCTGGTGAGGTCATCTAACGCCCACTGATGACGATTAATCGCACGATTGTGGCCCGTATTCTCAACCCGACTCAGGTCATTATTGGTCGCTACAAAGCTATGTAGGTAAATGGCCGGTACACCCTCCAACCCCAACAAAATCGCATGAGCGAGGATCATGCGGTCAAGCGTCCTATCGATCACCTCATCAGACTGTTTGAAAGCGTTAAACAACGACACGTTTACTTCATAGACTGTTCTCGTCCCATCAGCATGCTCGCGCCAGGACAGCAAAGCGCCATTCTCTTGGAGCTGATCGATCATCGAGTCCAACTCACCCTCACTGAGTAAACCCTCCACGGGTCGAAGACCAATGCCATCGTGAGATGCGAGAAAATTGAAATAGGTGGTGCCCAAAATGGCTGGCGGCATGCTCATAAGCCAGCGTGTGATGCGCGAACTGTCAGCCTCAATGAGGGTGTGAATCAGCAATGGGGGAAGTGCAAAGTTATAAATACAGTGCGCTTCATCGCGCTGACCAAAGTACGCTAAGTTTTCAATGTTAGGAACGTTGGTTTCGGTGATGATAATGGCATCAGGCTGCACCCATTCTATGAGCGCGCGCAGTAGTCGCACCAGATCATGAGCCTCGGGTAGATTGATACAGGTGGTTCCTGACCGCTTCCATGTAAAAGCGACAGCATCCAGCCTAAAAATGCGAACGCCGCGATCAAGGTATAAACGAATAATCCTTGTGAATTCTAGTAACACGTCTGGGTTCGAAAAATCGAAATCCACCTGGTCGTGACTGAAGGTGCACCAAACCTGTTGCTCGCCCTCCGACGTTACGACGGGCATGGTCAAGTCAGAGGTTCGCGGTCGTATGACCCTTGAGACATCGAAAGACGAGTTCTTTGTAAAAAAATAACCTTTACCCGGGTCGACACCCTGTTTGAAGTTTTCGAACCAAGCGGAGCGGCTTGAGCAGTGATTCAACACCAAGTCAGCCATTAGTCGATAATCGGTAGCAATATTGGTGATTTCATTCCAGTCGCCCAACGCTTGGTTGACCGATGAGTAGTCGAGAACAGAAAAACCATCATCCGACGTATAAGGAAAGAAAGGCAAAATATGTACCCAGGTGACACAGTTTCCCAACCATGTCTCACAAAAGTCACGCAGCACCGTGAGGGGCTTCGACCCCTCATCCAGGATCGAGTCACCGTAAGTGATAAGTGCGACGTCACGCTCAGACCAGAGGTCTGCAGGATGTTCCGGACCAGACTGAGTATGTGCATCTGAGGCACCGATCGCGTCAACCAAATCCTCAACAATGTTATTGATCCTCTCGTCACCAACGACGGATCGATACAACTGACCTGTTAAGAATTGGACTCGTTCTTTCCGACCAATCACTAGCGCCTCCGAACTGAAAACTCTTTATGATCCTCCTCAACTGCTTGCACCAAACGTTCATAGATGCCGGGTACAGCGCTGACAACTCGGGACCATGTCGGCATAAACGGAGCGTCCAACGGGCGCTCTAAAAATTGTTTTCCTGCCTCAAGAATATTGGTTGCAAACAATTCAACGGCTTGCTCTTCCGCATGAGTATCAAAATCGAGGCCGTTCATCATGGCATCTCGCCGGAAGCTCTCTACGTAATCGAGTGCAACTCGGTAGTACGTCGCCTTGAGTGTACGAAAGGTTTCTTGATTAAAGACCTCACCTTGAATAGCCAACTTCCGTATCAACGACTTAGTGATATCGAGGGACATCCGGGATAACCCCCGCTGGGCGTCATTCGCTGATAAATCCTGATGTTTATGATCGTAGTAGTCAGTAAGTTCAACCTGACAGATACGGTTCGTGCTATTGTTTCGGTACATCTCCGACGCCACGCCCATCTCTAGACCCCAATCGCTGGGAACCCGCATGTCACTCAACAAGTCACGCCTGAAGGCAAATTCACCTGCAAGCAGATAACGAAAGCTGTCGAGATAGTTGAGAAAATCGTTTTCCCCGAGAACACGCTTTGTTGCGTGAATCAATGGCCCGACCAAGAGCCGGCAGGCTCGACCATTGAGTTTATTGCTCGCAACGCGCGCGTAATAGCCCTTACAAAACTCAAAGGAAAATTGCGGATGCGCGACGGGATAAATTAAGCGAGCCAGCAGACTGCGGTCGTAGGTAAGAATGTCACAGTCGTGGAGTGCCACGGCATCGACTCGCGAGGTTGCCAATATATAACCCATGCAGTACCAGACGTTACGCCCTTTCCCGGGCTCGTGAGGCGCCAAGCCTCTGGTTGCGAGCTCCGAATGAATGGCTCTCAAACGCGGGCCATCGTGCCACATGACTCGATGCTGTTGAGGCAGCTCCGAAAAGAAGCGCAGGGCAGACGTAAAGTCATCTCTATCAGCGCGATCTAACCCGACAACGATCTGAGAAAGATAAGGTACTTTCTTGAGCTCTTCCCGAATATTGGGCATCGCGGGCGTCTCAAGCTCTGAATACAAGGAAGGTAAGATTAAGCCCAGAGGCCTTGTGCTGGAGAAATTAACTAATTGCGCTTCTAACTCCTCGACCGCACTGTTACGCAGGTTGTGCAATGTCGAGATATACGGCGTCTGATAAAAATCGGCCATTAAATGTCCCACCCCATACTAGTTAATATGTCTGATATACCCTTTGCCCACGCAATGGGGCCCGCACTGCCTGATAGCCACGTCGGACCCGAACGCTGCAAATCGAGGGGTGTACCCCGCGCGTTCCGCATTAAAAGCGCGTAGTCCGCCATTTCCAAAAGCTCGCGATCGTTCGGCGCGTCTCCAGCCGCAATTGTCGCCACGTCGGGCGTCATTTCTCGTTTTAAAAGCGCTCGGAACCATTGTGCGGCGATACCTTTATTATTTGGCCCCATGAGGTGTACGAAGCGGCCCCCCTGAGATACTGAGAACCCTATGCCCGTGAGCACATCTGAAAATGTGGCTAACGCTACCTCACTATCGCGCCAATCCAGTGTTTCTGAATAAAGACGGTGCTGCGCGCGCTGCGCCGATGCTAAGTCCAAGCCGGTGATTTCAGCGACCTCGGAAGTCCGCATATCAGTCAGCGACTTGAACTGGTAAGAGCCATTCATATCCAGCGCTTCCAGCACATCGCAAAGTGCTTGTCGCTTCACACCAAATTCTCGGACCCAGTAGCCCTCAAATAATTTAGTACCTATCGGACAACGAATACCGGTATCCATCGGAACATAGAGGGCTGCGCCATTCTCAACAATAAATGCATGCGTCAGGCTCATGGAATCTCGGAACTCAACAACCTCACTGTAGGTCTTACTTGTTGCGGGAATTACTGGAATACCCCTGGCCGTCACCATTTCAAGTACAGATCTCGCCTCCTCGGCACTATAGGTATCGTGGTCCAAAAGCGTTCCATCAAGATCGGTGAAAATAAGCGGCAGTGCACTCACGATCTACAGCGCCCCTCAAGCACCAAGCGGTCAGCTTGCAACTCCCAGGTGTCGTCTGCGAGATCGGGAAGCACCTCGATCGCATGACAAGTGAGTCGGCGAAAGTTTTCAACGAACTCCCCTACTTGTTTAACTGACATGCCCCGGATGGATAAGTCACTCGAATCTTGGCGACGTCGAGCGACTAAACGTATTTCCTGATCAACGCGCCAGTCATAAACGGCTTCAAAACAAGGTGGCTTCAGCATACTCAAACGATCGAGCAACCTGAAAACGTCAGCATAGTCAGCTTCTAAACGCTCATTGACGTACGAACGCCAAACACCGTTGTTGTCGTTCAAAAATTCGAAGCTGCTCGCGGGCACAGAAAGCGCAAGTTGGTGTTGCGCTGGAACGCCAACACACCACCCTTCAAATAAAATAACCGTTGGATTTGCACTCTTCTGGATCTTAAGCACCTTTTTGGTGCGATCATCTTTGAGCTTGTCGAAAATAGGCACGGTCACCGACTGAACACCAGGCTCAATAAAACCTGCCAAAGCGTCTAAAAGCCAAGGGACATCGTGTGTTCCGGGAACACCTCTAATCGCCAGAAGCGGATGAACCGACGCTGCTAATCTTTTGCGTTTGGCCCTGGATAAGTAAAAATCATCAATTGAGAGCACATAACAGTCCACGCCCAGGTGCATTGGCATAATCTGGCTTAGATACTGACTTAAAGTGGATTTTCCTGATCCTTGCGCACCGTTCAGACCAACAATAATCGGCCGAGAACTCTCCTCGGCTAGTTGAGCGAGCCGATGTGCATAGGCATTAAAATAGTCAATTACGTTGCGCCTAAAGATGTCATTCAGTCCCTCTTGTTGAATAAACTTCTCAAGGAACCGTTGATCCAAACTGTCACAACACACTACTAAATCTCACTCGATGGAAAACGAATTCACTGCTTATAAGTAGGTTTTGCAAGGACTATGCCTATTTCACATGAGCCCGTAATGAAATATTTTGAACAGCACCACCGACACGGTAATCTTAAGTGGTACTCACACAACAATGAGGCATGCCGTGTTTAATAACAATGAATGGCTTCAGCAAGTATCTGAACCGGTTGTCGATCCCGCACGTGACATTGTGGATCCGCATCATCACCTCTGGCCCCAACCTTCGATGGGGTACAACATTGACGAACTATTAATCGACACATCGGATGGCCATGCGGTTAGCCAGACCGTGTTTATGGAATGCGGCGCAGCCTACCGAAAGGACGGACCTGATTTTCTTCGATGCGTGGGCGAGACTGCGTTTGTCGCACAAGCTGCACGTACTGCGCATGAGCAAAAAGCGCCAACGCGAATTGCCGGGATTGTCGCGCATGCTGACCTACGATTATCGGAGCTCGATGACGTGCTGGACGCCCACCAGGAAGCTGCCGAGGGTCTCTTCAGAGGCATACGTCATGCAGGTGCCTCTGCCGGTGACATTGAAGGCTTGGCAATCCCGGGCGGTTCCGATCGTAACCTGATGTCAAATGAGGCATTCCGAGCTGGTGTAGCTCGCCTTGGAGAGCGAGGTCTTACCTATGACACCTGGCTATACCATTTTCAGATTAATGATTTTGTCGAACTCGCCAGAGCCGTACCCGGGACAACCATGATTCTTGATCACTTTGGGACGCCCTTAGGTGTTGGCGAATTTGCGCGTCAAAAAGACGCCATCTTTAAGCAATGGAAAGAGGACATTGAGCGCGCTGCAGCATGTCCCAACGTATTTGCAAAACTGGGCGGTCTTGCAATGCCCGATAACGGCTTCGGATGGCATGAACGCGAGACCCCTCCATCATCCGATGAGTTTGTGGAAGCACAATCACGATACTACGAACATGCCATAGCCTGCTTCGGTGTCGAGAGGTGTATGTTCGAAAGCAACTTTCCCGTAGACCGACTCTCGATTGGTTACCGAGTGCTATGGAATGGTCTTAAGAAAATGACGTCACATTTCTCAGAAAAAGAAAAAGACCTACTGTTTTCGGGAGTTGCTCGACGGGTGTACCAAATCGACGCTGCATGATGCCCATTCGCAAGCCACTCGCCGTCATTCCTTTACTTGCTGCTCTGGTCACGGCTTTTCCGACTCAAGCGGCGATACGATCATCGCTCATGGATACCGACCGCGCCTTTACCTTCGAAAAAGGCGCCGGAGTCTATCAGGTTCGGTTCAACTATACGGGAAAGAACTGGACCCATGCTGATGTTGCAGGTATCCACATCCATACCGAAAAACCGATAGCGATCTTACCGATGCAATACACCGACCCGTCCGCCATACAACCAGGTGCAGTGGTTGACGGTAGGCATATTGGAAAAGAGTGGAACACTATCACCCAATCTGCGCTCGCAAGACGTCTTGAAGCGCGTGGATTTTTAGTGCTGACGCCATCGATTACGCAGTACGGAGAGGATCTGCCTGGCTTTCAAGCATTGGAGCACTTTATTGCTGGTGTGCATAAAGGAAACACCAACGTTCAAACTGTCCTGCTGACGGCGGATGCTCATATCCCGAATGCACAAAACCCCATACCGGGTGCCCAAATGCTGGTGACCGGGACCAATGACCGAAACCTTGAATGGGAAGAACACCTTCAGAAATATATGGCGCCTTTTTACGAGGCAGTGGGACTTGGAAACCGAGGGGCTCGGGTGCGAGGGGGACTATCAGATGAAGAGGGTTCCTCCGCCGCGTGGCATCCGCTAATTGAACGTGCCGCTGAATATGGGCCTGAGGTAACCATCATTGAGGTCGCCCGTGCTATCGATATCGTTGAAAAAGCAGGCAGTATTGAGCAGGGTGAGGCTTGGGCATCGCCACTTTTCGATGCCATCGCTGATGCGATGCACTCGTGGGCTTTTCACGATTAACAGGTCTGGCCGCCGCGTTTAAACGCAATCTGCGATTTCAGATGGTAAGTTGCTTCAGCATTTCATCGCGCATAATGAATTTTTGAATCTTCCCTGTCACGGTCATCGGATACTCAGTGACAAACCGAATGTGGCGAGGAATTTTGAAATGGGTTATTTGGTCGCGGCAATAGGCTTTAACGTCCTCGTCTCCGAGGTCGAACCCCTCATTGAGCTGGATCCAAGCACAAACCTCTTCGCCCATTTTTTCATCGGGTACGCCAAATACCTGAACTTCAGAAATCGCAGGATGCTGGTATAAAAACTCCTCAACTTCTCGCGGGTAAATATTTTCACCGCCTCGGATAATCATGTCCTTGATGCGGCCAACGATACGAACGTAGCCCGCGTCGTCCATGGTGGCAATATCACCCGAGTGCAACCAACCCGCACTATCGATCGTCTCCGCCGTCCGCTTCTCGTCGTTCCAGTAACCTCGCATGACCGAGTAACCACGCGTGCAGATTTCGCCTTTCTCACCCACGGGCACTACACGCCCATCTTCATCTACGACTTTTATCTCAACCCAGGGCATAGCACGACCTACAGTCTCTGTTCGTCGCTTCAAGGTATCGTTTGGCAAAGTCATATTGTTAATAGGGCTGAGTTCGGTCTGACCGTAGGCGATTAAAATGTCCTCCATGTGCATTTGGGACAATACGCGCTTCATCACCTCTACAGGGCAGGGTGCGCCAGCCATAATTCCGGTGCGCAAAGTCGACAGGTCAAAATCTGAAAAACGTGGATGATCGAGTTCTGTAATGAACATGGTGGGTACCCCGTGAAGCGCAGTGCATCCTTCAGCCTCAACAGATTTAAGCGTCTCCTCGGGATCAAACGAGGGCCCTGGAAATACCATAGTGGCACCATGACAAACGCATGCCAGCACCGAGAGCACCATGCCAAAACAATGATACAAAGGTACTGGGATGCACAGCTTGTCTTCCGGACCCAATTGCATAGCCGACCCCGTCAGAAAACCATTATTCAGTATATTGCAGTGAGATAGGGTTGCGCCCTTAGGATTACCTGTCGTCCCACTCGTGAATTGGATATTGATCGCATCATCTGGTTGTAACCGATCCTGCAAAGCGTCCATGGTGGCCTGATGCCCTTCTGCCCCAGCCGCGCAAACCTCATCAAAGTTATACATCCCAGGTGTAGTATCAGAGCCCATCCGGATAACGTGCTTCAAGTAAGGTAGTTTTTGTGCTTCTAACTGCCCAGGGTGACTGCTCTCCAATTCGGGAGCCAGGCTATTGATCATTGCGAGGTAATTGCTGGTTTTGAACCTGACATCTGTAATCAAGGTCTTGCACTCGACCTTATTCAGAGCGTACTCGAGCTCGTAGAGACGATAGGCCGGATTGATGCACACCATAATGGCGCCAATCTTGGCAGTCGCAAGTTGGACCAACACCCACTCACTGCTGTTAGGACCCCAAATTCCAACGCGATCTCCCGGCTCAATGCCGAGTTGAATCAGTCCAACAGCCAGACGATCTACACGAGCTTTTAGCTCACCGTAGGTCCAGTTTACCCCTTGATGTCGAACGACAAGTGCGGGGTTCATACTATGCACATCAGCTATTTTGTCAAAGTAACTGCCGATCGTCTCGTAGATGATTTGGGCGTCGGATGCCCCGCTATAGTAGCTATGTGTCAAAGGACTCATGCGCGCTCCACGTAGCGCTTGCCTCGCTCGGCCGCGAGCTTGAATGCAGCCTGTGTCTCCGCCTCTACCTCTTTACGTTGTTGCTCGCTCAACGCTTTGAATTCCTCTACCCACCAGCGACGAGTGACCTGCGGGAAAGTGCCCATGCGGTTAACACAGGCATTTGCACCTCTGTCGCGCCCGGCTTCATATCCCGCGGCACCTCGCTCCTCCGCGTCCATTTTCCCAAAAGGCACCAAATCACCCTCCATTTTGGGCAGCAAAAAATAGGGCATCGAGACTCGCGTTTCACCCTTAGGAATCAACAAGGTATTCACACGATGCAAAGTTGCAGAATACCGACCCTCACTCAGGTGCATCAGGGTACCGCCTGTATTTACGATCACCGACCCGGGAACAACCGGTACACAGTAGTCCCCTGGCGCCGTTCGACAGGTCACGGGTGCATTCACCCAACCACCTTCCCCCGCTACCACTTGTAAACCGGGACGATCGTTGATGAGTAGGGCCACAAATGGTGGACCGTCAATGTGTGCTCCAACGTTGTCAGCATCAAATTGCTCATAAGAGTCTCGCACCGCTTGTTTGGCGTCATCAGCGAAGACATCTAGACTAAAGTTATGGTTCAGGCTGGCCGCAAGATAAGGCTCATCGCGATCGAAATAACGCTGAAACTCAGTCGGATCCTCTCCAAGTGATTCAACGATGAGCTCGCCCAACTGGTGCGTCAGTTCATGATAGGTATTAGTTAATTGCTCGATGAGAGGTTTGAAACCTGGCATAGAATCTGTCGCAGGCCAGGTGTTAGGACCAACAAAAAGTCGCTTATGCATTGGTTGAGACTCATCGTCATGCGCGCATATGGGGTCTTGTTCAAAACCGTATTGGAAATTTTCAATAACCTGTCCATGACCTCGGTCAGCCGGTGTTGGCAGGGTATACCCTCTGAAGTAGGGCGTATTCGATATATGCGCGGTTTTCTTGACGTCCATGGGAGCATCAAAAAACCGTCGCACCTCGCGGAACGCTTTTTGTTGAAAATTATCTCCTAACCCGGGCGCATTTTTGAGAACTAGAAATCCACACTCAGACAATGCGTACCTCAAATCACCCATGAACTTGTCACGGTCAGTTTCAAGATCAAGCCAATCTACCGTGGGGATTGCGCTCTGGTAGTATGGATTCATATCGGTACCTTTGTTTTTATTCGATACGCGGGATTTCCTGACAGAAAGCTTAAACCGAAATCGCTCGCTTAACGAGATAAATTAGAGGGAACCAATGGCACTCGAGGGCCGAGGAATGGCCCTCCTTAACACGCATCCCCAGCATGTAGGGCACTTCGGCAACAGGCAACCAGTTAAGCACCTGCTTGGGTCTCTGCGCGGATAAAATGATCCTCAAGCTGCGTTGTAAGTGGGCAACACGCTGCGGCGGTGGTTACGTAGTATTGGGAATGGTTGGGAGTTCCCTACCTATATTTCCCGAGCGTCTAACGTCAGGAAAAAGACAGATGCAGGCACTTTTGCTCGCAATGAGGGCAAGGCCTAGCAAATTGGCTGGAACGCCGCTTATTGCCTGAAGAAATGGCGGAGAAGGAGGGATTCGAACCCTCGATACGCGATTAACGTATACTCCCTTAGCAGGGGAGCGCCTTCAGCCACTCGGCCACTTCTCCGAATTTTTCCTCGATAACGCTAGGACAGAGCGTCATACGAGAGACTTTCTGCCGTTGCAGCGAGGTGTGCGAGGATAGCACAACCTAAAGCGGCTGCAGTATCAGGGCTGCAAAAAATCCCATGCGGCGCGGGCATCGAATAACATCATCGTCTTCTCAAGCTGCCCGGTAATACGGCGTATCCCCAGCGATCGTAACCCGCTCCATTTTACGGACTTTTGGAAAGTAATCCGAGCTCGCAAAATGCTGACACGCACGGTTATCCCAGAAGGCCAATGAGCCTGCTTTCCAGCGGAAACGACATTGGAGCTCAGGGTTGGAAGCGGTGCGATAGAGCAGCTGAAGTAACTCCTTACTCTTATCTTCGTGCATGCCCTTGATATGACTGGTAAAGGCATTATTCACATAGAGCACATTAGCGCCCGTCTCTGGATGCGTTCGAACAACAGGATGCTCCATTACCGGATAAGTTTCCTGCAATTGCTCAGGCGTCTTGTTGAGACGACCAGCAAACACCCTTGCAATGTCGTGAACCGCAATTTTTCCTGTAATCTTATCTTTGATGCTATCCGGCAATCGTTCATAAGCCTCGGCCATATTTGCAAAGAGTGTATCGCCGCCTACCGCCGGCACCTCTACCGCCTTGAGGATTGAGCCCAATGATGGCTTTTCCCGCCATGTGACATCAGAGTGCCACATATTTTCCTGGCCTTTAGACTCCGGGCCATGAGCAATGTGGAGTACCTCTGGGTTGTCCTGTCCTTTTGGCGTCGCCGGATGAATCTCTAACTCGCCAAACTGCCTAGCAAAGTGAATATGCTCTGCCTGGTTGAGGATCTGATCTCGGAAAAATACGACCTGATGCTTCAATAGCGCAGCTCGGATGTCTGCCACTTGCTCCTTGCTCACAACTCTGAGATCGACACCGGTGATTTCCGCCCCGATAAAGGGGGTCAAAGGTTCTATCTTTAATCTAGATGTCACTCGCTCCTCCTGTCAGGCTCATTATTATTGCTCTCGGCAGCAGACTAACGAAGGCGCTAGGCGATGTAAATCCGGCCCCGTCGCACCGTATTCAAAAAACGAAATAGTGGCGCTTGGTCGATTGAATAGCTCCCTAGCTTCTATTTGACATCATTGTCTGCGTGTGAAATTGGTATCTCATCACTTTTATGCGCAAGCTCTTCGCGATGGACCACTACATCCCACGGGGCATCAACCGCAATAAGAACTTGATTACCAATGACGCCAAGAGTTCGGACGGCCGCACTAACGACAATGACCAGTGAGTCCTTAATTCGGCGGGCAAGAATAAGCGTCGTCAACTTCCCTGTCGAATAGAGGCAGGGCCAGACTGCTCATAAGTCCTGAGCTTCTAAAGCCTGACCTTGATCGAGCCCGAACGCTGAATGCAGCGTACGAACAGCCAACTCCAAGAATTTCTCTTCGATAATCACAGAGATTTTGATTTCGGACGTGCTGATCATTTGGATATTGACGCCAACTTCAGCCAGGGCTTTGAACATATTGGCCGCCACACCCGCATGAGAGCGCATGCCCACACCCACGACCGAGACTTTGGCAATCTTGCTATCTGATCGCCACTCAAGTGCGCCCAATTCCGCAATGTGCAATTCGCAAATAGCTTCAGCTCTCTCTAAATCGCTGCGCGAAACAGTGAACGTAAAGTCCGTTTTTCCCTCATCGCCGACGTTCTGAAGAATAACGTCGACTTCAATATTCGCATCACCAATTGGGCCCAATATCTGATAAGCGATACCAGGCGTATCTGGGACACCAATGACAGTGAGCTTTGCCTCATCGCGATTAAACGCAATACCAGCAATCGTTGGGGCTTCCATGAGATCGTCCTCATCCATTTTTATGAGGGTTCCTGGCCCCTCCTTGAAACTACTGAGCACCCGCAGTGGCACTTGATATTTTCCTGCAAATTCCACCGATCTGAGCTGCAATACCTTTGAACCCATGCTGGCCATTTCCAACATCTCTTCAAAAGTAATACTGTCAAGTCGCTGCGCACCGTCAACGATTCGCGGATCGGTGGTGTAAACGCCATCAACGTCGGTGTAGATCTGACATTCGTCCGCACCGACGGCAGCGGCCAAAGCAACCGCTGAAGTATCAGATCCGCCCCGGCCCAATGTCGTGACTTCGCCGTTTTCATCAACCCCCTGAAATCCGGCAACCACCACGATGCGGCCCTGATTAAGTTCAGCTCGAAGCCGACGATCATCAATGCTTTGTATGCGCGCTTTGCTGTGAAAACTGTCCGTACGAATCGCGACCTGACTACCTTTAAGCGAGAGTGCATCGATTCCTCGCTTGTGAAGTGCCATCGCCAAAAGCGCCATGGACACCTGTTCGCCGGTGGAAACGAGGAGATCGAGCTCTCGAGGGCTTGGGTTGGAGGTTAAATCTCGCGCCAACCCCAAGAGACGATTGGTTTCACCCGACATAGCCGACACGACGATTATCAGCTGATCACCGTCTGTATAGTGTCTTGCAACTCGCTCAGCAACCGCCTCTATCCGCTCTACCGAGCCAACAGACGTGCCGCCGTATTTTTGCACGATCAGGGCCATAGTTAGTTGGGTCTATACCGAAACGCCGCGTATTAAACACGGTTTGGACAACCATATAAAGACGAAGAAGCCCCATATTGAGGCTTTCATCAACGCTTAAACGGCACGCTTGTCCTCAGTCGAGCTGTTCGGCCACCCAGTTTGGGAGGTCGGTAAGTGCTGGCTGTAAGGCTGTGACATCGGTACCACCACCTTGTGCCATGTCAGGTCTACCGCCACCTTTCCCACCGACTCGACCCGCAAACTCCCTCATGAGGTCACCGGCCTTAACGCGATCGGTTAGATCAGCCGTCACACCAGCCACGAGGGATATTTTATTGCCATCAACTGCAGCGAGAAGTACCACCCCCGAGCCGAGCTTATTTTTACAATGATCAAGCGTCTGACGAAGCGTAGACGCATCAGCACCATCGACCACTGTTCCCAGTACCTTGATGCCCGAAACTTTTTGCGCATCAGCCGTCAAATCCGCACCTGCCCCCGTTGCGAGCTTTTGTTTTAGTTGCGTGACTTGCTTTTCAAGTTCGCGAAGCTCCTTGCGGAGACTGATCACTTTGTCCGCCGCGTTGGCCGGCGAGCCTTTCACTGCATCGCAGATATCCGCAAGAGCTCTGTCTGTTCTTGCGATATCTTCCAGTGCGCCCACGCCAGTAACAGCCTCGATTCGACGGATACCGGCAGCGACACCACCTTCGCTCACCACTCTGAATACGCCAATGTCGCCGGTGCGTTCAACGTGCGTACCACCACACAGTTCCACCGAAAAGCTGTCGGTACCCATCGTGAGCACGCGCACCTCATCACCGTATTTCTCACCAAAGAGTGCCGTGGCGCCCGCCGCTATAGCCGCCTCCATGCCCATCTCTTGGGTTAGCACCGCGGAGTTGTCTCGCACTTGGTCATTCACGATTTTGGCGACCTGTGATAACTGTTCAGCTGTCACGGCTTCGCCATGAGAGAAATCGAAGCGAAGCTTGTCAGCGTCCACCAAGGAGCCTTTCTGCTGAACATGCTCACCCAGCACTTGCCGGAGTGCCTCGTGCATCAGATGGGTCGCCGTGTGATTCGCTCTAATTCGCATTCTCAGCGATTGATCAATGCTAGCCAAGACAGTATCGCCTGTAGCCACAGATCCGTTCACGACAACCGCATGGTGTAAATGATGGCCCTGTGCTTTCGTCGTATCTCTTACCTCCAGCTTCGCAGATCCCGTTGTCAGGTACCCGGTATCACCGATCTGCCCCCCGCTTTCACCATAAAAGGGCGTCCGGTCTAGGATAACAACAAGCTCATCGCCCTCATCAGCGCGCTCACAAGACTGCCCATCCTGAAACAGACCGCGCACAGTCGCTTGCGTTTGAACCTCGCTGTACCCAAGAAACTCGGTTTCACCATCCACATTAATCACATTGTTATAATCAACTTGGAAAGCGCCGCTCTCTTGCGATCGCTTACGCTGCTCCTGCATGGCAACCTCATAGCCATCGATGTCGAGTTCGAGCCCACGCTCCCTGGCAATATCATTAGTCAGATCGACGGGAAAGCCGTAGGTGTCATACAAACGGAAAACGACATCACCCGGAATTTGAGAACCCTGGAGCGAAGCCAGAGCCTCCTCGAGGATATCCATACCCTTATCCAAGGTGCGCGCGAACTGCTCTTCCTCAGAAGCCAGCGCCTTGATGATTGCTGCCTCTTGAGCGACGAGGTCCGGGTAGGCCCCACTCATCTCCCGCACCAAAGCAGGCACCAGTGCGGCGAAGAAAGGTTCGGTCGCACCGAGCTTGTTACCGTGTCTAATAGCGCGACGCAAAATTCGGCGCAGTACGTAGCCTCTGCCCTCATTGCTCGGAAGGACACCGTCAGAGATTAGGAATGCACAGGATCGTAAATGATCAGCCACCACCCTGAGCGATGTGTGTGAATGGTCCTCGATGTTAAGGATATCCGCCGTCGCGGCAATTAATACCTTAAATAGATCAATGTCGTAGTTGTTATGAACCCCCTGCAGCACAGCAGAAATTCGTTCAAGTCCCATACCCGTATCGACTGACGGTGCAGGAAGTGGATGTAACTCGCCCGAACTATCTCGGTTGAATTGCATGAAGACCAAATTCCAGATCTCGATGTAACGATCCAAGTCGTCGTCAGCTGAACCGGGAGGCCCACCGGGTACTTCCGGACCGTGGTCATAAAAAATTTCGGATGACGGACCACACGGTCCGGTGTCACCCATTTGCCAAAAGTTGTCCTCGTCCAATCGTGACAGGCGATTAGGGTCGACACCAATCTCGTCGATCCAGATCTTTGCTGCTTCATCATCCGATATGTGAACTGTGACCCAGAGTTTTTCCGATGGCAGCTTCAGATCTTCCGTTAGAAAGGTCCATGCAAATTGAATGGCATCGCGCTTGAAATAATCTCCGAAACTGAAATTACCCAACATTTCAAAGAACGTGTGATGACGCGCCGTGTAACCCACGTTTTCGAGATCGTTGTGCTTGCCCCCAGCTCTTACGCACCGCTGACTCGATACAGCCCGATTGTAATCGCGGGGTTCGAGCCCCAAAAACGTATCCTTGAATTGATTCATTCCCGCGTTAGTAAACAGGAGTGTTGGGTCGTCGTGCGGTACCAGCGAACTTGACGCAACGCGCGTATGCCCTTGGCGCTCAAAATACGACAGAAACGCTTCTCGAATTTCAGCAGTCTTCATGCGTGGATCTCAAAAACAGTAATGGGAGGTGTTCTGCTAGGCTAAGCCAGACGCAAGCTCACCCTCTTTCATGTCTCGACCAGCGAGGATGTGTAGGTGTAAGTGGAATACTGTTTGGCCACCACCTGCACCGTTATTCATGACCAAGCGGAACGCATCAGCGACTCCCAATTGATCTGCCACTTTGCCCGCAACCACCAATAAATGACCCAGCAGCGACTGATCTTCCTCAGTCGCCATACTCAGCATGGGAATCGGCTTACGTGGAATAATTAGCACGTGGGTGGGCGCCTGTGGATGGATATCCTTGATCACGACACACAGATCGTCTTCGTAGAGAAAATCGGTTGGTATTTCTCCACGCGTAATCTTTCCAAATATGGTGTCTTCCACGAGGTCTACCCCAATTTCTCGTCGGCTGTTAGCTGTCGTGCCTCGCCTTCCAGCAACACAGGAATGCCATCCCTCACCGGATAGGCAAGACCACTAGCTTTGCAGACCAGCTCTTGTTTCGCTTCGTCATAATCCAAGGGCGCCTTGGTGACTGGGCATACCAAAATTTGCAGCAACTTCTTATCGAGCACGTGCATCTCCTCACTAAGCACACGAGTATACGCGCTTATACTCATTAGGGCATCGGGGGCACCAGTAACTGAGGATCAATTCGTTGATTGAACCAACTCATCCGCCAGTCAAGGTGGGGGCCTGTAGCACGTCCGGTAGCGCCGATGGCCCCGATCGGGTCGCCCACTTCGAGAACATCTCCAACTTCAACATCGATGCGACTCATGTGTAGAAAAGACGAGCTCAGGCCGTAGCCATGATCGAGGATGACGGTACCGCCACTGTAGAAGAGATCGGGCTCAGCGAGTGTCACAAGACCGGGCCCAGGCGAATAAACAGGCGTGCCCGTAGGCCGAGCAATATCAACGCCATAATGAGGGCTACCTGGATTACCGTTGTAAAAGCGCTGACTGCCGTAAACTCCGCTGATCCGGCCCGTAGCGGGCCACGACAGTCCAGCTTTGACCGCCTTTAAAAAGCCTTCATTCTCAATGCGCCTTAATTTAGCACTTCGAACTTTTTCTCGCTCGCGTCGAATTCGCTCTAACTGCTCTGGCGGCGGTGTTACCGTGCGCTGCGGCACACCCTCTACCCGCGAAATACGATATTCACGGGTGGCTATGTTGAGCGAGCAAACGACATCCTCTCCGACAGTAAGATCCATTTCGCTCGGCGCATTTCGCCCCAAACCAACGACGAAGCTACCGCCAGGTAATACCGGTACATTGATGTTCTGGAACCGGACGGAGGTTCCGGGTTTGACTTCTCCCCAAAGAAGACCGCCCGGCTTAAACTGGCCTTCAAGCTCGGGGCAGATGACCGCTTCCGACTGGGCGAAAGCAGAACCAAACGCTGTCAACATCAAAATGAGTGAAGTTGCTCTCATGGTAAATTCCCGATAAAAGTTCTGATAGAAGTCCCAATAATCGTTAGCTCAATGGTGTCGCAATGACTGACCTGAATCCAGCATTGTTACGTTTTCTCTGTCGAGCGGGTCATCCAGCAAACACAGGTTTAGAAGTCCATGTCGCGATACCGTCCACCCCGAGCCAAAGGATCGCCTTACGTTACCCCCGAAGGCGCGCAGCGGTTGCGGGACGAATTAAACACGCTTTGGAAAGTTGAGCGACCGCAGGTCACCGCCACCGTTCACGCAGCTGCACTCAACGGTGATCGCTCTGAAAACGGTGACTACATTTATGGAAAAAAGCGGCTAAGGGAAATTGATAGTCGCGTCCGGTTTCTTCAAAAGAGACTGAATGAGCTTCAAATCGTCGACACGAAGCCTTCGGATACAAATCGTATCTTTTTTGGCTGCTGGATTAGCCTCGAGGACGAACACGGAATAACCCACAACTACCGAATTGTCGGCCCTGATGAATTTGATCTTAATCAGGGACTTCTGAGCTGCGACTCGCCTCTCGGGAGAGCGCTATTAGGCAAAGTCTCGGGCGATACGGTGCATTTAAAAACCCCGGAAGGTGAGACCGAGTGGTACGTCGAGTCCATCACTTACGAATAGGAAAATTTAATAAAAATTCACGCCGACAAAAGCGATATAGCGGCCTTGGGAGCGGACTGACAAGTGCTAATATTGGACACTTTCTCGTCTACTTAGTTGGAGATCCGCCGTTGACTCGCACTGTTACTGACGCTTTCAGACACCGACACCTCGGTACCACACAGGTTCAACAAGAGGAAATGGCTCAAAGTGCGGGCTTTGAGTGTGTTCAAGCACTCATAGAAACAACTGTCCCCGACAACATCAAACTTCAAAACGCCCTGAATTTGCCGCCCGCACTCAGCGAGCGCGAAGCGCTGACAAAGCTCCGACATTACGCCGATCAAAACAAAGTGCTTAGAAGCTGTATCGGCATGGGTTACTACGACACCATCACCCCGCCAGTATTGCTGCGAAATGTTTTTGAGAATCCGGGGTGGTATACGGCCTACACACCATACCAGCCGGAAATCTCACAGGGTCGGCTGGAAACGCTGCTGACCTTCCAACAAGTCATTATTGACCTCACGGGTATGCCGCTTGCCAATGCGTCACTACTGGATGAGGCCACCGCGGCGGCAGAAGCCATGACGCTCATGCAACGAATGAACCGAAAATCCAAGTCGAAGCGGTTTGTGGTTGCCAGTGACTGTCATCCACAGACCATTTCGTTGGTTGAAACGCGTGCTGAACCATTGGGAATCACGGTAGAAATAGTCGACCCCAGCGACTTGGGTAATGTCTCTGAAACCTTCGGTGTATTGGTCCAATATCCCGGAAGCTATGGCGATGTTCGAGACCTCAGTGACGTCATTGCCCACTGCCACAGTGAGGGCACCCTCGTAGGTGTAGCCTCCGATTTGTTGGCGCTTACTTTGCTTAAGTCACCAGGCTCCATGGGTGCCGATGTCGTTATCGGTAACTCCCAACGATTCGGCGTCCCCCTGGGTTATGGAGGGCCACACGCGGCCTTCTTCGCGACCCGTGACGAGTTCAAGCGATCTATGCCTGGCCGCGTGATCGGCGTATCGGTTGACAGTAAAGGGCGCCAGGCGCTTCGCATGGCAATGCAGACGCGCGAGCAACACATTCGTCGAGAGAAGGCGACAAGTAACATCTGCACTGCGCAGGCCTTACTTGCGATCATGGCTGGGCTATTTGCCATGCATCACGGTCCACAGGGTTTGAGGGACATTGGTGAGCGAGTCCACAAGATGACGTCTACATTGGCGGCATCGCTGACAAGTGCTGGCTTTAAACTGCAAAATGAATCTTGGTTCGATACGCTCTGCATCAAAGTCAACGACGCAGCTAAGGTTATTCAAGTAGCCGAGCTGGCTGGATTCAATTTTCGTGAAATCTCATCTACTCGCATCGGAGTCTCACTCGACGAGACAACGACAGACGAGGAACTTCGTGCGATATGCGGTGTTTTTGGCGCTGAATACAAAGTTGGCCGCTCAGGAATCCCCTCAAATCTATTGCGCGAAATGAATTACCTCAGCCATCCGCTGTTCAACGACTACCGGACAGAGACGGAGATGCTGCGCTACCTCAAGCGTTTGGAGAACAAAGATATCTCGCTAACACGCGCGATGATTCCACTCGGTAGCTGCACCATGAAGCTTAACGCGGCCGTGGAGATGATCCCGGTATCTTGGCCTGAATTCTCGCGTATCCATCCGTTCGCACCACAACATCAAGTCGCGGGCTACCACGCCATGCTAAATGAGCTCTCGACATGGCTTACAGAATGCACCGGCTATGACGCCATGTCGCTGCAGCCCAATTCAGGTGCACAGGGTGAGTATGCGGGATTAATGGCTATCAGGCGCTACCACCGCGCACGTGGCGAAGTGCATCGGCATATATGTCTTATCCCAGTTTCAGCGCATGGAACGAATCCCGCCAGCGCGGTTATGGCAGGTATGACGGTTGTGTTGGTGAACTGTGATGACAGCGGCAACGTCGACATGGATGACCTCAAAGCCAAAACTAAGCTTCACTCCGACGACCTCGCCGCGATAATGGTGACTTATCCGTCAACTCATGGGGTATTTGAAACATCGATTGTTGAACTCTGCGAGTTGATTCACCAGCACGGCGGACAAGTTTATGTTGATGGCGCCAACCTAAATGCATTGATTGGACTCGCGGGCCCGGGTAAGTTCGGGGCTGACGTATCTCACCTAAACCTCCACAAGACATTCTGTATACCTCACGGTGGTGGTGGGCCTGGTATGGGACCCAT
Source organism: uncultured Halieaceae bacterium (assembly GCA_913031575.1). Classification (GTDB taxonomy): domain Bacteria; phylum Pseudomonadota; class Gammaproteobacteria; order Pseudomonadales; family Halieaceae; genus Luminiphilus. The sequence goes on along the minus strand of CAJWEV010000029.1, from coordinate 1,327 downwards.
CGGGGTGGGAGATCATCTTGCCCCATACTTACCCTCATCGGTGGTCGTGCCCCTCCCAGGCTTAGATGCCACCAATAACGTCATTTCAGCGACTCCCTTCGGAAGCGCTTCGATTCTGCCTATTTCTTGGATGTACATTGCAATGATGGGGCCGGATGGCGTTACCGATGCCAGTCGCGCTGCAATCGTTCACGCCAACTATATCGCTAGCCGCCTGAAAGGTCATTTCGATGTCTTATATACAGGGGAAACGGGCACTGTTGCGCACGAGTGTATCATCGACATTCGGCCCCTAAAGGAAAGCACCGGCGTGACCGAGGAAGATGTTGCGAAACGACTCATCGATTACGGATTCCACGCACCCACCATGTCGTTTCCAGTCGCAGGCACGTTGATGATTGAGCCGACAGAGTCAGAATCTTTGGCTGAGATAGATCGGTTCTGCGATGCAATGCTGTCAATCCGAGGCGAAATAAGAGCGGTCGAGGAAGGACGCTTAGACCCAATTAACAACCCACTTAAAAATGCGCCACACACACTGGAAGATGTCACGACTGACAAGTGGGACCGACCCTACAGCAGAGAACAGGCTGTATGGCCCGTAACGTCATTGCGAGCCGATAAGTACTGGGCGCCCGTCAATCGAGTAGACAACGTTTTTGGCGATCGCAACCTGGTTTGCTCATGTCCAAGTATTGAGTCTTATTTGGAACCCGCTTAATTTATTAAAATGCGGTAATCCCGACCGGAACTGACGGCCCTCACCTTTCGTCTTAATGATCTTCGGGCAGTGGCGTTTGATATTGCGCTTTCCAATGGTCGTAGGGCATACCATAAATGCGCTGACGCGCGTCGTCCTTTGACAAATCTACCCCTGATTCGACTGCTGCCTCAGCATACCATTTAGAAAGACAGTTGCGGCAAAAGCCCGCCAGATTCATGAGATCAATATTCTGCACGTCGGTTCTTTCTTGCAGGTGCGATACCAAACGGCGAAAGGCGGCAGCTTCCAGTTCAGTCTTGGTCATCCTTACTTCTCACTCATTAACGTTTTAATGATGTCGGCCTGGTCTGCGTAACGCCATTTTAGATGCTTAAATAAATCGGGCGCGTACCAGTCAGCGTGTCTAATTTCAAGAGGACGATGAATCTCTATCTGGCGTCCTGAAACTGCCTCGCACCAGTACAGACGAAATCCGTTATCAAACTCAACCGCCAAGTCACCCGCAATAACCTGTACGCCAGTTTCTTCCCAGGTTTCGCGCTCAGCCGTGCATTGAGCAAATTCATTTTTTTCGACCGATCCGCCAGGCGGTCCATACGTGCC
>CAJWEV010000028.1 GCA_913031575.1 uncultured Halieaceae bacterium | reverse complement strand
CCCATGAGGCGTTGAACGCTATCGAACTTGCGCAACGGGCAAACAATGATCTGGGCGTGAATCGCAATCGTCATTACGTTACCCATGTGAACTGGGTGGGTGAAGATGACTACGCACGGTTTAGTGAGCTCAATGTGCCGGCAGATACTCAGATGAACTATATCGAGTATGAGGAATATGAGGGCGGGGCTTTCAACTACTACGATGAGCTTTCAAGCGGTATCGAAGATACGTGGAGTCGCCTATTGATCAACAACGTGGCGAATACAATGGCAATGCCCGAAGTTATCTCTGAGGGAGGTAGGTTAGTTATTAGCAGTGATTGGGATGTGAGTGAGATCGATCCGCTATTTTCGATACAAAATGCGACGGTAGAGTTGAAAGGAACTCAGCTCGGTGGAAAAACCTTAAACGAAAAAGAATTACTCGAACTTGCCATAAGGGCATACACCTCTAATGCGGCATACGCGATGAATCAGGAGATGCTTACAGGTTCCATCTCGGTTGGTAAGTTCGCGGATTTTGTTGTGATAGATCGTAATCTACTGACAATTCCGGTGGAGACTGTCCGCGACGCTCGCGTAGAGCAAACCTATGTTGCGGGAGAGCTAGTTTACGAGGCCAAGCACTAGAGCGCGTCGAGGGCTTTGTAATAGGCCATGCCTGCCGCCAGCATAGGCATTCGGAATAACTGCCCACCGGGGAAGGTAACCTGTGGAAGCTTAGCCATGACGTCAAAACGCGTTGTTTCTTTCGCAATCATTTCAGCTGTAATTCGCGCCATCATGTGTGTGGGAGCCACACCATGCCCCGAATAGGCTTGAATGTATGCAATGTTGTCTGAGAGGCGGCCGAGCTGTGGCATTCTATTGAGACCAATACCAATCCAGCCGCTCCAAGCATAATCGATGCTCACATTGTTAAGCTCTGGAAAAATAGCGATCATTTTTTTGCGCATGACCGATTCTAGGTTGCTCGGTTCCATGCCTGTGTAATTTGCGAGCCCACCAAAGAGCATGCGCTTATCGGCGGACAGTCTGAAATAGTCGAGCGCGGCTCGCGGATCACACACTGCCACATCTCCGGGAACCAGCTTTTTGGCAAGCTCATCGGGCAGCGGCGATGTCGCGATGACCGAGCTTGAACAGGGTAATACACGCTTTGATAGTTTAGCGATCAAGCCCCCAAGGTAGGCATTTCCCGCTAAAACGACTTGGCGAGCCTTGACACAACCATGCTCAGTCTTCACTCGTGGTTGATCGCCCGGGATTACCTCGGTTACAAGCGATTGCTCAAATATGCGACCACCCAAGCCTTCCAGTGCGCGTGCCTCGCCAATGCACAAATTAAGGGGCTGTATATGTCCATTAGATTCATTGTGAAGCCCGCCCAGATACTTCTCAGAATTTACGAATTGCTTTAACTCGTCTTTATCAAGTAGCGAGTACGTGTGGGGATTTCCTATTTGCTTCTCAAATGCCTGCCATGCGGCAAAGTCCTTCATATGTCGCGGCTTGAGCGCTACGTCACAATAACCCCACTTGAGATCACACTGGATATCGTAGGTCTGAACTCGGTCACGAATGATGTCTCGCGCCTCGATCCCCATTTGATGAATTGTTTTTACACCATCTTCTCCGATGTGTTTTACAAATCGTTCGGGATCCTGACCGATGCCACCTATGATTTGCCCACCGTTTCGACCGCTTGCGCCCCACGAGATACGTCTCGCTTCTAGTAAGACCACATCGAAACCACGCTCAGCGAGCTCAAGTGCTGTATTCACTCCGGTGAAACCACCACCGACGACAACGACGTCGCAGCTTATTTCCTCTTCGAGACGAGGATAATGTGTCTGCCAGTTCGCGCTCGCGGCGTAATACGAGGTGGTGTGCTCATTACTTTCGCGTAGTTTACGCAGTCCTAACATTGCATTGTCCTCTCGTGATTCGGGTGTCTGTGCACGCCCCTTGATTTTAGCCGTAGGATACGTGAGGTTGCAGTATATGAGTTCCGCCCTATACGACAGGTAGAAGGATTAGCTGGTCATTTTTAGGGTGGTTGAGACATAAAGAGAGTGATGCCCAAATGAAATTTGCCGATGTTGATGAACTCGAATATTTCTTGAGCGATAACTCAGACATTGAGCTTCTCGAGCTCCTAATGCCTGATATGAACGGCATTCTTCGCTGCAAGCGTATTCAAAAAGCCGAGTTTGCATCGCTATTTCGAGGTGATTTCCAAGTACCTCGAAGTGTTCCATTTTTAGGCATTATGGGTGAGATGTACGACGGGGTGTCGCAGGTGGAGTTTGGTGGCGATCCGGATCAAATCATTCGCCCAATCGCGGGAACACTGTCTCGGGTACCGTGGTACGAGTCGCCTGTTGCTCAAGTGCTGACTGCTTACACCACGCCTGAGGGTAAGATTGATTGGGTAGACCCGCGCAGCCCTCTGATCAACGTCATGGAGATTTTGGCAGGTGACGGTCTGTCCCCAGTTACGGCGACCGAGTTAGAGTTTTATCTGCTTGATCCAACCGGTGATGATAGGCCCAGTCCATTAGTCGGCAAAATACCGGGGACTCGGCAGCGACAAGCAGGTATTCAATACTGCATGGTTGACGATCTGATTGACTGCGACGCCCTACTTAACGATATTCGAGAGGCTTGTGAGTTACACGGCGTACCCCTAACCGCCATTCATAGCGAGTTTTCACCGGGTCAGTGGGAAATCAATACGCATCATGTCGAGGACCCAGTGCTGGCAGCGGATCATGCAATGTTGTTGCGCCGCATCGTGAAGGGTGTAGCAAGAAAACATGATACCGGTGCGACCTTCATGGCAAAGCCTTTTGCCGATATTGCTGGAAGTGGTATGCACATCCACGCGAGCCTTTATGACCGCGATGGAGCCAATATTTTTGCCTGTGATCCCGACACAGTCACAGAAGCGACCCTGGAAGCGTCGGATAACATCCGTCATGCTATCGCGGGACTTGGCGATACACTCGATGAATCGATGGCGATATTTGCACCGAATCCCAACTCTTATCGGCGATTCAAGGCGGGCGCTTTTGCTCCCTCGGGTCCTACCTGGGGCTATGATCATCGTGAAGTAGCCCTGCGCATTCCTCGCTCCTCCGAAAAAAACCGCCGAATTGAGCATCGCTTGTCGGGTGCTGATGCAAACCCTTATCTAGTGCTAGCCGCTGTGTTAGCAGGTATGCATTGGGGAATATGCAACGCGCTTGAACCCGGATCACCGGTCCTGAGGGAGGCTGATCTTTCAGAGGCCCCGACAACGCTGCCCACGCGTTTGGATGCAGCGCTTCATCTTTTTAAGCAAGGCGATAAGTTGACCTCTTATTTAGGGGAAACGTTCACCAGAGAGTTTGCTGCGATGCGACAGGGTGAGAGTGACGACTACCACGGGCGTGTTCCGGATCTGGACTACGCATTCTACCTCAGGGCTATTTGAACGACCCCAATAGGCTAGACCATGAAAAAAATTGTGCTAGTAACAACCATGATAGGCCTCCTGTTGCCCTCTCTGTGCAGCGCTGATACACATTCATCGAGACCCAACATCGTCCTTATTCTGATGGATAATTTTGGCTACGGTGAAGTGGGTGTCTACGGCGGCGGTGCGCTTAGAGGTGCGGCAACACCTAATATAGATTCCATTGCACGTGACGGGTATCAATTAACTAACTTTAATGTAGAGGCCGAATGCACCCCGTCACGAGCGGCCCTTATGACAGGGCGTTATGGAATTCGTACCCGTTTGCAACACGATTCACCGCCTCGCGGCATTTGGTATGGCATTAGCGCTTGGGAAGTAACACTCGCTGAGATTTTGAGGGCTGAGGGATATGCGACTGGCATGTTTGGCAAATGGCACCTTGGAGACGAGATTGGGCGATATCCAACCGACCAGGGTTTCGACGAGTGGTATGGTATTCCCAATTCGTCGGACCAAGCGTTCTGGCCGGATAGCGATAGTTTCCAAGCGGATGCCGGTGTCGAGTTCACGCGAGTGATGAGCGCAAAGCGTGGTGAAGTACCGACAAAACATGAGGTTTATGATCGCAACAAACGTCGGATTATTGATCGTGAGATTACAGATAAGGCCATTGATTTCATTCAGCGTGCCGCTGGCAAAGAAAATCCATTTTTCGCGTTTCTGCCCTACACACAAACGCATGAGCCCGTGGATGCACATCCGGAATTTCGCGGCTATACCGGTAATGGATCCTTTGCTGATGTGCTCGCGCAGACCGACAGTTATGTGGGCGAACTCTTAGAGACCTTGGATTCATTGAATATTCAAGAAAATACCATTGTGATCTTCACAGCGGACAACGGTCGCGAGGGCGTAAAACGCTCCTTTGGTTTCACGGGACCCTGGCGAGGATCGATGTTCTCCCCGTACGAGGGTTCGCTCAGGGTGCCTTTCTTAATTAGGTACCCTGCTCAGATTCCACAAGGTGCTGTGTCGAATGACATTGTTCATCTCGTCGATGTCTTACCCACTATTGCGCGCTTTACGGGTGCGAAGGTTCCAGATGATCGCACCATTGACGGTGAGGATCAGTCAGGCTTTTTTTCTGGAGTGACCAATAGTTCGGCGCGGGAATCTATGGTGATCTACATTGGAAACGAATTGTTTGGAGCGAAGTGGAGGAATTGGAAGGTGCTGCTGAAGGAAATAGGCGGTCAGGGGTATGCGATTCAAAATCTGGCGTATCCATCCATCTACAATTTGCTTATTGACCCGAAGGAAGAGGAGCCCGAAAAATTCTACTTAGATGACACTTGGGTTGACGTGCCTTTGTGGGATGTTATGGAGTCTCACGAGGCCTCGTTGATTCCTGATTCACCGCTATCTGAGGGGCAGTGAGCGAAAAGTTCCGCCGCAAAAAACACCCTTGGTATCAGGTTATGAAGGCCTGCTTGAAAGTCGTTGGAAAGCCGATTGATAAAGCAAATAAGCAATTATCGAGGCGCAACCGCACATAATAAAAACACCTCCGTAGCCGCCGTTAACGGCTAAAACAGTGGCAGCAATGTTAGGGCCGATCATCTGTCCTACGCCTTGAGCTGCAGGCATCAAAGCCGCAAAGCGGCCAGTTGGGTCAAATCGAGCAATAGAACCCATCTGATAAACGTCTATAAAAATCCATAGAAAGTTGAAGCTGAGCAGACTTACGAAAAATATCGGCTCACTAATGCCGAGCGCAAGCACGCTTACCGAGATTCCCTGAATAATCAGCGTCAGAAGAAGCGGCCTTGTAACACCCAGTCGATCGCTGATCACTGTTGCGACGAAGCAACCTAATAGCGATGCAAGACTTGCCCAGACTAGGAGGCTGGACACCCATTCACTGTCCAGTAATGCATCAGACGCAGCAAGCTCAATGTAAGTCCAATAAGCACCAATATTGATGTAAGTGAAGGCCATTGCCACTAGAAACAGGGTCAATGAGAGCACTGGCTTTTTGGGAGTGTCGTCAAGGTCTAGATTCTTCGGTGACTGAACGGCTATGTCCTGTCGGTCTTTAGATTCGGGAATCCAATGGAGGCAAAGCAGCACCGGTAGGTAGCTTATGCCAAATGCAAGGTAGATTTCCTGTATGGAAAGTTTTGGTAGAAAGTAGAGCTCTGCGCCCTGCACGAAAGCGAACGCGAAGAGCAGGTAGTTAAAAGCATGAGTTGGCGAACTTCGTCCCCCCAAAGTCGCCACGGCTATCCCGGTAAAAACGCCGCTCGCAGATCCTGCTAAAAACCGAAGGATCAGCGTCGTTGTGTAATCTGAGTAAAAGATGCAAGCACAGTTAGCCGCCACGGCTCCAGTCACTGAGGCGACAACCAATAGTCGGCGAGATATGTGGGTTATAAGAGCGCTTGCAATGATAGCGCCAAACGCTAGACCACCGAGATCTGCTCCGGCGACACGACCTACTTGGACTTCAGTAAAGTTGAGCAGATTCACCCAAGACGAACTTAAAACGGGAATACCAGCCAAGACAGCGTAGCCAACCAAGGACATATAAAGGCCAACGGTCAGCGACTGCCAGCGATCAAAAGATGATGTGCTCACCCCAAACCTCGACTAATTTGGAACCACGGATAACGGCCAGGCATACCGTTCGCGACTTTCGATCGGTCCGACAGTGTGCATACAAGTGACTCATATGCCTCACTACTTAAGAAAACTGAGTTCGCCATTTTGAAGCTCACCACTGAGAAATACGGCAACGGTTGTCGTATCAGCAATCCGGCTTGGATGAACTGCAAACACATCTTGGTCCAAGATGACAAAGTCCGCCCACTTTCCAATCTGTATCGATCCTAATTCGTCCTCTAGGCGAAGCTGATAAGCGCCATTCACTGTGTAGCCTTTGAGCAAGTCCGAAATACTGAGGCGCTCCTCTATAGGTTGCTTAATGCCATCATCGTCGGTGAGCCACCAGTCTTTAGGGTATTGTCTGGTGTGACCCACCTGCATGCCTAGATACGGGCTGATGTAGGTAGCTAACATTTCCCCACCCCACCATTCATCGCTTGAGAAGGTGTAGGTGGCACCTGAAGCGACCACGGATTTTGCACGATACATGTTGGAGAAGCGCTCGGTGCCCAAGAGTTCAGCGTCCGGATCATTGACTGACGCGCCGAACCACCAGGGTGTGAAATTGGCAATTACGCCTAACTCGGCAATTCTGGTCAGATCATTAGGGTGAATGTAGGCGAGGTGTGCAAGTGTCACCCGCGGGTAAAACGCTAGCCCTGTCGTCATCTGTGCGCGCTCGACCGCATCAAGAACAGTTCTCGCGGAGCGACTTCCAATCGAGTGAACGTGAAGATCTAATTTCGCGTGGTGTAGCTCTATGAGTAAATCAGCTAACTCCTCAACGGTTAGTAACGTGTTGACTGACGACGTACTCCCTACGTAGGGACTAAGGTAAGAAGCAGAGCGGTTAGCATTTATCCCGTCCATAAAAACTTTGACTGAATTAAACTGGAGACGCTCGCTACCAAACTCCTTTCTGAATCGCTTTATTTCTGCAACAGCGGCTCGGGCTCGATCTGGCGTAAAAATCTGATAGGTTCCAAAGTACCGTAAAGGCAACTCGCCATTCTTATCGAGTTCGGAGATCACTGAGTAAGTAAGATCCCCAAATCCTTTATTGCCTGCATCAAAAACCGCTGTTACGCCATGGCTGCTAAGGGTTTGTAATGTCTTAGCAACGCTCGCTCGATGCCTTGCGCGATGCGGTTTTTCCACAACGGGAAACGTTGAAGACAAATGTTGGACCCCAGCTCCCTCCTTAATCCATCCCGTTGGGTCTCCATGGCTATCTCTCACATAGATAGCCATACCAGGCTTGGGATCTGGGGTGTTTTTATCGATGCGAAGGCGCTCAAGTGCTTTGGAGTTCAGCCAGAAATCGTGTGCAGTTTCACTCTCGAACCAAATAAGTCTATCGGGAAGTACGGCATCCAGCACTTGCCTTTTTGGGCCTTCGTCGCCCCGCACGAACATATCGGTTGGCCAGCAACAAAGTCGTAACCATTCTTTTTCTGGATGTCTTTCAGCCACGGCCTTAGCTGATGCTAGCAATGCCTCGGGCGTATCACCTTCGACAAAGAGAAATGCTTCCACATCGACATATCCGGGATGCGCGTGGCTGTCTATCAGCCCAGGTACTATTAGTCGATTGCTTGCGTTGAGGACCTCCGCAGCAGGGGGGGCATCTTTATTATTTCCCACAAAGGAGAATTTTCCGTTTGTAATCGCAATGGCCTGCGCCCAGGGTGATTGTGGATTGGCTGTAAAGATCCTGCCATTTTTAATGAGTAGGTCTGCCACCTGTTGATGCGGGTTCGCCAAGACAGGCGTTGCTGACAAGAGTACGGAAACGGCAAATAGCACGCAGGACAACGTTGAACTGACTGCAACCCACACGCTATTTTTATTGAAGAAATCACCCGGCAAAGGGGGTGCGAGAATGTTCAATCTGGAAATGCGTTTATCACGGGTGTCATTTCTCCGGAGAACAGAAGGGATGAGCATACCCACGTTATCCTGAATGCGCCCGCCGGTATTGGGCCGGAGTTTGACCGGTCGCTTTTTTAAAGGCTGTGTAAAACGTCGACGTAGAATTGAACCCTACTGACAGTGCGACGTCGAGTATCGCCGGGAATTGACATTCTTTTTGCCGAAGAAGCTTGGCTGCTTCGGCCACTCTAAATCGATTGATATAATCAAAAAAGCTCATCGAATGTCCGGCATTGATGGCCTGTGAGACATGGTTGACCGATGTATTTAGCCGCTCGGCCAATTTTGGTAAGGATAAATCAGGATCTAAGAAGGCTTCGTCAACCTCCATTACCGTCTTCAAGGACTGAAGCAGCATTTCCATGGCTTCATCATTGAGACCTGACTTCGCGTAGCTCTTACCGGCGTTTGAGAGGCCTCGACGACCAGGAATGCGGTAGTAATCGCTTATTCGTGTCGCAAGTACCCCATCAAGCTCAATGAATTCTGCACCACCCCAACCTTGTAAATCTTCACTGGGGTCTAAAGGCACTACACGATATTGGAAGGCAATCGCTTTATCACTAAACAGCACATCCCCAACGACTTCATATCGATAACTGTCATCGCTGAAATAGTCTACCAGGTGTTCCGCTAGAGATTGGCGGGTCAGTACGCGCGCATCCCCCTGGTCTATGTAGGTGCCGTTTTCACTGAAGTGGTCAGCTACCGCTGGCGCGTCTTGGCTATTCCATGCAGCCACATAGCTCTTCACAAAATCATCGGGTGATCCCAAACGTGTCTCCCGTAATAACATTTTCTCCTCTCACCAATTATGCCTCCTGCGGGTAGTGGTGAGTCCTAGCGTGTAGGGTAATACGTATTCGCCGCCTTTGTAATCGAGCGCCTGTATCTAGGCCAAAGTGAGGACGCCGTGGCAGGTGCTCGGGCGATTACACAGCCTTCGTCGTGATGCGCTACTGGTATCTCAATTCAGAGGTAGTGCGCTCCTTGCTATTACCGTAGCCACTTCGAACGTATACGATCGTAGATGTATGAGAGAGGGGAGAGATATTGTTAGCACAGCAGAGTATGTGGACTACGGTACATCAACTGGGTGAAGATGTATGAATGGGGCAGCAGAGGCAGCTGTAAACGCGCAAAAAAAGATTTCTGGCTTTCGGCGGGTCCCCCCTAAGCAGTGGTTTAAGCTTGCTGTTTATTCGCTCCTGTTTATCAACTTTCTTGTTTACGTCACCAATGATCTCGTGCGAATGATCCATACAGTTAATACCAGCTGGACTTGGTTTGACTGGACCTCGGCTTTTGCAACAACCCTCGACGTGGCGGCTTGGTTGCTGCTGTTAATGCTTTTTGAGCTCGAGACTTATGTCTTATCAGACGATGCCTTTACCCAACGTCGCGTCCAGGCAATGCAAGCTCTTCGATTGTTATGTGTTCTCGTCATTGGTCACACAATTTTTGCGTTTGGAGACTATTTGTATAAGTTGCAAACGGAACGAGTCCACCACACTGATGTTGACTTATGCTCGCTCGCGGGCCAAGAGCTGAGCTACACCCATAATCTCGAATACTGGGACCTCACGACAGAGACTTGTGAGTCGCTCGCTACCGGGCGAGAGTATTTCCAGTTCGATAAAAACGAGTTGATAACTGATCCCAAGGGATGGAAAACCGAATGGGGGCTTGCGTGGTCAGATTTCATCGAGGTCGTTGTTTGGCTGTTAATTTTAGGATTAACGGAGCTCATGGTTCGATTACAAGATCGAGGTGTGACGCGTGGGCGTTTAATGCGATCTATTCGAGCGAGTAAGGCGATTTTTTACGGGGTTCTTTGGTCAGTGGCCGGCTACTGGGTAACGTTAGGTCACTATGTCTTTGCCTGGGATCAGGCGCTATGGATCCTAGGCTTTATGGTTATTGGTATGAATCTATCGGCCTGGAGGGATGAAATCGAAGCCAATCACCCCGATAGTGCTGACAGCGTTATTGAGCCAGCCCACTGATCCCTAGGTTAAGCTAGGGGGTGTTTGTCGGGCGCGCGGATGAACCCAAAAGGGCTTGTCTTTAATTGTGCACCGCGCCATTTTCATTTGCTGACGCAATTCTCTTTGGTAATAAATCTCGGCCCAGATTTCGCCGTTGGCCGCTTTGGCGTCAACCATTGCGAAGGCGATATTCGCCTTCACTGCCGGAGACCACATGGCGGAAGTTACATAGCCTATCTCTCGAGATTGCTTCTCGTCATTATAAAGTATGGCCTCTTCAGCAACTTTGTTGCCTTCAATATCGAGCTTTAAGAGTTTTACTTTTAATCCTTCGTTCTTCTGTCTCAAGAGCGCTCTTCTGCCATTGAAGTGCGGCTTCTTGAAATCGACTAACCAACCGAGCCCGAGTTCTAGGGGGGTCTGATCGTATTCAAAATTCACCGTTTTCAATGCTTCGTTAAACTCCATGTAGGGCATCAGAAATCCGGCTTCTAGACGAGCCATGTTGGTCGCCGCTTCACCATAGGGCTGGATGCCATAGTTGGCTCCGGCTTCATAAAGTGCGTCCCACATAGGTAGGGCCAGCCTTGGTTCTACCCACAGCTCATAACCTAAATCCCCCGTGAAACCTGTTCTTGAGATCATGATTTCACCGTCTTGAAAGGGGAGGTGTATGAGATTGAAAGGCTTGAGTTGCTCTACCTCCCCCAGTCCCATCGCTTTCAATGTGGCGAAACTCGTTGGTCCCTGAAGGGATAACGCGGCGAAGTCTTCCGTCGCTTCTGTAATTTCAAGGTTTGAAAAGCCCAAACTGCTTTTTCTCAACCATGCAATACAGGGGCTACCACAGGTGAGCATGAACTTTTCATCGCTCAGTCTAAAAATAGTTCCGTCATCGATGAGGCGGCCCGAATCGTTACACCAACCGCAGTAAGTTACGCGGTTAACACCGAGTTTCGTCAGATCCCTTGTGACCATTCGATCAAGCATCGCTAGCGCATCTGGGCCGTCGATGATGTACTTCTGCATCGGGCAAATATCATAGGTTCCGCAGGTATTACGAATGCAAAAATATTCGTAGTCCGTGTCGTAATAGTAGTCCGCGAACTTAAAACCATTCCAAGCAGACCAAGCATCCCGCAGGTTTAGTGGCGCCTGTCGCTCGTGAAAATAACTGAGCTTTAGTCGTTCGCCGGCGTAGGGGTCTGTTGAATTTTGGCGAAGACGATCTGGATTATTCGTCATAGAAATCATCCTCTGGCACCGTATTTTTCTCGCGAAGATCTCGCAATATTTCCCGTGCAGCGTTCGCTCCACATGCTGAGGACACGCCTCCTCCAGGGTGAGTGGATGAGCCACACATGTACATGTTTTTGAGTGGCATCCGATACTGACCATAACCGGGGAACGGTCGGTTAAAAAGTAGCTGATCGATCGTTAATTCACCCTGAAAAATATTGCCCTCTGTAAGGCCGATTTCGTTCTCGATTTCAAAGGGTGTTCTCACTTCCTTATGAACGACAAGATCTTTAAAGCCAGGGGCGTAACGTTCGATCTTGTTAATTACCGTATCGCCAAAAGCGTCGCGCTTTTCCGGTGTCCAAGGTCCATCTGCAAGCTCGGGTGGACAGTATTGAATAAACGTTGACATCCAGTGGCAACCCGTTGGGGCCACCGTAGGATCCCATGCAGAAGGAATAACCGCCTCAATAAAAGGGTCATCAGACCACGTTCCGCGCTTCCAGCAATCGTATGCCCGCTCCATGACCTCCAACGACCCGGTAAATCCCTGTCCACCACGATTAATATAGCGATTGTCAGGAACGTTATTGAACTTGGGCATGCCACTCAGGGCGATGTTGACCTTTCCGGATGAACCGCGAATTTTGAAATTTTCGGCGCGCTTGAGGATGGCTGGAGGCACGTCGTTTTTGTCCATTACTTTCGTAAAAGTTCGTTTCGCGTCGAGATTTGATACGATCTTTTTCCCGTAAATCTCATCTCCATTTTCCAGTGCAACGCCCACCGTAGCCCCATTTTTTACAATGATTTGCTGAACACCGGCACTGGTTCTGATTTCTCCGCCAAACTCTTTCAGCGCACTAGCAAGCGCGTGTGATATCGCGCCCATACCGCCTCTGGCGAGTCCCCATGCGCCGACATTCCCATCGACGTCACCCATGACATGGTGCAATAAAATATACGCCGAGCCTGGCGACATCACCCCCAGCGCCGTGCCTATAATGCCGGGGCTCGCCATAGCACCTTTAACAAGATCGTCCTCAAAATAGTCCTCAAGGAAGTCAGCGGCGCTCATCGTAAAGAAGCGAATGTATTCGTAAAGCTCTCGCTCCCCTAAGTTCCAAAACTGCTTCGCTAGCCAAAGCGTCTCCATAATGTCTCGTGGCTTAAATGAGCTGGGGTCAGGTGGGGTCCGCAATAGCGTTTTGCGAATTAATTGCGCATATCGCCCGAGATCAGCTTGGAAACGCGACATAGCATCAGCGTCGTGAACCGAGTGCCGTCGCAATTCGAGATAGGCTGCTTCTTCATCGGTGTAATCAATTAATGTTCTATCGCCACTGTGACTGAAATTCACAGTGCCCAAGTAGGGCACCAAAAGTAACCCGTGGCGGGTCAGATCCAGATCTCGGTGTATGGCTTGTCGCATCATTGAGCAGACATAGGAGCAACTTGAGTAAAACCACCCTTCGTGCATTTCCCGTGTGACAGCAGCGCCCCCTATGTAGTCATTTTTTTCAACTACAAGGACGTCAAGACCCGCCTTTGCAAGGTAAGCCCCGGCGGTTAGACCATTATGACCCGCACCAATGATGATCGCATCGTAGGTTTTACTCATGACAGGATGGCCTTAGCGGCATTTCGTCCCGCGTTGCCACTAATATCTCCACCGGGATGGCTGCCCGCCCCACACAGATATAAGCCCGGGATCGGCGTAGCGTATTGGGCCGCTTCGTATGTAGGCCGCATCATCAGGAGTTGATCGACTGATGGCTCCGCATGATGCCAGTGTCCGCCACTCACATTAAACTCATTTTGAATGTCCTCGGGTGTTAGCAATTCGGCATGCTCTACTAACGTGCTCAAGCCCGGTGCGTGTAGGTCCAGAATGGCGATTAATCGACTGAGGAGTTCCTGCTTTTTTGCCGCTGTCCACCCGCCGCTTATCTGCCCGGGTATGTACATTACGTTGGCGCTCAATACATGCTTTCCTTCCGGTGCTAAACCCCTTGCTCGCAGACTTGGGATGACGATTTCCATGACAGGCGTTTCAGGTATCTCTCCGTACTTGGCACTGTCCCACGCGAATTCGAGATCATCCATTTTGTCGGCTGTGATCATTCGGCCGTTTGGCTCGTCGAGTCCCTTAAATTTCGGGAGGGAGCTCAATGCCAAATTGAGCTTAGCAACATAGCCTTTCGTGCGCAGACGCCGAATACGATTCGTAAACTCAATTTCCAGTGCCGGAGCACCCACTAGATTCAAAAATGTCGTTTTCGGATCGGCGCTCGACACAACGCGAGAGGCACGAATGGTCTCGCCATTCGCCAAGAGCACACCATCCACTTGCTGGCCGTGCTCGTCGCCGCCTACGATCACCTTTGATACGGGTGTCTCGGTGCGTATTTCTACCCCAGCGGCAATTGCCGCACTTTCAAGTGCCGATATTAAGCTGCTCATTCCCTGAGAGGGAATTGTGTGTAAACCGCCGTGTGAACCTGCCATGCGGCTAAGTACGGTAATGACGGACTGGTTTGGCGAGCGAGGCGCCATCGAAGTGCCCACCAAGCCATCCCAACAAAGCGCCGCCCGCAGAGACTCACTCTTAAAATACTCATCTACAAGATCGCGCATTGGCAGCATGGCAACCCTGAAGAACTCCAACATATCAGCCCTGCCCATCGTTCGAAGTTTTATGCCTAAATGCCCAAAGGTGGCGAGTGAAGAGAGCTTCCTGTCGCTAATCGCAGGCATCGTTTTCGACCAAAATGGTGCGAGCGCTTTAGCAAATGTTCTCAACATCGATTGATAGTCACCGTAGCTGGTGCTCTCTCCCACTTCTGCGCCGCCAATTGTGTCGGCTTTTATGTGAATTGGGTTCTCATTTCGGGACAGTGCGATGAGATCTAGAGTTTGGCTGGATGGCGTATAGCCATGTTGATCCAGCTGTAATTCAGCCACTATTTTCTCTGGCATCGCGTAGAGCGTACTGGCTAAAGGGGCATTAAACCCGGAGAAAAACTCGCGGGTAGCTGCAAGACCCCCAAGGTTGCGATTGGCCTCCAACAAAACGACTCTCTGGCCTGCCCTTGCCAACAGTGTGGCGCAGATCAGTCCATTGTGTCCGCCGCCTATAATAATGGTGTCGTGCTGGGTCAATTTTTGTCTCACTGTATGCAATGGTGAAGACTCTAAGCAAGTCGATAGGGGGTAACGACCGCGCCTATACGAATGGATTGCTGGTCTATTTGGTCCTGAATGATAATGGTTTAGTGCTGAGGGATTTAACCAGCCAGTTGGATATCTACTGTGCAGTCGTAGTAACAAGCCCCGCCTATCAGCGGCTCTCGATCGCTTGGGATCAATGCATTAATCGTCATCCCTGTTGCTGAATCTTTTAGCCAGGCACCTTTAGGAACAAAGATGGTCTTACGTCGCACATTTGACGTCACTTTTGCCGCTAACACTACTTCACCAAAGCTATTTTTTAGTCTCACCAGATCACCATCAGTCACACCGTGCTTCAACGCATCTTTAGGATGAATCTCGCAAACTAAATCTGTGCTCTGCTGCGACAAGCCGCCAAATGTCGAATTAATCCTTTTCTCTGACGCAGGACTGACCAGAATAAATTCACGAGTACTGCTAAGTGGGGCATATTTAGGAACACCCTGACCACAGACCTTCTCGAGATGCTCGTCGTAAAACCGAATTTTGAAAGTTGACTCGCTTCGGTCGTCATCCCGTAACATGCTCGGCTCCGCCCATTGGGCCATGTCCACGGCACGCTCGAGTGACTGGTCGATTAAAGCCTTGTCGGGAACACTTTCATAAACTTGCTGAATGAGGTCCTTATCCTCGTCAGCGAAACATGGTTCTTGAAAACCAAATCGTCTTGCCAAGCGTCGAAACAACTCCATGTTGGTAATGGACTCGCCTTGAGGTGATATGGCTGCTTCAGAGCGTTGCAAATAACGATGTCCATAAGCTTTGTATACATCACCGTATTCGAAGTGTGTTGGTGCGGGGAGCACAAGATCACAACACAGCATCGAATCTGTCATGGAGATATCGCTACCTACCACAAACGCGTTATCACTCTCGAGGGCTTGCTTCATCGCTTCTGCATCGGGGTGCACAGCCACAGGATTGTGGTTGTAGATAAACACGCCCTTTACGGGTGTTTCATCACCGGGGTCCATGATCAATCGCGGTATGTCCATGACATTGATTTCGCGGGTGCCCGCGGGGCATAAATCGGATCTGGATAGATGGTCTCCCCCCAGAGGGAAGAACCGCGAGGTCTCGCACACTCCGGCACCTTTGGGACCAATATTCCCAGTGGCTGCCATCAGCAACAGAGCGGAGCGGACACAAGCACTCCCATTACGGTTGCGCTCGGGCGCTACGCCTATACTCATGGCGCTTGGGCGACGCGCTGCAATCAGCCTCGCAAACTGCTCGATCACACTGCTTTCGATCCCACAAATTTCCGCAGTGCGCTCCAAGCTAAATTTACGCGCTTCGTTCAGAAAAGCATCGAATCCCACTGAATGATTTGCGATAAAGGCCTCGTCCAAACCTCCTCTTTTGTGAAGAAGGTTGATAACGCCATAAACAAAAGCGACGTCAGTGCCGGGAAGCAGTGGTACGTGTAAGTCGGCATCATTTGCTATGCGGATTCGTTTAGGATCAACAACAATGAGCGCACTCCCTGCTTTTTTCGCCTCCCTGATAATCTTTGTGAGGTGCAGGTTGCATGTCGTGATGTTGTTTCCCCAGACGATGATGAGATCGGAGTGTTTGATTTCCTCGAAGTCGATGCCGCCGGCTTCGCCAAAAACAGACTCCCATGCTGCGTCAGATGTGCCCGCGCATAGGGTCGTTGCGTCTACAGTGCTAGCACCAAGTTTGTGGAAAAATCGTTTGTCCATAGTGCCGCCGGCGAGAAGCCCCATGGGACCGCCGTAGAAGAGTGGGGCGATCGACTCTCCTCCCCATTGCTGTTTGGTCGCGGTAAATTTTTCGTAAATTATTGAGATGGCATCTTCCCAGGAGATGCGTTCGAAATGGCAGCCCGCTAAGGTTTTCCGCTTTATTTGTGGGTATAGGACGCGGAGATTATCGTGCACTTGCAAGGGAAAAGAGGCGACGACTTTCGAGCACAGTTTTGAACGGGTAAAGGGATTTCCGGCGCCACCTCGTACCTCGATGACCCTATCGTTTTCCACAGTTACATCAATGGAACAGGTGTCCGCGCAATCCAGTGGGCAAACGGTTGATTTAACTTGTCGGGCACCGCGGTCGTCACTGTTGTCGTTGTTAACATCGTAGCCTTTCACAATAGATGCTCCCTTTCGTCTATTTTCCAGAAGTCACCTTCCGCTTTGTACCGAGTAGCCCTGTGGTTACGCCGTAATTACGCAACATAAGGCGATAAAAAGCCAACAGCGTTGATGTTTCCCCTCTCATGTCGATTTTTGTGTGGCTCAACCACTCTATGTCCCCGTTGGCAGGTAAACGAGTCACGCTCATGCGGGATTTATTTGAACCGCAACGCCGTTAATCTATCGGCTTTTGGGATTGGATTGCTATACCGGCGTATAAGCTCAAAGTCTTCGCGCCAAGTATTGGGGTAGCTATGCAGTGATGTATCCATAGACAGCGCAAGGAGATATTAAATGGCTTCACTACTGATGACCTCATTTGGGGTTACGCGACGCCGTGCCGAGTTGGTATTTTTCTGTTTGTTGACGACCGTCATGACCTTATTTACATCCAATATCACTGAGAGTGCGACAGCATCCGGTGATAGGGTTGTTGATGACAGTCAACTGAGGTCTTTGGAGAGGTCGCTCGTATCACAGCCAGATGAGGTCAAAGCACGATATCCTGCGCGCAACCCGGCTGAGACACTTTTATTCTTTGGTATTAAGCCTGGTGACACTGTTGTAGAAACGGATCCAGGTTCAGGCTGGTACAGCCACATTCTTCAATCTTACCTGGGTGCGAAAGGACACCTTATCGGTGCCGATTACCCACTCGAGCTCTATCCGTTGTTTGACTATTATTCCGATGAGGAGTTGCTCGCAAAGGCGAGTTGGGGCGAGCAGTGGCCAGCTCAATTTTTGGAGGAGGGCGCCTCGGTTAGCGGTTATAACCTCGGCACACTTCCAGCTGATCTGA
Source organism: uncultured Halieaceae bacterium (assembly GCA_913031575.1). GTDB lineage: Bacteria > Pseudomonadota > Gammaproteobacteria > Pseudomonadales > Halieaceae > Luminiphilus. Next base: position 9,285 of record CAJWEV010000028.1, on the reverse strand, counting down.
CTAATTCCGTTGACTGCTTTTTGTTCATTAGGTCACTTCATAATTTGGTTGATTTCGAGGCGGAAGGCGGCTTCTTGACGGATTCACTTAACGAGGCATTAAGAGTCCTTAAGCCCGGTGGTGTTTTGGGGGTGGTGCAGCACATGGGACCAGAGACGCATTCGGATGAATGGGCCTCGGGTGCAAATGGTTACTTGAAGTTATCTTTTGTCATCGATACCGTTCAGGCTGCTGGGTTCGTCCTAGAGGCGAGTTCTGATATCAATCTCAACCCCAAAGACCGGCCAAGCGAGGATGAGTATGTTTGGCGTCTCATGCCCACACTGGAGCCAGCAGAGAGCGAGGCTGTCCTGAGGTCATACCGTGCTATCGGCGAGTCAAACCGAATGACACTGCGTTTTCGTAAGTCTGTGTCTCAATAAGCTTATGTCCCAATAAGGAAACAACGTCTGCGCCATCGGTCAAGTGCGAGCGGGTTGCTCGTCAAAAGAGGGCGTTTCTCGCGAAGCCCCCCTGCTCTGGGGCGACTGTGCGGGTCCCAGCGTCATCAGCCATGCGCCGATTCCGATCGTAATAAGCGGCATAAAGGGTTCCAGAGGCCAAAAGGGGAGCCAAAGTTGGAACGACACAATTGCGGTCGGCCATATCTCAGCATAGAAAAAATCAGAAACATTGGGATACCAAATGTGTCCACTCACCGCCATTGCCAGTCCTAGGGCAATGACCACTTGCCCCGCAATTCGTTGTCCACTCGAAGCTGACGCGTTGGATGACTGGGCACGAACCCGCATTTTCTGTTTCGTCCAGGCAGCAATTCGTGCGGCGAATGCCAAGAATCCCAGGGTGTAAAACAGGTAGTCATAATATTCATTGCTGTAGCCAGCATTTTCGTAGGGATAATAGAAAAGATTCCACCAATAGACACTGAAGGGATACGCCCAGAGAAAATAGACGCCCGATCGATGCAATGTCTTCCACTGGACAGCGGTCAGCAATCGGCGACCGAATTTGAATGAGGTGAACACCATTGCCGAGAGAAAAATGTATCCACTGGTTCCCTCTAGTTCATCCCTCAAATAATAAATTTCCCCGTAGTAGTAGTCTGCATGGGCGCCCGAGATCAAAAAGATGAACAGCCCCTGAAAGCCCATCGCTACCGCAAAAACCAAGCCGGTATAGCGGGTATTTCGGCGCCACCATTGGCTGAACTCGCAAGGAAAAATAATCGGCATCGCTGAAGCGGCGGTGACCCAAAAAATAAACGGAACGGCCCAACGGACAGAGTAACCAATCAGCGACGATATATCCTCGGGCGCGGTGAGATCGTGTTGCAACACCGCGAGTGCCATGAAGCCCAACATGGGTATGGTGAGTAGCCAGAAAAGTGGCCAACCATTTAATCGTCTGTCACGAAAGACACTGGTGTTTTTCGTCATGTTAGTAACCCTCGGCCTGCCGATAGATAGTCATCTCACGATCGGGATATAACATTCCACTCGATCTGCATCATGTCTTTCGCCCCGATAGGATGCAATAGACCTCACTCTGGCCTGAGGCTATCTTGCAGTTTAGAGAGGAAGTTTTGATCAGGTTACGAGAGCAATGATGGTGCACTCTCGTGAGCGTGGGTAAAGCCGGGGACACGTAGCGTTGAGAGTCCAAAGGGGGAGCAATGATTCGGAAGTGGTTTGTTATTTTTATTTCGCTTACGCCTTGGGCGGGATCCCTGTTCCTGCACTATTGGTTGGAATATGAAAAGGTTTGGTCGGTCGATATGCCCTATCGTGCGCTGGTTTCAGCCATCTTAATTTTTGTTGGTATGGCATTGTCCTTTTTTCTGCATTCGTGGCTGGTTGGCGCTAAGGGAAGCCGGTAGGTGAATCCTTTTCGATGTTATTGGCGATGATGAGCAACGTGCGGACCCTGTTGATGCTGGCGCCGCGCGAAGGCAGCTGAAATATTAAGCTTTCCTCGCCCCCCTATAGGCGCGGAGGTTTTTTATTTCATTTTTGTCCAGTTTTTGAACGTAAGGCCAATATAAGCGAAGGAAACGTCATGACGCAGTCCAAGCAAAGCTCATTTGTCCCACTTAGTCTCGCCTTGAGTGTCGCCGCCGCGATGGCGCCAGCGGCCAGGGAGGCTGGCGCTCAGGCACTCGAGGAGACGATCGTCACCGCTCGTAAGCGAGAGCAGGACGTTCAAGACGTTCCGCTTTACATTCAAGCATTAGATGAGCGCGAACTTCGCGAGAGCATGGCCAAAGGTTTTGAGGACTACTCGCGAGACCTCACCAGCGTCACCTTCGGTACGTCGGGTCCGGGAGCGACAACGATTGTCTTCCGTGGCGCGGTTTCGCAGCCTAGTGGCTTCGACACCATCAGTTCATCAACATTGTATTTAGACGAGATACCTATCACTCGGGACGGCCAGAATCCTGATGTTCGACTGTATGACATCGAGAGACTGGAAGCGCTTTCTGGGCCTCAGCCGACACTCTACGGTGCCGGGTCGCAGTCAGGCACTTTGAAGATCGTAACCAATAAGCCCGATACAGAAGAGACCTCGGGGTCGGTCATGGTAGAGGGAGGTTATCTGGCCGAGGGTGATCCCGCCTACAATCTCAGTGGTGTGCTGAACTTGGCGGTTATCCCGGATGAATTGGCCATCAGGCTCGTGGGTTTTCATGAGGAAGAGGGTGGCTACATTGATAACGTATTGGGTAATACGCAATTCTACTCAGAGGAAAGTGGCTCCAATTACGGAGCAGCTGGCAGTGTTGACCGTGATAACGCGGATCGCGTTAAGAAGAACGTCAACGACTGGACCGTGCAGGGCGGACGGGTATACGTTCGCTGGCAGCCTAATGAGGATTGGACTGTTGATGCAGGGCTGATTTACCAGAATACCGAAAATGGACAGTTTGATTTTAATCCGCGCGCGGGTGATCTGAAGACCGTCAAGTTTAAAGAGGAAGGACGCAAAGACGAGTGGTACAACCTGTCGCTCACGATTCAAGGTGATCTCGGGTTTGCTGATTTGACGATTGCTGGCGGGACCCATGAGCGCACGATTGATTACAATCTAGACTCGACAGCGTATATGACGCAGTACCGTACAAATGGGCTGGACTTGGCTGAGTACTACACGGGAACTCGTTCCTTCCTTGATTATTACACCTGCTATTACACGGCGTATTGCTATAATTTTGTCAGTGCATACGACTTCGGAGCTAACCCCACGGGTCTCATTTCACTCGATCAAGAGATTTCATCTTTCGCGCAAGAAATACGTCTCGTATCAAAGGACACAGGCACCAATAAGTTGAATTGGCTGATTGGTGCGTTTTATGAAAAGAACAACAACGATTGGGACTATGTTTCATCGGTCGATGATTTCGCCATAAATGGCGGGCAAGGCGCTGTCTTCACGTATTACGGAGTAGCTCCTACCAATGACTGGTTCGATCAAGGATATCGCTCAGGTCTTAGTTATAACGGCTTGCCTGGCAATTCATTAAATGGGCAATGGCAGGATACCGAGACCAAAGCGGTATTTGCAGAGGTGAGTTACAGACTCACTGATGCTTTGACCGTAACCGGGGGAGGTAGATGGTTTGAGGCCGACAGGCGAGTGAGTGAAAACTCGCTCTACGTTGGTGCGCCTTTTGATGATTTTGACGTTACCGAAAAAACAAGAGATATCAGTCCCAGGTTCAACGTTTCATGGACGCCGACAGACGATGCACTCTTGTACGCCACTTATTCCGAGGGCATGCGCTTGGGTACGCCTAACGGTACAGTGAGACAGCGTCCCGCTGCGGCTGCTCTAGGACTACCTGTTGCGACCGCGCCGGATACTTTGAAAAATATGGAGATTGGTGGGAAAGCGACATGGATGGATGGGCGTCTGTTGACAAACGCGACGCTATTTTCAATGGATTGGGAGGACTACCAGCTACTCACCTCAGTGCCTATCGCGGGAAATGCGAATCTGAATGCGGGTAACGCTTCAATCGATGGGTTCGAAGGAACAATCGCATTCAAGGCAACAGAGCGGCTGGAATTGTCTCTGGCTGCGACTAACATCGATGCGACCATTGACGACACGGTGACCTTTGCCGATGGGGCCGTCGTGGCGGCCGTGGCGGGAGATAAACTTCCTGCGGTTCCCGAGTGGAAAGTATTCGCAAGCGCGCAGTACTACAGCGATTTAGATTTCTGGCCTGGCGTTACGGGGTCGGCTCGCTTTGACTACAACTTCGTTGATGACTCAGTCAACGGAACCAGTGCTTCAGTATCACTCTTTGGTGCTAGTAGTTCACCGATTTCGGTGCAACCGTCCTATGAAATTGCCTCGCTCTATTTTTATGCAGAGCCAGATGAGGGGAATTGGTCTGCATGGTTTGGGATTGACAATCTTTTTGACGAGCGTCCACTCACGTTCATTGCTCCACGCTTTGGGGATGAGCGTGCGTACACGATACGCCCACGAGAGGTTACGTTCGGGATTTGGTACGGCTTCTAGGCTTAGCATCCTCAAATGATGTTGGCCGTGACGCACTCTGTGATTGGTCTGATTCACACTCGGGCTATACTGTATCGACCGGAGGACAGTCCCGACTCGTAAAATGCTCGATCCAGTTCAGGCGTTCAATCAAGCTTCAGCGTTTATAAAAAACGAGGCATTCGAATCTGCAGACCAGACTCTGCTGACAGCGCTGGCACTGTACCCCAATGATCCCAATCTGTTGCGGATGCAAGGTATTAGCTTTGCTCGGCAACGCCGTTTTGGAGACGCTAAAGCCAGACTGGTTCACTCTTTACGTATAGCTCCCGAAAACTCGGGCGCCTTGGAGGACCTGGCGGATGTTCATCTGTCCTTGCGAGAACTAGACCCCGCGCTCAGCCTTTTACAAAAGGCTGTAAAACAGTCACCGGACGCGGAACGTATTCGTCAGCGGATCGTACAGCTGTTAACCATGGCTGGACGACATTCAGAAGCTGAGCGCGCGCTAGCTGACTCATTAGAGGCTAATCCGCGACGGAAGCAATTAGCAGAAGCATTGAGACTGGCAAACGAAAACAACTTTACCGGCGCAGAAGCTATCTACCAAGAGGTCTTACGCCAACACCCCGATGATGTCGATGCCTTGAGGCTTTTGGGCGTCTTGCGCGTAAGGTTGGAACAATACGATGAGGGTGCTGCGTGCTTCAGGCGAGCCGTAGATCTGCAGCCTGACTTCTGGAAGGCTTGGGTTAATCTTGGTGCAGCTCTATCCGAGCAGCAGGACTTTGCTGCAGCTGAGTCGGCGTACGCGAGCGCCCTAGAGCTGCAGCCTCAATCACCCCACATACTCGAGCGGATGGGGGTTAACGCTTTGAAAGCCAGTGAGTTGGAAAAGTGCGTCGAGTATTTGGAGAGATCACTCGCAATCGCGCCTAATTACTTTCCCGCGCTTCTTTGCATGGGGCACGCGCTGAAGACCGTGGGTCGACAAGAAGAGGCAATTGATGCCTATCGATCCTGTGCTGGCTTGAAAGAGGACTTTGGTGAGGCTTATTGGAGTCTGGCAAATTTAAAAACGTTTCGTTTTGGTGACGATGAAGTTGCGAAAATGGAGTCAGCGTTGGAGATGCTGACTGACACCAAGGGCGAGGAGGAGGCGGAGTCCGAAATTGCTTTCGCATTTACGTTGGGTAAGGCCTATGAGGACCGCAAAGAGTATTCAAAAGCCTTCGAATATTACTATCTCGGAAACAGTAAGAAGAGATCCCGAGTTCAATATGATCCAATTGAATTTCAGGACTCGAATGACCGGATCATAGATGTTTTTACTAAAGAGTTTTTCGCTGAACGAGAGGGCTGGGGGTGCCAGGACGGCTCACCGATCTTAATCGTAGGACTCCCTCGCTCGGGGTCAACGTTGCTCGAGCAGATTTTGGCGAGTCACTCGCAAGTGGAGGGCACAGCCGAACTTCATTATCTCTTGAGGGCGGCGTCGCAATCCGGTTTAAATCGATCGGACGGTATTAAGTATCCGCAAGTCATGCACGAGCTCTTACCTCATCAGGTGCGGGGCATTGGAGAGGAATATATTGAGCAGACCTTGAAGCATCGGACTGGGTTTTCTTTTTTCACTGATAAGATGCCCAACAATTTTACTGCTGTTGGTTTTTTACACACGATCTTGCCGAATGCGAAGGTCATCGACGCGAGACGACATCCGCTAGATAGTTGTCTAGGAGCATTTAAGCAGCTTTTTGCGAGTGGCCAAGTCTTCTCTTACGATCTCTACGACTTAGCGCACTATTATTCCCAGTACATGCGGATGATGGCTCACTGGGGCGCCGTGTTACCCGGAAAAGTTCTAACGTGCCACTACGAGCATACGGTTGCTGATCTCGAGACTCAGGCCAACCAGATCGCAGCACATTGCGGTCTTGAAATGGAAGAATCGATGCTCAACTTTCACACTAATAAACGCGCGGTCCGTACGGCGAGTTCAGAGCAAGTCCGCCAGCCTATATACTCGAGTTCCGTGGCCCTGTGGCGCCGATATGAGGACGAGCTAGAGGAGTTGATTGACTACCTTGAGCCAGTTTTACTCGACCTACCTGCGTCGCAGCGTCCCAGCCAACTTCAGCTTGACTGATCAGGCCATGGGTAAGGCCAAAGAGATAGCCCATGAATAGCGTTACGGATGTCTAGGGAAAGATTGGCGACTTGATTTGGGCGCTGCTTCTCCATGTTGTAAATAGAGACTGTGGAGGGCGAAGACCCTACGGCAAAATGCCCCTCGTCAATGATGCATAAGCCTCGAGCGAATCCTTGTCGCGCGATTTTGGTGTCGTCAATATCCGTGTGGGTGAGTTTATGCTCGGCAAACTTCGGAATCCGCCAGGCCCTGCGCACATTAGGATCTTCAAACCTGACGCTATCTGCCTCAGTGTCATTAAATAAAACGCCGCCTCGATAGGGGCGTGCATTGTGGACACCTAGCGGAAGTGTGGTCATGACACTTACTTTTTCACCATCAAATCGTAGAAGTGCTTTTGTTCGTCGCCCGCTTATGTACATGCCTCCCTGGTCGCAAAAGACATTATTGATGTGCATTTTATTGAGCAGGAGCGGTCCATCATCGGCACGAGGGTCGAAGCGCTTGCACCCAAAAAGAGTTCCCCGACTAACGATGGTGAGTCCCCAATCAAACTCTTTCGTGGTGAGATTGAAGCCCAAGATACTGTCGTAACCCGTTGAGGTTGCGAATAAGTGATCGCCATGAATTGATAGTTCGTGACAATGTTTCAAGTATTTGTTGCTAAACGAGTCGACGATATTGAATTGCTGATCGAAAAAGAGAAGCATGTCGCTGGCAGCGATAATGATTTTGCCGTTGTGAAACGCAATTCCTCTCAAACCGCGGTCCCATCCTCTCCCGGACCAGTCGATATCTAAGGTGTTCCAGTCAACGGGTTTTAATATTTCATTTCCCTCGATATCGATCAGATACACTCCACCATGACTTTCGCCTTGGTGACTACCGCGAACAACAGAGGTGGTAATTAGTTGTGGCATAGATTCCTGTTACACCGAACGCCCGGGAATATAATCAAATATAAACGTTATCCGGTCTTCGTCTCCGCCATTCATCACTCCATGTTTCGCTTGATTATTGATTTCGTAGGCACAGCCTAGCTCAAACCGATAGGGTCTCCCGTCGATCATAAAACGCACTTTCTTGTTAGTCGTTATTGGAACGTGGATCCTGTGGCTGTGGCGGAAGGATTCGTGGTGATCAGTGTGTGGTCGAATCGTCGTGCCCGCTTTTAGTCTCGCGGCCATTGCCCTAATGATGGTGCCACCGGGGGTATAGTGCTTCTGAATAATATCGTGCATAACGGGCAGGGCGGACCCAGCCAACCGCGCCCAACCTGCGCCTTTTACGACGTCGATATTAGGCCAATTATCATGGTCACAGAATACGGCAATGACAGACTCAGTGTTGTAATGGACTTCTGAATATTTCTTTTGACGGATCTGCTCCTCTCGCCACACGTGCTCGTCTAGATCAAGTATTGCCTTGCTAAGCTCGTCCGTATCCACGGGCCCGAGGCTCTTAAGGGGGACACCGATATCCATGACTAATTAATAATCCTTATTATTCCTACCCGACGTGGTTTGGTAAGTTCAGCGCTGCTCGGGCAATCCAAGCGTTTTCCCACCCGGCAAAACAGCTTATCGGCGGTGAAGTTGAATGTTTTTGCGCGTATAGGCTGAACAAGCCTCGTTAGTCTATGGTTTCATCCAAGACTGAACCCTAATGAGCTTATCTTCGAAGCAAGTGACGGTATCTGTTAAAAACGGTATCTCTTAAATAAAGGGCTCGTGTTGATACTCTCGCCTGTATCAGTCTCTACCATATCCAGATTTCACTCTCCCCTTCACATGCTATATTTTTGCGCATGCGGAGGTGGCGCAACTTGAATAACACACCTAGAACAGATTCTTTTTCGCGAACGTTTTATATCGCTAACCTGCTAGAGATTTTCGAACGAATCGCTTGGTACGGTTTCTTCACGGTGTCGTCCCTGTATATGAGCAGCTCACCGGAGGCGGGTGGGCTCGGGTTCAGTGACACTGAGCGCGGTGTATTACAAGGCATCATCCCTTTCTTTGTGTATGTGCTTCCTGTCGTGACTGGTGCGCTAGGTGACCGTATGGGCTATCGACGGATGTTTCTCATAGCATTTGCTATTTTGACTCCGAGCTATTTCTTACTAGGTCAGGTGCATCAATTCTGGCCCTTCTTTCTCGTTTACATGTTGGTTGCCCTGGGCGCGGCAATCTTCAAGCCGCTGGTTGTTGGCACCGTAGCCCGCAGTGCTAACGAGCATAATCGTGGCAGGGCCTTTGGCATTTTCTACATGATGGTCAACGTGGGAGGCTTTCTTGGTCCCGTAATCGCAGGCTATGTCAGGGCTATTAGTTGGGAACATGTGTTTTTACTCTCTTCCATCGCGATTGGCATTAATCTGCTGATTGCCCTCGTGTTGCTCGAGGACGACACACCACGCGAATCGAATATCAAGGCAACTTCAACGGCGTTCAAGGACGCGGGTCAGGTGCTGGGTAATGGCCGCTTTGCCTTGATGCTTGTGCCGATTATTCTGGGCTTGATGGTAGCGGGTGGGGGATGGATAAGCTGGCAACACTACGGATTATTTTTGTTGTTGTGGGCGGGCATTCAGTACCTCTGGGATCGAACATCGAATCCGGGATCAGAAC
>CAJWEV010000027.1 GCA_913031575.1 uncultured Halieaceae bacterium | reverse complement strand
CTGGTCAAGGTTGTTATTAAATCCAGACCGCCTTTTAAATATCCTCGCCGAGCCCAGCGATTGGGTGTAGAGGGTTTTGTAGTCCTTGCTTTTGACGTAAACGAGCAAGGGGATTTGGTTGATCTTAGAGTAACCGACTCAAAACCCCGCCTTGTTTTTGATAAAGCGGCAACGCAATACATTAAGAAATTCAAATTCCAGCCGGCGAGCCTTGGTGGGAGCGCAGTGTATGCCTCCGACATTACTATGCGAATGCCGTTCCGATTGGAGTAGTGGGCGATTGCACGCAACCTACATCCTCAATCTGACCTGATCAAAAGAGACGTAGTCCATGAAAATTAAAACCAGAATTATTGGCATTATTATGATTGGTATACTTTCTTTGTTCGGTGCAAGTTTTTTCTCCGCCCAGGAGCAAAATTCCGCAAATCGAGATTACAGTGCGCAAGAGAGCATAATCGCTCATAGTAGTGCTTGGATAAGCAACATGGATGTCGAGTTTACCGACAAACTCTACGTATACGATCCGCTGTACGGTTCTGAACAAAACGTGGAGTATTGGGATTTCTCCGCCGATGATCCATTTTTAACTGAGGATGTTGGTAATCCGTTATTTGAGGCATTTGCAGCGAAGGATGGCGATAAAGTTTTCGATCTTCTGTCTTCGGTATTTTTGGGACCGATTGAATCAGAACAACTGACCTTCGCGATAGCTTACGACAATAGAGGGCTACAGCTATATTGCGAGTCAAGTCTGTTTGTAATTGGAGTCGATCCTTGTTCTGAGTCGGCGTCACCTGACTATTTCTTGAATTTTGGATCGTTTGTTAGGTCTCTCGAGGAGGGCTCTTCGAGGCGAGTAGTTCAGATTACTGACTTGGATGAAGAAAAACCGGTGTCGATCAATGACACACTGTCGTTTGCCCTTATTGATGAGTCGGAGTCAGCTATCGGCATTGTTGTTCTTGGGCGTAACATAACGGAAAGCCTTGAGGTTTTTGGGGAAAACTTTGAGGTTCAAACTGCTCTGGTGGTGGGAGACACGGCACTTACTGTTGGAGATTATTATCAGGAAGAACGGACTGAAGAGTTGACTTTGATGATTCGAGACAGTCTTTCCTACGCCTCCGCCAATGAGACTTTTGAATATAGCTACATAAACGAGGAGCTAGGGGCCCGAATATCGTCTATTCCCCTAAGCAAAAGTATTCGTGCTAGTGAGCTTCGGATTCTCTTATTTGACGATCAGAGTGAGCTATTGGCTGCTTTGAAAAGTTCTGAACGTGAATCACAGATTATCTTTGGTGTGATGGCACTTCTGATCTTGGGTTTGATTTTTGCCGTTACGTCAACCTCCTTCAATCGTATTCTCGGTGCGATTTCGGCACTTGAGCGAATGGGTGCAGGTGACCTGAGTGAACACAAATTACAGCGTGGCTGGTTCTCTTCCAAAAACGATGAGGTTGGTCGGCTTCAGAAAGCGATTAATGAGTATCGCCTACATCGTGTTGATGCAGAGGTCCAGCGTAAAGAGCGTGCTAAGCGAAGGGACGAACGAGATGAAATAATGTTCGAAAAAATGTCGGCTCTATCGGAGCAGTTGGAGGGCGATGCTCGCAGCATGCTGATGCGCGAAATTGATGACATGCGAACCGCTTTGTCATCGGGTACGGACGAGGAGAAGGAAAGAGCCTCGATAGAGGTTATGTCTAAAGCGTTTTCTAAGATGTCGGATGAAGTGGCTACGCTAATCGATGCTCGTACTCACGAGCTGGTTGTTGCAAAAGATGAGATAAACAGCTCTATACGGTACGCAGCGAAACTACAAAACGCATTGCTTCCTAAAACGTATCCAGGCGACATCGACATAAACGTTGAATGGCGCCCTCGGGACTTGGTGGGCGGCGATATTTACTTCATCAAAGATTTACCAGACAAGGTTTACATTGCGGTAGTCGATTGTACGGGACATGGTGTGCCTGGAGCGTTTTTGTCGATCATTGCTCGTAGCCATCTAGACAAGGCAATCACGCCCAATCAGTATCAGAGCGCGGGAGAATACTTGTCTCAGGTGAACAGCCTGCTGAAAGATACTTTGAGCAAGACTGATCAGAAAAACACTAGCGAAGAAGGCTTCGACGGTGGTGTCTGTATTTACTATCGCAGTAGCCGCAAGCTGGAGTTCGCTGGCGCTAAGGCCTCGATTTTCCAGGTACAAACTGATGGTGCTACCGAGACAGTTGGGGACAGAAAATCAGTCGGCTCCACTCGGATGAAAGAGGGATTTCAGTATTCGACACACGAAATCAGCGACCCAAGTGGCTCCTTTGTCATGTTGACTGATGGCATAACCGATGTGATGAGCCCTGAGGAGCGGCCTATTGCCTTTGGTAGACGACGTGTTTTGAAACTTTTGCAACAGGCTACTGATAGGTCACCTAGATACATAGTTGAAAAAATAATGAATAACGTTGATCTGTATCGAGGCGGTGCCCCGTTTCGTGATGACCTAACCCTGTTGGCTTTTTCGTTTAACGAGTCAGACAGTTTAAATAGCGAATCTCTCGCTAGTGAGGAGCAAGCATGATTTTTGAACAAACTCAAAGGACTCCCTACGTTGAACTAACGGCCCGATCCTGTGCTATCAGAGGCGAGTGTTACCCTGAGAATATAGCCGAATGGTCTGGACCAGTTTTAGAGGCCCTGGAGGAGTCAATGAGCCTCGGAAGTGATACGTTTAAGGTTCTGATTGAGCTTTATTATTTTAACAGCTCATCGGCCAAGTTCCTTTTTGATTTCTTCGAGTACCTGGAGGAAACCGCAGAAGCTGGACGTGAGATTGTAATTCAATGGTGTTATCGAACCGAAGACGACACGATGTTGGAAGCAGGTGAAGACTTTCAAGAAGACTTAGAGAGTTGCAGTTATGAGCTTGTTCCAATTGACGTTGAGCAAACTGCTTAGATTAGTGAGAGGGGGATGTGGTTATGGGTCCGAACAAAGACACGGTTGGTTTACATACCTTCATGCAAAACCGTCGAACGCTCTTCTGCTATTCGGGCCCCATGACCGAAGACTTGCTGACCACAATCGCGAATCCTGTTCGTCATCAACTGTCTGACAAAGAGACAGAGGAAGCTGTTGCAAATAGAGTTTTCGGCGTTTTCATAGAGCAAGCTCAGAATATCATTAGATATTCGCATCAAAAGACTAAGTCCACTGGTGATAGTGTCGGCACTATCGCCATATCTCTTGATGATGACTGTTTCCTCATTGAGGCCGTTAATGTGGTCTCGGAGTCTAAGCGAGATGTACTGGAGGCTACGCTGGTAGATCTCTCAGTAAAAGATCAACAGGAGTTGAGAAAACTCTATCGGCAGCGCTTGAAAGACGGTCCGCCCGAGGATTCTGCGGGAGCCGGATTGGGTTTCATTGAAATGGCTCGAAGAGTTAAAAAGTTTGAGTTCGACTTCCAGGCCCACGAGTTTGGTGCGCTATTTGTTTACCGTGGGTGGGTAAGCTAGGTACTGGTCCTCAATAGTAACTCTGCTGGCGTCGTTTACTAGACAATCGGCATTAGCTCGTAGGTCAGCCTATGATCAAGCACTTCTATCTTGAAAGTCATCGATATCAATTAGTGCTTTCTCAAGACTTTGTTTTGCGGATTCGAGTTCCACAGCAGTCAAATTATCCAGTACGAAGGACACATTCCGATCACCTAGCGCCATTGATATCGACTTAGTGCTTTTGGATTCTATGACTTTTCTAGCTTGAAACTCACCGATACCTTTCAAATGTATTGGTGGTAGCGCTACTGCCTCGATGCTGTCCTTGACAAGATTATAAGTATCTTCGGATATGTAAATAGATCCATTATCCGCGGCGGTCTCTAGTCTTGACGCGCGATTTACTGCAGCACCGATTGCGGTGTAATCCAATCGCGATTCACAGCCAAAATTGCCAACGGTAGCAAAGCCGGTGTCGATCCCTATTCTCATTTGTAGATGATCTCTTAGCCCATATTTTGCCCACTCGTCTGACAAATTATCCAATGCTTGAAGCATCTCGATTGCCATGTTCACGCACTGAGTCGCATCCTCTTTTACACCTCTAGTTTCTGGGTCGCCAAAAAAAAGCATAATGCCATCGCCGATGTATTTGTCGATTGTTGCTCCGTGATCTAGTGCGATGTTAGTCATTGTCTCTAGGTATAGGTTAAGTAGAGCGGTAACGTCTTCAGATTCCATGCTCTCAACATAATTCGTGAATCCACAAAGATCGGAGAAAAAAACTGTCAATTTCTTCCGCCGGCTGACCCTAGTGCCATGTCGCGACCCAGAAAAAATCGAGTTGTAAAGCTGCGGACTTAGAAACTTAGATAATTGAGCAGACATACCTTCCAGTTGCTCGTTGGTCTCTTGCGCTTCAGTTTTCAACTGATTTAAACGCTGCTCATTTTTATCGCTAAGTTTGATTATCTTTTTAGTTGTTCTCAGCAATTTTCCATATTGGTCAACCAACGTATCAAAATCAGACTGAGAAGACGTACCGTCTGCTTTGATTCTCTTAAAATCTTCGAGTACTTTTGCTTCTTGACTAAAAATGTCAGTTTCCATAGCTCCTCGACCCCTCCTTTACAGCTGTCCTGCAAGCATAGACATAACACCAACACTTTTTAAAGTTTTTGTTTTTTTAAGACGCATGGCAACAATTTAAAAGATCTTTTCGATGACTACGGACGCATCGGTGATTTCTTTGGCAGTGGTTATTTGATTCGGATCATGTTCCAGTCTTCACCGGGACGATGATGGTGTCGGTCCTTTGACGAGCAACCCGTCCTTCATAACAAACGAGACATGGCGAAGGCGCTTCACATTGGCAAGAGGATCGCCGCGGACCGCAATAATGTCGGCCCTTAACCCTACGCTAAGGGCGCCGACTTCGTCTCCGAGCTCCATATGTTTTGCTGCGGCCGATGTGGCGGATTGAATCGCCTGCATAGGTGTCATTCCACGCTCGATCATAATCTCGAACTGCCAGCCGCCCATATCATGAGGCAGTACGCCAGCGTCAGTTCCGTAGAGTAAGGTAGCGCCCGCAGCTACTGCCTTCTCAAACACGATGCGCTGAGCCTCAGTCGTATCGAAATTTCGTTCGATGAACACCTTTGGGTAGCCAAGGTCTCGTCCAACGCTGTCTGTATAAGTCCCATTATAAACATCCATGGATAGCGCAACTTCATTCTCTACTGCTAATGCAATGGTTTCGTCGGAGAGCAGGGAGGCGTGCTCCAACGAGTTCACACCCGCCAGGATAGCGTCTCGACCTGATTGGTCGCTGTGCACATGGGCGGTGACTTTAACGCCACGTTGTTTGGCCACTGCCACAACAGCTTCAATATCATCCTGATGCATCTCTGGAGCGCCAGGCTCAGTGCCAGTGGAGAAAACAGCACCTGATGCGATGACCTTCAGGAAGTCAGCGCCATTATCAATTGCACTTTTGGCTCTATCGGCGAATTCCTCAGGCGTTGTCGCAATACCTTGTTGAGACTCGGCTGGAATCTTGTCAGTTGGTATCTCTGGAAAAGTTAGGTCGCCACCGCCACCAGGTATAGTGAGATAGGGACCTGCTGATTGAATCCTCGGGCCGATCGCGCCTCCCGCATCAATCTTCGCTTTCGCCATAGCCAGAGTGTCCGGGAACCAAGCACCTGCATGTCGCACTGTTGTGAAGCCGCTGCGCACAGTGATCTCGGCGTTTCGTAGTATCAATGCTAGGTTGTCTGCTTGCGTTCGACGGGCATAGACGCCGTAGTCCGCAGCGTCCTCGGGATTCGCATCGAAGTGAACATGCGTGTTGATAAGCCCCGGAAGACAGGTGTAATCGCTGAGGTCTAGATCAATGGTGGTTTCGGGAGATGTTTTAGAAATAGAGACAATGATCCCGTCTCGTATCGTTAGTGTTCGCGACTTGACGGGCCGGCTCGAGATACCATCGATGAGGCTACCGCAAAAAACTGTGGTGTGTCGCGTTACCAGTGCTTCACTCTCGTCAGTAAAGCTCGCGGAGGCGACCGTTATCGTCAACATCAGGAACGATAACGAGCTGAGAGTGTTTGACACGACCCGGGAAGTCGCTAAGAGATGATGAGAAGACATAGTGTGTGATGCTAACCGGTGTTAAGTTCTCACGAAAGAGATTGCGGCGCGATCCAAACAGTAATGAGTAGGCACTTAGTGGTCGAAGCAGCTGTGAAAGCGTTAGCCAGGTAGCGAGGGTCAATTGCGCGGAGTTTTGCTCTTTTTAATCTCGGGTTCATAGCGCTATGAGCTAACGCTGCGCATAAGTAGTGTAGAATCCCGCTACTCACACAATAAATGTTAAAAACATGCCGCACGTTATACCTTCAGCCTCTGGCTATAGCCGATCTATCCCAAGAATCATTCTATTAATCCTTTCTATTTTTATTGCCTCGAGCGCAGGTGCCCAACTTTTTGAGCGGAGTTCTCCAGACGAAGAGGGTATGTCTAGTGTTCAACTTCAAAGGTTGTCTCAGCTGGCATCAAAGTACGTTGCAGAGGGACGTGTGCCAGGCATTGTCAATTTGGTAATGCGTAATGGCAAAATTGTCCATCTGGAGGCAGTCGGTAATCGAGGCGTTGATGACGAGACGCCCATGCAGCTGGACGACCTTTTTCGCATTTACTCGATGACAAAGCCCATAACGTCTGTCGCTGCGATGCAGCTATATGAGGAGGGTAAATTTCAGCTCTCGGATCCCGTTACTAAATTCGTCCCAGAGTTGCATGGTTTGAATGTGCTCAATGACGACGGTACTCTCAGTCCCGTTGAGCGAGAGATGACGATGCATCAGCTGTTGATGCATACGGCAGGATTTTCATACGGATTTCACCCGTATCGAGATCCTGTAGATAGATTGTATGTGGCGGCTGACCTCACAAATGCGCCGGATTTGGAGGGTTTCGTATCCAAGCTTGCAGAGTTGCCCCTAAGATCTCAGCCAGGTGAAATTTATCATTACTCAGTGGCTGTCGACGTTACTGGTTTGGTTATAGAGCGCTTGTCGGGACTGCCGCTCGATGAGTACATCGACTCAAAGATTCTAAAGCCACTGCAAATGAATGACACCTTTTTTGAGGTGCCATCAACAAAACGCGAGCGTTTCGTTCAAAACCACTTCATTAACCCTGACACTGGGTCTTTGGTTAATGTTGATTATGCACCAGCCCCTTACGGTTACAGGAAGGGAGTTGCGCTTTCCGATTATTTTGATGTGTCGTTGATTTCAGGTGGGGCAGGTCTAGTCTCTACCGCACTGGACTATGCGCGCTTCGCCGAGATGTTGCGTCGAGGGGGTTCACTTGATGGAGCAAGAATCCTAGGCCCTAAATCTATTGGATTCATGACTAGGAACCACCTGTCAGAGGACTCAATGCATGCTGCGTGGGAACAGATGCCAACACCGGATATTGGTCGCCCCGGTTTCGGTTTTGGTTTGGGCTTTGGCGTGGTTACCGATGCGGCAGCGCTTGGTGTTCTTGGCAGTGACGGTGAATATAATTGGGGCGGTGCTGCAGGTACTATTTTCTGGGTAGATCCGGTTGAAGAACTAGTCGTGGTTAGTCTCATTCAGTTAATGCAGAGTCCTTGGCCCCTGCGCGCCGACGTCCAGGTCGCCGTCTACCAAGCTCTGACTGAAAGCTATGAGGACTAGGACTGTTTAACTGTAGGCAGCACGAACCATGAGTCCAGCCTTTGTACTTAGTTTAGTACTCGGTAGCCTCTACCACGTAAACACTGCCTTATTACGCGTTCTGTCTCACGAACGCCTTCCTGCGCACCACGGACGCCACCGGTGACGGCACCCACGCCCGCACCGCGCTCAGCCGAGTCCGGCCCGCGGTTGACGATTGCGCCAATCGTTCCGCCGATCACCGCTCCACCAACAGCTCTCTCCGCGACTTTCTCGGCTGTGCGGACTTCATTGGCGTAAACCTCGCACTCTGCTTTGTCGACGTAATAACGGCTCATATCAACGCCTTTACGATCAATAATAGGTTCATCGACAAATGGACGATTACCCGCACAGCCTGTTACGCAAAAAACCAAAGCCACTATTAGAGTAATCCGCATAAATATCTCTCAAACACACCTTCTTTAGTCATGATACGACCTTTCTTACGTTTTCCGGCTATAAACTTAATTTCCTTCTGGGAGGCCTATATTCCTTGTGTTGCTTAGACGGTGATTTCTGCAATACTAGTTTGCGACAAGATTAATAATAACCGAGGACGAGTATGGCTGGTTCTAATCGCGGCGCTGGGAAAACGCTAGTAGCCTTAGTGTTGACGTTTCTCTCGCATCTGGCCCAGTCCACAGAGGTGGTGACCGGATACTGGAGTGATGTCAGCAAGAGTGATCCTGTGATTCAGGCTTCCCTGTCTCCTAAATCGCCCCAAGATCCGAGCGAAAGTCGCCTGCTCAAATTCAACTTGGCGCAGTTACGTGATGCCCTCAATGAGGTAGCGACAATCAACATTATGCTTCCCGACCCTTATGGAGGTGCGGTTGAATTTGCGCTACGACCCTCCTCGGTTGTGCCAAAGCAATTGGCGGCGCGCTACCCCGAGATTCTTGCTTTTGAGGGTGTTGCTCTCCATGACTCCTCGACTACCATCCGGCTGGAACTGTCTTCCAAGGGCTTGACAGCACAGGTGTTGGGCGCTGGCAACCGCTGGCTTATAGATCCAGTGCCGGGTCTGAGTTCTGACTTTGCTCGGAGTTATAAGTATTCAAAGTCTTTTCACACGAAAGATGAGGCTTTCTGCGAATTCGATTCCACCGGTGTGTTCGGAGGTGGCAATACTTCCAGCAATCAGTTCAAAGGCGCGACTCAGCGCGCTAGAAGCACTGGCGAGTCTGTGAAAACTTATCGCCTTGCTGTCGCGACCACAGGTGAATACGGTGTTTATCATGGCGGGACCACTGCCTCAGCGCTTGAGGCTGTCGTAGCCACAATTAACCGTGTGGACGGAATTTTTGCGTCGGAACTCGCCATACGATTTCAGCTGGTTGATGATAATGACGCCGTTGTATTTGCAGACCCCGCCACTGATCCGTTTACCGGAAATGATGACGCTGGGACATTGATCGATGAGTCGCAGGCTCAGATCGACTTGCTGATCGGTACTGAAAATTATGACGTCGGACACACTCTTAGTACTGGCGCTGGTGGCCTTGCGGGGCTCGGTGTGGTTTGCAGGGAGGGCGGAAAGGCCTCGGGCGTTACAGGATCTAGTCGACCAGAGGGTGATTTCTTTGACGTTGACTACGTGGCGCACGAATTAGGGCATCAGTTTGCCGCAGATCACACCTGGAATGGTTCGAATGGCGGCTGCGGGCCGCAGCAGCGCGGACCAGATAGCGCCTACGAGCCAGGCAGCGGCTCCTCGATCATGAGCTACGCCGGCCTATGTGGAGCAGATAACATCGCAAGCGCGGTTGATGCCTTATTCCATCACCAATCGTTTGATCAAATTATCGGTTACACCACCGAGGGCATAGGTGCAGTCTGCGGCAGTGAGACAGTCTCGGGAAATACGGCGCCAGCAGTTGATGCCGGATCTGACTATGTCGTGCCAAAGGAGACGCCATTAGTGGTAACTGGTTCAGCGATTGACCAAGAGCAAGACTCGTTGCTGTATAGCTGGGAACAACGTGACCTAGGACCTCAGGCAGCATTGACCGATCCGGATGATGGACGTTTCGCGCTATTTAGGATGCTGGACTCGGCGTCCACGCCTGAGCGTTATCTGCCGGCACTTACAACGGTCGTCTCAGGTACTGCCGATTTGGCCGAACGAATTCCTCAGGTGGCTCGTGAGATGACGATGCGACTAACGGTTAAAGATGGCGCTGGCGGTGTTCAGTCCGATGACATTGTGGTTACTGTTGACGGGGACTCTGGTCCTTTTGAGGTTGTTTCACCCAATGGTGGCGAGCAAATAGGTCGCTCAAAGACTGTCGAGTGGGACACGGGTTTTACTGAGCAAGCGCCTGTAAGTTCATCCATGGTCGAGATATATCTGTCTACAAATGATGGTGCGAGTTTTGATGAGCTCGTTGATACGGTAGATAACACGGGTTCGGCCAACATCAATTTCCCGCCGGGCATCCAATCTCAGGAGGCGCGTTTGATGATCAAGGGCGCGGGTAATATTTTTTATGACGTGTCAGATGAAGCGTTTCAGCTGGATTCAGATCGCGCGGTACCGCCTACGCCAGTTTTAGATCGTGTCGAGGCGGGAGATACCAAGCTGACGCTCTACTTTGACGAAGGTCAGCCCAACGGGGTCGTTGCTGATACGTATGAGGCGTACTGCACAACCGAGTCTATTGCGACGGAAACCGATTATTCAATAGATGCGCTGCTGCCGTTTGATGAGAATACGCCGATTACCAGCGAGCTGGAGATTACAGATGATTTAACCATCGAACAGGACGGAATTCAGGTTCCCGTCAATATCACGCACACCTGGCGTGGTGATGTGGTTGTTGATCTCTCATCACCAGCTGGTACGACGGTGAGACTTAAGGAGACAGTGGGTACAGACGGTGACGATAATGTGATCGAGACCTATCCCGTCACTGCATTGCCCGTAGAATCGCTGTCAGCCTTTGAGGGCGAAAGCACACTGGGCACCTGGGTTTTAGATGTGTCCGATACTCAGCTTGAGGACAGTGGTCAGCTCGAGAGCTGGGGCGTCACCATTGTTTCGCGGTCATCAGCCTCCGAGGGCACCGCGTCCGGTACATCTTCCCCACTTGTGGTTGAAGGGCTGATCAATGGTGAAACCTATGATTGCAGGGTGACCCCATTCGCAGATGGATGGCCTGGCGAGAGTGTGAGCTTCCCACCTGCAATTCCTGTGGGTGCGGACGGTAATTCGTTGACTCCAACCTTTGCTGCGCTGACCAGCACGGCCGATGGCTTCACCGTTCAAGTAAGTAACTACGATGCTGAGTTCACGTGGGATGTAGCAACAACTGCAGGTTCTGCCAGCATAAATGGTACCGGTCTCATTACAGTCACAGGCTTGGGTGCGGGTCAGAGTGCAACTGTCACGGTTATAGCCTCGCGTGCGGGCTTTAATGATGGGTCGGCTGAGGTGACCGGTAGCGCCAATGTAGGCGCCGCCCTTACGCCAGAGTTCGGTGCAGTGGGCTCGACCGCTGACGGATTTACTGTGCAGGTTAGCAACTACGACGCGGCCTACGTTTGGGAGGTGTCTGCGTCGACGGGGAATGCGGCCATCGATGGCTTCGGCTTGATCACGGTGAGTGATCTGGCGCCAAGTCAAAGCGCAACGGTTAGCGTGACTGCGTCTCGAACAGGCTACGAAAGTGGTGAGGCAGAGATTAGTGGCTCGGCAAGTGTGGGATTGGCATTGACGCCCGAGTTTGGTGGTGTTGTCTCGACTGCGGATGGGTTTACTGTCCCGGTGAGCAACTATAATTCGGAGTTCACTTGGGATGTCACTCCGACTGAAGGTACCGCCTCAATCAGCTCTTCAGGGTTGATAACGCTAGCGGGCCTGACGTCGGGCCAGAGCAGTCGGATCACTGTCAGCACCTCGCGCTCGGGTTATGAGAGTGGGAGTGCCGATATTAGTGGCTCAGCGAACGATACCGGTTCAAGCTTAAATATTACCTTTGCGGTAGCGGAGCTCTCGGCGACTGCTAAAGAGGGCGATGGAGACACGGTGGTCCTCGCTTTTTCTGTACAGGCTGATGTGGCCGATGCTCAAATTAATGGCATGACACTTACCGCAACCGGTGATCTTAACGATGCGAATGAAGTCGGTGCGGTGAAGGTGTTCGCCGATGCCAACGGCGACGGTGTTGCTGATGCCTCAGAGCTTGTAGCCGAGGGCACCTACACCACTGACAATGGCGACGTCACGTTTACCTTTAACGAAGCATTGCCGATTACGACCGCAGCTAGTCAGGTCTTAATCACTTATGAACTCTGAGGACACAACGATGTTACTGATGAATCAAATAAAGCAAATCTGTGGCGCTCTTTTCCTCAGTTCGGCTCTCGCTGCCTGTGGTGGAGGGGGAGGCGGCGGCTCTGCGCCGCCCTCAGGCGGTGGCGGCACGACGCCGCCTCCGCCAACAATAGTGACGAAGAGCTTTACAGTGAGTGTGTCGGAAATAGACGTATCGCAAACGAGTACCGGGGAGTCGGTGGTTGTAGATGCGTCCAGTGTATCCGCCAGCGGAACGGTGGAAGTGACTCAGTAGCCCGTGAGGTTTGTACTTCACTGCTTAGGTTGATTGCCTAGTGATCTTCGCAACACTCTGTGCTGTAGCAAGAAGTTTGCCCTCTTCATCCAAGAGCTCTGACTCCATGAAGGCAGTCTTGTAGGTCGCTTGACGAATCCAGCCTTTCGCGTAGACAGGACCACTTCCGCCACGGGTGACCGCGTGGTAGCGCGTTGTGACCTCGAGGCTTGAGAGTGCAACTACGCCCTCGGGGGCCAAATGCGCAAAGATCGCGTGTGACATAGCCGCATCAAGCATCACTGTAATGAAACCGCCTTGTACCACGTCTATGGAATGACAATGGTCTGTCGTGGGCCGAAACTCAAAGGTACAGCTCTGGGTCTCGCTATCCGCCGCAATGACCCGCCCGTTAAGCAGTTCGATGAATGGCGGTTTCTGCTCATTCAGTCTTGCAACCTGATCTTTGCCAGTCATATCTCAATCCTTAATTTACTGCCTAAACCGTGGCGCGCCATGTTAACGTCTCTAGACCACATCTAATAGGATCTCTTTCCATGTTAAATGCTGTGCGCACCATGCTAGACCTGCAGGATCGAATGAATACTAAGGTTCATCCTGAGTGGCGTCAGCAAGAATTTGAATGGTACCGAGCCGCATGGATCGAGTGCGCTGAGCTTATGGAGCACGCGGGTTATAAATGGTGGAAACGCGCGGATCCTGACATTGAGCAAATACAGCTTGAAGTTGTGGATATATGGCATTTTGGTATGTCAGCCATGATCTGCCGCTCTGACAGTCTCGATGACCTAGCGGCTCAGATTGCGGAAGACTTGGCCGCAAAAACTACAGAACCCTCCCTACTAAAGGCTACCGAAACCTTAGCTGAGTCGTGTATTACGACCCAGTCGTTCTCTACCAACGCGTTTTTGGGGCTCATGGCCGCGAGTGGCCTTAGCTTCGAGCAACTTTACCGCATGTACGTAGGCAAAAATGTCCTCAACCTCTTCCGACAGGACCATGGCTATAAAGATGGCTCATACATCAAAATTTGGGACGGGCGCGAAGATAACGAGCATCTATCCGATTTATTCGTTCGGCTCGATCCCAACCAGGCAGACTTTGCGGACGCGGTTTACCAAGGTCTCGCAGAGGCATATCCAGGCTAATGTCGGCGCAGCAGAGTCCCACTTACCAGGATTTGTTCTACCGAAGCGAGGATGGTCTCACTTTGTATGCACGTGACTATCCTGCACCGGTTCCTGATGCCCAATGCGTGTTGTTGATGCATGGATTAAGCCGCAACTCGAGAGATTTTGGAATTCTCGCTGATCGTCTATCCAGGCATTATCGCGTATTAGTTGCCGAGCAGCGGGGCAGGGGTAAATCGGATTGGGATACGGACCCAGCGCGCTATACCATCCCCAATTACGTTCGAGATATGTTCACGCTTTTGAAGGCAGCAAATGTTAACCGCGTCGCCACAGTGGGAACCTCCATGGGCGGACTAATAGCGATGATCATGAACTCAGCGATGCCAGGTGTCTTTTCCCACGTTGTACTCAACGATATTGGCCCCGAGCTCTGCGATGATGGTCTCAATCGAATCAAAGGCTACGTAGGGCAGGGCGGGCCAGTCACAACGTGGACTGAGGCCGTGGCCTATAACAGACGCATTAACGAGGTAGCGTTTCCCACCTTGTCAGATGAAGGCTGGGAGCAGTTCGCGCGACAGATCTTCAAAGAGATCGACGGTGTGCCTGTCCTGGACTACGACCCGAGGATCTCAGAGGTGGTAAATGCAGAGGATTCGGACGCCGTACCCCCGGACCTTTGGCCAGTATTCGATCTGCTCGCAAAGCAACCTCTGATGCTGATAAGAGGAGCCTTATCTGACCTTCTCGATACCCGAATCACTGCCGAGATGCAGCGTCGCGTGCCTGTAATGACTTATCTCGAGGTCGCTGATGTTGGGCATGCACCAATGCTGAAGGATGCGGCGGTGATCGCTGCTATAGAGGAATTTTTCAACCAGTAGACTTACGGTAATACCGAATCGATCGCGCCTGCCAGCTGGAAGTCCTTTTCAGTTAAGCCATTGGCGTCGTGCGTCGATAGCCGAATAGTTACTTGGTTGTACACATTGTCCCAGTTAGGGTGGTGATCCATTGACTCGGCCAGCAGGGCAACGCTGCTCATAAAACCCCAGGCCTCGACGAAGTTCTTAAACACGAAGTCTCGACGAATGAACTTTCCCTCCAGGCGCCATCGACTGTGCGTTGTCTTAAGTGCATATTCAACCTGCACGTCAGTTAGTGCTTTCATTTGATTCCCGCCTTATCAGACTCACGCCACACTCCAAGTGATGGGTGTAGGGAAACTGATCAAAAAACGCGAGTGCCTCGATTCGGTGAGTCTCACTCAAGTTTTTAATATTATCTATTAACGTCAGTGGGTTACAGCTTATATAAAGAATTTGATTGAATCTTTGGCAGAGCTTTATCGTGCCTTCATCGAGACCAGCGCGAGGCGGATCAACAAATACAGCGCCCAAGTCATAGTCATTCAGCGGCGGTTCCAGCGACTTAAGTCGTCGGAATTCACGCTCGCTGTTTAGCGCTTGAGTAACTTCCTCAGCAGACAAGCGCGCAAAAGTGACGTTTTCGATCCCATTTAGCACTAAGTTTTCCTGAGCTGCTCTGATGGCCACTTTTGATACCTCGGTCGCCAAAACACGTCGGTAGTGCCTCGAAAGTGGGATCGTGAAGTTACCTATGCCGCAATAGAGCTCAAGAAGATCTTGATCCTTAGTTTGAGTTTGAGCGCATGCCCAGCTGAGCATTCCCTGATTAACCTCAGCATTCGGCTGTATAAAGGCTTGCTCGGGTTGCTTATAGATAAACGACTGTCCGTCAACCTGTAATGTTTCCGCGACCCAATCATCACTCGCTACAAGCTTCTGGCCGCGCGATCGTCCGACTACCGTAATATTCAATACTTCTTCGACCTGTCTGGCTTCCAGAACCCACGCTTCATCGAGCTTTTGGTGGTAAATCAGTGTCACCAGGCACTCACCGGAGAGTGTAGATAGAAACTCAACTTGAAAAAGCTTGGTACGGAGTGTTGCGTTGTTCTTTAGGAGTATTCTCAAAGGTTCGAGGACCGCCTGAATCCGGCTACTACCGAAAGGGAACGCGCTGATCTTAATCGGCTCTCGCGGTCTCTCACGCTCAAACATGACGAAATTGAGTTCATCACTATCATGCCAGACCCTAAATTCGGCTCGCATCCGAAAACTATGAGTGGGCGAGGGGAATATCTGCGGCTCAGGCGCCTCTAGTGCTTTGAAATCTGTTAGTACATTCGCCACCTTTTCATTGAGTAGCTCGTGATAGCGTTCTGGTTGATAGTCGGTGGGTAGCACGAGCTCTTAGAGGCAGTTTTTAGGCTTAGGTAGGCCAGCTATTCGACTACCGACGCGCGCTGGCGAGCCGGGGAATAGGGACAGAAGATAAATACTCGATCCCTTTGAGGGCCCAAGTTTTAGTTTGACGTATTTTACCAGCGCCCTGTTGGCCGGTGATGCATCGAACTCTTCGAAGTATTCACGCAGTAGGTGAATGACTTCCCAGTGGTCATCCTCCAATATAATGCCTTCGTCGGCTGCAAATACGACTGCCAGCTCGCTCGTCCAAGCCTGCCGGTCTTTCAAAAAGCCGTGCTTATCGAGCGTTATGGATACCGGAAGCGTATTCACACTATCCCCAAGAGCAAAGCGTGGTTGAATCGAGTACATATTGTACCCAGGCTTGGTCGCTGATGACGGGGAAATCTTTATTCCGGTCGATCGCCACATCATCTGGAGCAAGACAGACAATTTTCAACCCCACCGACTTGAGTTCCTCAGAAAGGCTTCCGATGCCCGCTGTATCGGTCCAAACGACAAGGTCATCGGCCGCAATAAACGATTTAGCGGTAGACCATGCTTTTGCTCGGTTGATAACGTGGACATTCACGTAAAGGTCACCACGTGAGAAGCGTTGCTTATGTGTGAAGCGACATCCGCTGGGTCTAGCAAGGTCACTGGCAGATCGCCAACATTGACGCTAGCGATGGACTCGGTTGACATTACGTAGAGACGATCTATGTCGTAGAGCGGCAGTGACTTGAGGAGTTTTCGCAGGTCGGGCTGGCCAGCTGGCGGTGATATGCCTTGGTTCAAATACTGGCATCCCTCACCTGTGAACAACACGGAAGCACTTTGGCCAAAGGCCCCTGCAGCCATTGTCGCGTCGATGGCCGGATCACTGGGCAGCTCGTGTCCATACGGGCTACTGGCGATAATAAAAAGCCACGTGCTGGTCTTATCCAAAACTCACTACCTTGCCACTGGTTAGCCCTGCCTCCAGAAGCTCACCTAAACCTTCGACAGAGAAATCCTCGTCTGCTGTCAGTCCAAAGGTCTCAGCGGAGGCACTGCAGAGAACAAGGCGGGCGCCTACCGAGCGCGCCCAGTCAGACCAATACTGTTTTTGTCGGCCTGTAGCGTGGAGCACGCCTCTACCGTAGAAAAAGACGCACTGCATGCGTGTATCGGTATTGCTACTGGCATTGGCAAAACGAAAAGCCGCCGAGGTGACTGAGGGTTCATTTTTGATGAGTAAGGATAGTGTGCTCATGTATCAACTGCGCAATAAAAAACCCCGGCAAGCCGGGGTTTTAAAAATGAAGGACTGTTTCAATCGTCACCGCCAAACACACCGAGTAAGTGGAGCAAGTGCACGAATAAATTGAAAATATTTAGATACAGACCCACGGTAGCGCGGATGTAGTTGGTCTCACCACCATGCACTATTCGGCTGGTATCCATCAGGATAAGACCCGACATAATCATGACGACTGCGGCTGAGATGGTGAGCGAGAGCGCAGGAATAGCCAAAAAGATGTTTGCAATCATGGCCACGATAGCGACTAACAACCCAGCAAAAAGGAATCCCCCCATAAAGGAGAAGTCGCGCTTTGACTGAAGTGCATAGGCCGACAAGCCAAAAAAGATGAGCGCCGTACCACCCAGTGACTGCAAAACTAAATTGGGTCCATTGGGTAGTGCAAGATAAACGTTGAGCAATGGGCCCAGCGCTGCACCCATCACACCGGTAAATGCGAAAATAGCGGGAAGTCCCTTGGCGCTATCCGCCATCCTGTTAACGACAAAAAGCAGACCAAAGCCCGCGAGAACGAAGACTAGATACATAAAGGTTGGCAACTGAAGCACCATTGAAATAGTGGCCGTCACTGCACTGAACGCCAGCGTCATGCCCAGTAGCATGTAGGTGTTTCGCAACACTCTGTTAGTTTCCCGCGCTGCAACGTCCATTGATGCGGTTGACAAATCGACTCGTCTCTCAGACATATTTGGCTCCTTTTGAAAATTAACCGATGAGCTAATTCCTGTGCTCAGTAAGATAATATAGGGCCGACTCAGTCCATATCCAAGCAAAAATCCTCATTCAGCTTCTGCTTGTACTGTAACTTTTGCCACAAAGGTTAAATTCCCCTGCACGAAAGTGTCGGAAGAGTCTAAGTGGGGCGCTGTTTCCCTGCGCATCAAAGTAGGTTGCGATCTTGGCAAAGAAAGCGGCACTTCGGAGATCTGAATGACCCTGGCAAGAGACATATCCGAAGCCTTCGCAAGCAATTTTAGCTTTTCATGCGCATCCTCCACTGCCTTAACTAGTGCATCATCCTTTGCATCTTGCGCGCTGGAGGAACCCATTATGGGAGAGCTGATCAAGGTTGCGCCAGCATTTGCTAGGGCGCTCAAGGCTGCCCCCAGGCGGTCTATTTCAGTGATGGTGAATGAGATCGTTCGGGTGACTCTGAACCCCATAAATTGCTGCTGATCGGTTGCTCGGTCCCATCGGTACTCGGGGAGTAACGTAAGCTTGCTAGCGTTAAGACTGTCTGGCTTTAATGAAAATGACTGTATTGCGGAGAGCATTTTATCAATTTCCTCTGAGGCTCTTACCTGCGCTTCGCCCGCGTCGCGGTGAAGCAGTGATACCTCTGCGTTAATGGTTGCCTCGTCAGGAGCAACTGAAACCATCCCCGTACCGCTGACATCAAGCTGTGTCGCAGCCAGTGAAGGCAAAGAGGCAAGGAGTCCTAGAACGAGCTGAATTGGAAACCAAAATCGCGATTTTTTCATGACTCCATCTTAGGGCGGCACCTGTTTATTGATTGTGAGGCTAGCAAAGAGTCCCACTCTGTGTGATTTTCATCATACTGCACCTGCTACAGTAAAACTTATCAACAGTGTTATCAGTACAGAGATAAATCGTCATGCCTAACCTTCGCTTATACACAGCCATTCTGATTTTTTTGTGTGTGCCCGCGGGGTGGGCTACTACCGACACTTCCTATTCACAAGCCGATGTCGAAACAGCGGTATTACTTCGTGACGATGCCATGTCGGGAACACGCGCGTGGAATATCGTAGAGAGCTTAACCACCGAGGTGGGTCCGCGACTTGCCGGCAGTGAGGCTGAAGCTCGAGCCAGGGACTGGGCAGTCGAAAAACTCACGCGCTACGGTTTTGAGAATGTCCGTGTGGAATCGTTTATGATCGAGGGTTGGCGCCGAGGCGCCGAGACGGCAGAGGTCGTATCACCATTCCCACAGAAGCTGGCTATCACCTCGCTGGGCAACAGTGTTGCCACACCCGCAAACGGTGTGGATGCGGAGGTGGTTCTCTTTGAGTCCTTGGCCTCGCTAAAAGCTGCGCCTGATGACTCCTTAAAAGGCAAAATTGCCTATGTTGGTCATGCGATGAGGCGGACGCAGGACGGTTCCGCATACGGCCATTTCGTTCGACTGCGTTCAGCCGGTGCTGTCGAGGCGGGGCGTCGCGGTGCCATAGCGGCTTTAATTCGTTCGATCGGGACCGATAGCCACCGTATGCCACACACGGGCAACATGAGTTACTCGAGCGATGTCACCCCAATTCCGATTGCTGCTTTGTCCAATCCTGATGCCGACCAACTGGAACGAATGGCGCAACGGGGTCAGACTATCCGGGTCAAATTGACCTTGACGCCCAGCTACACGGGCGTGGTTGAGAGCGGCAATGTCGTCGCTGAGTTGCCCGGCAGTGACCTTGCTGATGAGCTGGTCGTCATAGGTGGCCACCTCGATAGCTGGGATCTTGGAACGGGCGCTGTTGATGACGGGGCAGGAGTTGCCATCACTATGGAAGTGTTGCGCCGCGTAAAAGAGGCGGGTCTCAAGCCCCGTCGGACAATTCGATTGGTTTTATGGGGCTCGGAGGAGGTAGGGCTTCTCGGAGGTTATGCCTATGCGGACAAACATAAAGATACCCTGCGAAATCATGTTATCGGGACAGAAAGCGACTTTGGCGCCGGTAGGATCTGGAAGATTACCCGCAATATCAATGAGCAAGCAAAGCCAGTCGCGGACAAGATTGCGGAGCTGGTTGAGCCGCTGGGTATTGCGCCGGGCAGCAATAGTGTGCGATCCAGCGGTCCTGACTTCACTCCGATGAACGCGCAGGGCTTTCCTGGGTTCCGGTTTGTACAGGACGGGAGCGACTATTTCGATTTGCACCACACGCCGGATGACACGCTCGATAAAATTGACCCGGCTGCACTGGACCAAAACGTAGCCGCCTACTTAGTTTTCGTCTGGATGGCTGCTAACAGTAATGTGAGCGACTGGGGCTGGCCAGCAGAGTAGTAGGCGCTTTTACGGCTGATGCTGCTGTTGTAATTGGCAGTACGTCAGGCATAAAAAAACCGTCTTTCGACGGTTCCCTTAAGATGGCGGTGGGCCAGGGATTCGAACCCCGGGAACCTCTCGGTTCAACGGTTTTCAAGACCGCCGCTTTCGACCACTCAGCCAGCCCACCAAAACTTTAACTCTAACCTCGAGGAGCGCCGCATTATAGCGAGGCTTCGCCCGTGATCAAGCGTCGGCCAATTCATTTTCCTCGATTAATTCATCATCCGCCGCAGGCTCATCGATTCTCGGGCCTCGCGGATCATTTACCGCTCGCGGTGCCATGCTGTTGTAGTGCGGAGCATCTGAGACAGCCTCGGTCCCAAACACGCTGCCAATAGCTGTTTGTATGGTGATCTCGCCGATAGGTCGCGCGTCTACACGAGGGTCGTTAATGGCACGACCTTCGGCAGTGATGCCGGACATGTTTAGCCCTATGTCGGTGTGATCAGAGTCGTACTGAACATTATCGACGTCTGCTGTTTCAGCGAACTCAGCGGGCGTCTCTTCATCACCAGCCGACACTGCGTCAGTAGTCTGCGCCGATGGAATGGTTGCAAACAATGCCTCGGCGTCGTCTGTAATCGAGACGTTCTCGCTATCGACAGAAGCCAGCGTCGCGGCGCTGGTGGATTGCACACTCTCAGCAGGTGGGGACTCGTCATTGTCACCGATAGCATCGGCTCCAGGCTTTGGACCTCGCTGGCGACGTCGACGTCCCTCAGAGCGCTTGTCTGCAGGTCGGTGACGGGGTTCCAGCGATGCCTCTTGGTCGGTGTCTGTATCGTCAGTCGCTTCATACGCCGCTTCACTTTCACTCACGGCCTCCTCGGCAGTCATCTGGTCCTCTGATGTCGCATCATTTCCAGTTCGTCGACGTCCACCTCTGCGACCGCGTCTCCGACGCTTTTTAGGCTCACCGTCCGGGGTTGTATCATCCGAAGCATCAAGGGCAGCCTGAGTGGCTTCTGTGGCCTCCTCAGCCGTCTCAGCTGCTTGGGTTTGCTTGACAGGACGCTTTCTCTGTCGGTTGTTGCGACGCTTGGACTTATTAGGCGCTTTGCTCGTGTTCTTTGTAGTGCTTGAGAATTCTTCTTCGGCGGCTTCTTCAACCTTAGGCATTGGAGCGAAAAGAGCCGACCACAGGCGCGGGAACAAACCAGGCTTTTGGAGGTCTTCGACCTCAGCTGCCAGAGGTGCATGTTGCGCCGTGGGCTCCGGAGCGATAGCTGGTGGCGGCGCATCGGGTGTCACCCCGCGCACTAGCGCCTGAGTCGCCGCTGCGGGCTTCTCGGTATCCTCGATCACGGGCTCAAGGTCAAACTCGCTGAGGTCAATTTCGAAGCTTTCACGATCTTCATGATTAACTTCATCGTCTCGTAGGCGGATAACTTCGAAATGCGGTGTCTGCATATTTGGGTTTGGAATCACGACCACGCGCACTGTAGTGGCCTGTTCAATTTCACCGACAGCAGCACGCTTTTCATTCAGCAGGAAGGCGGAAACATCGACGGGTACAATCACCCGCACCTCGCCTGTGCGCTCCTTGGATGCCTCCTCCTGAATCAGACGCAATATGGCGAGCGCCAGTGACTTCGTATCGCGAATCGAGCCCTGACCCGTACAGCGCGGGCATACCATGCCGCTGGTTTCGCCAAGCGATGGACGTAACCGCTGACGCGACATTTCCAACAGACCGAAGCGAGAAATCCGACCAAGCTGCACTCGCGCTCGGTCAATCCCAAGTCCCTCTCGCATGCGGTTCTCCACCGCACGCTGATTTTTCGACGCGTTCATATCAATGAAATCGATAACGACTAATCCGCCCATATCACGCAGCCGCAACTGACGCGAAATTTCGTCGGCAGCTTCAAGGTTAGTTTGAAGTGCGGTGGCCTCGATGTCGCTCCCTTTAGTTGCGCGCGCCGAGTTGATATCAATAGACACCAACGCTTCGGTTGGGTCGATTACGATCGAGCCGCCAGAGGGGAGTCTCACTTCGCGTTGGAATGCCGTCTCGATTTGCCCTTCGACCTGGAAACGGTTGAACAGCGGGAGTCCGTCGTTATAGGCCTTAATACGGTTTTGATACTTTGGCATGACCATGCTTACAAAATCGAGGGCTTGCCGGTGCGCGTGTGGCTCGTCGATCAAAACCTGATCGATATCGTCTTTGAGGTAGTCGCGAATCGCTCGGATGATAACGTCGCTCTCTTGGTAAAGCAGCGTTGGCGGTGCATTCTCGTCTGCAGCTTCCGAAATTGCGGCCCAGAGCTTCAAGAGGTAATCGAGATCCCACTGAAGTTCTTCGGCTGTTCGGCCGACACCGGCAGTACGAATAATGACACCCATACCATCGGGTATTTCAAGCTGGGCCAGCGCTTCTCGAAGTTCGGAACGATCATCGCCATCGATACGACGCGAAATGCCACCTGCGCGCGGGTTGTTGGGCATGAGCACCATATAGCGTCCGGGGAGGCTGATGTAGGTCGTAAGTGCAGCCCCCTTTGTGCCGCGCTCTTCTTTGTCCACCTGGACAATGACCTCTGTACCTTCCTTGATGGCGTCCTTAATTTTTATCCTTCCGTCATCGGGTGATGAGGAGCGGTAGTACTGGTGTGCAATCTCCTTGAGCGGCAAAAAGCCGTGTCGCTCAGCGCCAAAATCTACGAAGGCTGCCTCCAAGCTGGGTTCTACACGGGTAACTTTTGCCTTGTAGATATTAGCTTTTGTCTGCAGTCGAGCCCGGTTTTCGATATCAAGATCGTACAGGCGTTGGCCATCGACAAGCGCGACGCGGATTTCCTCTCGCTCGGTGGCATTGATCAACATTTTCTTCATGTGTCAGGTTCCAAAAGGCAACCCAACAGCGGGGGAGTGCACTTCAGTGCACGACATATCGGAAAGCAGACGGTGCTCTGTCGCTAAGTTCGTCTTGTCGTAGCTGTCATTACGAGGTAACACAGCCTGAATCTCTCCGCGCTATCGGATCGCGGTGTTTACTAATAACTCAGAGCTGCCGTGCTTCGTTTGCGTTTCCAATTCGCTGGCGCTTCGAGTTCGTTTTACTGGTTTTGCGGTCCGTTTTTCGGGTAGTCTCCTGCCGGTCGCTTTTGCGCGCGTTATCGGTTCCTCGCAAGCCGGTCGGAAGCATAGCACTGGGGTGCCAATTCATCAATTAAAGATACAAGTAGAGCACGGTGTCTGATTCCCAACCTGAATCCAGAGTTCAATTCATTGAGTTGTCCGACGAAGAATCGGGTCAGCGCCTAGATAATTACTTGATGCGGATATTAGGCGGTGTCCCGAAAACACGAATCTACAAAGCGATCAGGACTGGTGAGGTTCGTGTCAACAAAGGACGAGCAAAGCCTGAACGCAAATTGAGTGCTGGTGACGTCATCCGAATACCTCCAATCTCGATTACCGTACGGGAAGATGGAAGGCGTGTTCCTGATCGTTGGTCGCAACGAATCAATCGAAGTATCGTCCACAACGACAGCGAACTGATGATTATCGATAAACCCACAGGTCTTGCGGTGCATGGCGGCAGTGGGGTTCAGTTCGGACTCATTGAATCGCTGCGGCAGATGTTTCCTGACCAGCGGTATATGGAGCTTGTTCATCGTCTGGATAGAGATACGTCGGGGTTGGTCATGATTGCGAAGCGGGCCTCGGTCCTGCGCAAACTTCATGCATTATTCCGAGGTGATGGCGTTGATAAGCGATATCTGGCTTTGGTTGCCGGAAAGTGGCCTGCACACCGAGCGCGCGTTGAGGCATCGCTCGAAAAATCCGCTCTTCCGTCGGGCGAGCGTGTTGTTAGAGTGACGCCAGAAGGGCGACGGAGCCTAACCGACTTTAGAGTTATTGAGCGTTATCGAGGTGCTACCTTAGTCGAAGCCAAACCAGTCACGGGTAGGACGCACCAGATACGTGTTCATGCGCAGCACGTGGGTCATCCTATCTTTGGCGATTCGAAATACGGCTCCGAAGAGCAGCTGGCTCTGGCTAAAACACATGGCTTGAAACGATTATTTCTTCATGCGCAATGTTTAGAGTTTCGCTTGGATGGAAGACGCTATCGTTTTGAGGCGCCGATCGACGAAGAACTCTCTGCGGTTTGTGATTCGTTTGGAGCAAGTAGTTCAGGGTAAAGCAAGGCCTTCTTTGCGAAACATGTTGCAGAGGGCGATTAAGGGGAGGCCCTCTAGGGCTGTTGGGTCGGCGCCCTCGAGCGCTTGCATTAGAGAAATCCCCAAACGCTCCCACTTAAAAGCGCCCGCGCAGTCCAGAGGCGAGTCGGCCGCGACGTAGGCTTCGATTTCGTGATGTTCAAGGTCGCGGAGTGTCGCCTTATACTGGACAACCTCAGTTTGACACCGATCTGTCGCAGTGCTCCAGAGGGATACTCCGGTGTAAAATTCAACGGTTTTGCCGCTGATGAACGCCAGCTGCTCTTCCGCACGTTTTACAGAGCCTGGTTTATGCAGTTGCTGATTTCCCACCACTGCCACCTGATCAGACCCAACAATCAAGGCATTAGGATGACTAATTGCTTTTGCCTTCGCTTCGGATAAACGTGCTGCCATCGCGTTAAAGGGCTCATTGGGCAACCGAGATTCGTCTACACCTGAGGCAGTCGTCTCAAAAGGAAAACCCAAACGGCCTAGCAGGTTGCCTCGGTACATCGATGTTGAAGCAAGGATGATCGTAAAGTCTCTCGAGGGCATATGCGTCCTGTTAGTTTTTGACACCTTTCGATTTTGACAGTTAAGGGTATGGAACGTATAGTCCGCCGCCATGTCGAACACCGCATTACCACGCGAGGCTGAGTTGCGAACGTGGGCCTCCCGCGGCATCGAGGTCGAGGGTGATGTGCTGCTGACTCGGATGCCACGATTACAAGCTGTCGTCGCTGGTGGAGAACAGCCCGCTTTTGCGACGCTCAGGTGCTGGAAAGACGAGCAACATCGGTGCATTGTTGACGTTAAGGTACAGATGACTTTGGCACTCGAGTGTCAGCGTTGCCTCTCTCACTGTGAGTTGGAACTGGTGACACAAAGTAGTCTCTGTGTCGTTTGGAACGAGGATTCGACTAAACAGCTGCCCTCTGGTTATGACCCGCTGGTAGCTGGCGATGTAAGTGACTTACATGCGCTGGTCGAGGAAGAATTGCTTCTTGCGTTGCCCGCAGTGCCAATGCATGACGTGGGTGAATGCGAGGACGTATCAAGAGCGTTTGGCGACTTAGCTATAGAAGTCGACGAAGAAAAAGAGAGTCCGTTCGCGGCGTTGGGTGCTTTACTGACGATGCCTGAAGCAGGGGACGACAAAGGATAAAACTTAACACTCGATTCGGTGTCCTACACCGAGCGGCTTAATAAAGATGGGAGAGCACCATGGCTGTTCAACAAAATCGTAAAACGCGCTCCAAGCGCGGTATGCGTCGGTCGCACGATGCACTGGGTGGTTCCACACTGACAGTGGATAGCACGTCAGGTGAGACGCGTCGTCGTCACCATGTAAGCGCTGATGGCTTTTACAAGGGTCAGAAGGTCATAAATACAAACAACGACGAGTAAATCTATGTCATTTGGCGTCGTTTTCCCCGGACAGGGTTCGCAGCGCGTCGGGATGCTTGAAGAAGCAGCCGGCGCGTTTTCAATTGTGTCCGATACCTTTTCCGAGGCCAGCGAAGCACTGAGCTTCGATTTGTGGCAATTGGTATCGCAGGGACCGATGGAGAAACTGGGTCTAACTGAATATACCCAGCCGGCGATATTGACGGCCAGCGTTGCGCTTTATCGCGCATTTACCGAATTCAATGCATTTCAGCCGTCAGCAGGCGCGGGACACAGCCTCGGAGAGTATTCGGCTCTTGTCAGCGCGGGCACCTTGTCTTTGGCGGACGGGGTTCGCTTAGTTCGGCAGCGGGGCGCAGCCATGCAAGATGCCGTCCCGGTGGGTGTCGGTGCCATGGCGGTGGTCATGGGTCTCGCTGATGGCGTGGTCACTGATACGTGCAACAGCATTTCGTCGACGGATAGCTTCGTGGACGGCGTTAACTTTAATGCACCGGGACAGGTTGTGATTGCGGGGCATGCGGCAGCGGTAGAGGCGGCAGTAGCCGCCCTAAAGGACGCGGGTGCGCGCAGAGCGGTGTCCCTTCCCGTTAGCGCGCCATTCCACACCCCCTTGATGAAGCCTGCAGCCGAGGCGATGCAGCAAGCATTCGAGGACGTCAATTGGTCTACTCCTCAGTATCCGGTTGTTAGTAATGTTGACGGCTCACTGCAAACTAATGTGAATTCAATTCGCGAAAGCTTGGTGAAGCAGATATCGGCGCCCGTATTGTGGACAAAGTGCATGGCCACATTACGTGAATCGGGATGCAATCACTTCGTTGAATGTGGACCGGGAAGCGTACTCAGTGGGTTGAGCAAACGAATCGATAAATCAATACCTATTAAATCAATAGAAACGGTAGCAGCGATTGAGGCTGGCATAGCCGATCTATAAGGCGTGGATATGTGTGGATCGACAGAAAGTCGTGTAGCGCTGGTTACTGGCGCTACACGTGGGATTGGTAAAGCTATAGCTCAAGAACTCGCTAAGGCAGGGCACACCGTAATAGGCACAGCGACCTCGGAT
This sequence comes from uncultured Halieaceae bacterium, assembly GCA_913031575.1. Taxonomy (GTDB): domain Bacteria; phylum Pseudomonadota; class Gammaproteobacteria; order Pseudomonadales; family Halieaceae; genus Luminiphilus. Next base: position 686 of record CAJWEV010000027.1, on the reverse strand, counting down.
TCCGGTGCAGAACGCATTATGTCGCATCTCTCGGTGTGGGGCGGCGTAGGGATGCGGCTCGACGTCAGCGACACTGAGGCGGTAAAGGCGGCAATTGCGGAAGTTGCGGAGCAACACGGCGCGCCCACCATTCTCGTTAATAACGCTGGAATCACGCGTGATAATCTCATGATGCGGATGAAGGATGAAGAGTGGACGGATGTCATTGGGACAAACTTGAATCCTCTGTTTACGGTCAGTAAGGCCTGCCTGCGTGGAATGACGAAAGCACGATGGGGCCGCATTATTAACATTTCATCTGTCGTCGGTCAGATGGGAAATGCCGGGCAAGCCAACTACGCAGCCAGTAAAGCTGGCGCAGAAGGTATGTCTCGAGCAATGGCAAAAGAGTTGGGTTCCCGTGCAGTAACCGTGAATTGTGTTGCGCCAGGCTTTATTGACACAGACATGACTAAGGGGCTAACGGACGATCAAAAGTCTCTGATGCTCGGTCAAATACCGTTAGGGCGGTTGGGTGAACCCGAAGAGATCGCGAGAGTGGTCGCCTTCTTGGCAAGTGACTCGGGTGCTTACATTACAGGTGAAACCATTCACGTGAACGGCGGCATGTACATGTGATGCGAAAAAATGTGGGTTTTAATCTCTTCAATAATAGGTAAAATCCGGACGCTATCCGTCTGAGGGCA
>CAJWEV010000026.1 GCA_913031575.1 uncultured Halieaceae bacterium | reverse complement strand
AGCTATATGAGGGATATTCCTGTGGTGATCGCCTACATTAGAGAGGCCTGTTATTTGTATCGCGAGACTCACCCACCTCTTGGCGTTTTCTGGCGTTGGCTTGAAGACTCGGTCATGCCAACAGTAACGCGCCAAGATTGGTATAGCGCGTCATGAAATTCGCGATGATTCTTGCGGCAGGCGAGGGGCGCCGTATGCGACCTCTGACCGACAAAATTCCAAAACCGCTTATACAAGTGGCCGGCAAAACATTATTGGAGCGCCACATTGAGGGTTTGGTGAGCGCTGGCTTTACCAACTTGGTGATCAACGCCTCATACTTTGCTGATCAGGTGGTCGCTTTCTGTGGCGATGGCAGCCAATGGGGCTGCCGAATTCATCTTTCGCTTGAGGAGACGCCCCTTGAAACTGCGGGCGGTATTCGGAAAGTTTTACCGTTTCTTAGGGAGGAGGCGTTTGCGGTCGTGAACGGAGATGTATTTACGGACTATCCGCTTGAGCGTTTAAAAGAAGTGGAATTGGGGGGCGATGTGGCGCATCTGGTCATGGTTCCCAACCCTGAACATCACCCAAGCGGTGACTTTGGTGTCATTGATGAGCGTGTCGTTGCTGGTGAGTCTGACAAGTCAACCTTTTCTGGATTGTCGGTCATGAGTCATCGTCTCTTTGACGGTCTAGAGCGTGACTTTGCGCCACTTCGCCCGCTGTTTGATCGTGCGATTGCATCCGGGCAAGTATCGGGTGAGTTGTGGTCGGGAGTTTGGTCAGATGTGGGAACACCACAGCGTTTGTCGGAGCTGCAGTTCAGGCTAAGTAGTAACGCTCGATAGGGGACTTGGCTGGTGGCTTGGGCCGTCCCGCTTTACACTACGCACTTTATACCACTGGAACTTCTCATGCGTGATTACTTAATTGCCCCGTCAATCCTTGCGGCAGATTTTGCGCGCTTGGGACAAGACGTTGAAGCAGTCTTGGATGCGGGCGCAGATATTGTTCATTTTGACGTGATGGACAATCACTACGTCCCCAATTTAACCATTGGACCCATGGTATGTAGTGCGCTTCGAGATTACGGTATTTCAGCGCCAATTGACGTTCACTTGATGGTGCAGCCAGTGGATACATTGGTTGGCATGTTTGCTGATGCAGGGGCTTCGTACATTACGTTTCATCCTGACGCATCCATCCATGTCGATCGGACCTTGCAGCTCATTCGTAATGCGGGTTGTAAGTCTGGCCTGGTATTTAATCCGGCCACAAACCTCGATTCGCTCAAATATGTGCTCGATAAGGTCGACATGATTTTATTGATGGCAGTTAATCCGGGGTTCGGCGGCCAATCGTTTATTCCCTCGACGCTCGACAAGTTGCGTGAGACGCGCGCACTAATTGATGAGTCAGGGCTGGATATTCGTCTCGAGGTCGATGGTGGTGTGGGCCCTGCTAATATCGCGGCGGTTGCGACAGCTGGTGCAGATACCTTCGTCGCAGGCTCAGCTATCTTCGGCAAGCCAGACTATGCGACGGTTATCCAATCCATGCGCGCCGAGTTGGCCAAGGTCAAATGACCCAAGCTCTGAGTCAAGTAGCGTTTGACGCCCTGGCGGCTGAAGGTTACTCGCGCATTCCTGTGACAAGAACCTTGCTGGCTGATACCGAGACACCGTTGTCGACGTATACCAAGCTTTGTGATCAACCTTATTCTTTTCTCTTCGAGTCAGTGGAAGGCGGTGAGAAGTGGAGTCGGTACTCCATTGTGGGACTCTCGTCGAGCGAGCGATTTGTTATATCTGGTAAGCAGATCTCCCGCTATAAAGACGATCAACTTGTTGAGCGTTTTAAGGTCGATGATCCGCTCGCTGAAGTCGAGCGACTACACGAGTCGACCAATAGCGCGCCGCTCGATTCATTACCTGTGTTCCATGGCGGATGGGTTGGCTATTTTTCGTACGACACGGTTCGATATGTCGAGCCAAAGCTGGCACATACGGCAAATCGGGACACGCTAAATATGCCTGATATTTTGCTAATGCTTGCTGAGGAAGTGGTTGTTTTTGACAACTTGCGGGGCACTTTGACCTTGATTGTCAGTGCGGATACGTCGCGGGAAGACGCCTTTGAGCGATCTAATTATCGCTTGTCGGAGCTTGAAGCACGTCTCTCCGAGCCGATGCCATCGTTAACGAGTTTTGAATTAGGGGTGACCGATACAGCGGACATCGAATCAAGAGTGACGTTTGAGACCGATCAAGCGACTTTTGAGTCCTGGGTTGCGCGAGTTAAAGACTACATTTTAGATGGCGATGTCATGCAGGTCGTCATCTCGCAGCGAATGACCTTGCCTTTTCAGGCCGAGCCACTGAATCTCTACCGCGCATTGCGTCATTTAAACCCCTCGCCTTACCTGTTCTTTCTCGATCTTGATGATTTTCATGTCGTTGGGAGCTCACCTGAGATTTTGGTTCGCGCTGAACGCGGTCAAATTACCGTGCGACCCATTGCAGGCACGATTCGGCGTGGGGCAACGGAAGCGGAGGATGCCGCACTGGCGGACAAACTTCTCAGCGACGAAAAGGAGCGGGCGGAGCATTTGATGTTGATCGATCTTGGACGCAACGATGTGGGTCGTGTTGCGACGCCTGGAAGCGTCGCATTAACAGAAAAGATGGTTATTGAGAAGTATTCATATGTAATGCATATCGTATCGAACGTTACCGGCGAGTCCCGCGATGATGTAACAGCTATTGACTCGTTGAGAGCGACCCTGCCTGCGGGAACTTTGAGCGGAGCACCCAAGATTCGTGCCATGGAAATTATCGATGAACTAGAGCCCGTAAAGCGCGGTGTATACGGCGGTGCTGTGGGTTATCTGACGTGGTCCGGAGATATGGACACGGCGATCGCAATACGCACGGCCGTGGTCAAAGACAAGACTCTGGTTGTGCAAGCCGGTGCTGGTGTAGTTGCTGATTCAGTGCCTGCGTCCGAGTGGGAGGAGACGCTTAACAAGGCCAGGGCGGTCCTCCGAGCTGCAGCTATGGTTGAGTCTAGTTGATTAAATGACTACTTCTAATGTCTTAATGATCGATAACTACGATTCCTTCACTTGGAATATCGTTCAATATCTGTGGGAACTCGGAGCAGAGGTTTCCGTGCATCGTAATGATGAAATTACGACGGATGAGATTGCCTTGAGAGCGCCCGCTTTGCTCTGTGTATCTCCAGGGCCTTGTTCACCAAACGAAGCGGGTGTATCGATCGCGTTAATCGAGCGATTCGCAGGCGAGATCCCTATTTTTGGTATCTGCCTAGGCATGCAAAGTATTGGTGCTGCTTACGGTGGCGACATTGTGAGAGCCCCCGAGGTTATGCACGGCAAAACAAGTAATGTTCATCATAATGGCGCCGGTGTTTTCGCGGGGCTGCCATCGCCTTTTACGGCAACGCGATATCACTCACTCGTGGTTGACCCTGCGACGCTGCCAGAGTGTCTAGAAATAACAGCCTGGACGGCAAACGACGCCGGTGAGCTCGATGTAATCATGGGTCTTCGCCACCGCGAGCTCAGCATCGAGGGTGTGCAGTTTCACCCGGAGTCGATTTTGACGGAGCATGGTCACGCCATGCTGGAAAACTTCCTAAAGCAAGCCAGCTGAGGTTATGCAATGAATATTCAAGCAGCCATCGCGCAGGTTGTAGCCGGACAGTCTCTTTCGCGCGCTGACATGGAAACTGTTATGCGCAGTGTCATGAAAGGGGAAGCGACAGAGGCTCAGATCGGAGGCCTTCTCGTGGGTCTTCGTATGAAGGGCGAGACCATTGATGAAATCGTAGGTGCCGCTAGTGTGATGCGATCGCTCGCGACGCCTGTCGATATCGATACTGACGGCTTGATCGATCTGGCGGGCACGGGTGGCGATGGCGCGAACCTATTTAACGTATCGACGGCCGCTACTTTTGTCGTTGCAGGTGCAGGTGGCCGAATTGCGAAGCATGGCAACCGCTCGGTCTCTAGTTCATCAGGCTCTTCTGATGTGCTCTCCGCGCTTGGCGTTAATCTCCGTGTAAGTCCCGCCGCCATCGCGGACTGTATTGCATCGATTGGTGTTGGATTTATGTTTGCCCCTATGCATCACAGTGCTATGAAGCATGCAATTGGTCCACGACAACAGCTGGCGATGCGGACCATATTCAATGTATTGGGTCCGCTGACTAATCCCGCCGGCGCGCGTCGACAGGTGCTCGGCGTATTCTCACCCAGCTTGTGTGACGTTATGGCCTGTGCTCTGCGCGATTTGGGGAGTGAGCGCGTGATGGTGGTTCATGGACTTGATGGTTTGGATGAGATTTCTGTATCGGCGAGGACCACTGTATGTGAACTCGCTAATGGCGAGTTAACACACTACGAGATTGACCCGGCAGCATTCGGGCATGCGCACAATTCAGTTGCGGAATTGTGTGTTGAAGATGCCGACGAATCTGCCGCCCTAATTCGCGCAGCATTGGGCGACGATACGTCCAATCAATCATCGAAAGCCCGCTCGATCATTGCCATGAATGCCGGTGCAGGTCTTTACGTTGGTGGTCAAGCGAGCTCTCTCGAGGCCGGTATTGAGTTGGCGATGGACGCCATACACTCGGGTAAGGCTCTGCAGAGCCTTGAGGCGTTTGCTGAGCGGACCCAAGCCGCTGGAGGCGCCTAATGTTGAGCGATACACCAACGGTTCTGCGCCGCATTTGTGACCGCAAGCTCGAGGAAATTCAGGAGAGGAAGACCCTCCGAACGCTAGACTCGTTGAAAGAGCAAGCGCTTGCTCAGCCGGCGCCACGTGGGTTTATTGAGGCACTCCGGGCTCGAGCGAACGCGGGTCATCCAGCAGTTATTGCTGAGGTGAAGAAAGCGAGCCCTAGCAAGGGCGTGATCCGTGAGGATTTTGATCCAGCTGAGATAGCTAAAAGCTACGAAAATGGGGGTGCAGCTTGTTTGTCAGTACTTACTGACATCGATTTTTTCCAAGGTGCTGACGACTATTTGAAGGCAGCGAGAGCGGCTTGTCAGCTGCCCGCCATTCGTAAAGATTTTACTCTGGAACCCTATCAGATTTGGGAGTCCCGAGCGCTAGGCGCCGATGCTTTGTTGCTGATCGTTGCTTGCTTGGACGACGCGCAATTGGCGGATCTCCACGCCGAGGCGAGCGAGGCACAACTGGACGTGTTGGTGGAGGTCCACGATCGTGTGGAGCTCGAGAGGGCGTTGGCGCTTAATCTTGATCTGGTTGGCATCAACAACCGCGATTTACACACGTTTGATACCAGTCTTCAGACTACGCTTGATTTGTTATCAGACGTGCCTGCAGGCGTTACCGTCGTAACCGAAAGTGGGTTACGCACAGCGGCCGATATGAAGTTGATGCTAGATCACGGTGTTTCAACCTTTCTGATTGGAGAGTCGTTTATGCGTCAGCCGTTGCCCGGAGAGGCACTATTCGCAATGGTGAGTGAAGCTACTGGCTGATTTTGCTAGCCGCACTGTTGGCGGGCTCGCGAAGTATGACGATCGTTTTTCCCGCCACGGTGATGTAGCCGTCGCCCTTGAGCATTTTTCATACTGTCTCCGCCATCTTGCGAGAACAGCGCACCAGTTTTCCGAGCTCTTGCCGTGTCACCCGAGTTTACATCCCATCGGGGCGGGTTATCGCCTCTGGCAATTTGGTGAGATAAAAAAGCGACCGGTGAATACACTCTTAGACGTCGATAAACCTTAGGTCAGCAAGTTTGCGGGTCGTATTTTTTACGCGTTGCCCAATTTGGGTTGTCAACGCAGAAACCATATCAGGGAACTGTTGCCGAATTGCGTGGTATTCTTGATGACTGATGCGACCAAACTCGCACGGTATGCGTGTGACGAGGTTATCTATACGGTGCTCGTCGCCAAATCGCCCGCACTTTCGAAAAACGCTTCAGCATTGGAAATACGCTCGCTCACTAGGTAGTTCATCGGGACCGCCGTTATGTGATTTGCCGCACACTTAAAGTAACATCCCGGGCCCTGCGGCGCGGTACCAAATATTGCCGCGCCGTTAGTTTCCATTGATTTGATCGAGAAGATTGGTATGCACGGTACAGTGAAATGGGTAGATGGCGTTATGACGCTCGCCGAGTCAGGTTCGGGACACAGTGTTGTAATGGACGGCCCGCCCGAGCTTGGAGGCAAAAATCATGGGTTGCGTCCCATGGAAATGCTGCTGCTCGGAACGGGCGGTTGCGCATTGTTCGACGTCATCACTATGCTCAAAAAGTCTCGCCAGTCGATTTCAAACTGTCGAGTTGAACTTCAGGCAGAACGATCAGATGGTGTGCCCGCGGTGTTCACTGCTATCAATTTGCACTTTGTTGTTGAGGGCGAGCGTCTCAAGGACAACCAGGTAGCACGTGCAGTACAACTGTCAGCAGAAAAATACTGTTCCGCCTCTATTATGTTGGCAACGGGTGGTGTCGAGGTGACTCATTCTCACGAGACGCGCACTCGATAGGGATATCGGCGCGAGCGAAGGGTAGGCGCGCGAGCGAGAGGCAGGTGTGCGAGCTAGAGGCAGGTGTGCGAGACCCTGATCTTATCGCTATAACCAATAAGTGGTTTTAGTCATCACCTGGCTGGCGGTGCGCATCATGCGTTTTACGGGATCTGAAAATTCACCGCCACCTTGCTCTAAGGCGTGCTCACCGTGACGCTCTTCCTCGGCGAGCATTTGCTGCAATACCAGTTGTGACTTGCGGTCATCCGCAGGGAGCTTCTGCAGGTGTTCTTTCAAATGCATTGCTACGCCTTCCTCTGTCGCGTGAACAAAACCGAGGCTCACTTTGTCGCTGATGGCGCCTGTAATTGCGCCTAGAGCGTAGGAACTTGCGAAAAAGAGTGGATTTAGCCGGCTGGTGTGAGTGCCCAGTTCGTCGATTCGCTCTTCGCACCAATCAAGATGATCTTTCTCTTCTTGCGCTGCCTCAAGTAATGCCGTGCGCGTTTTCTCGGTCTTGGCAACAAGCGCCTGTCCACGATAGAGCGCTTGGGCGCAGACCTCACCAGTATGGTTGATTCGCATCAAACCGCCGGCATGTTTACGCTCCGCCTCAGTTAGCGCGGGCTCTTTATGCTCGGCTGCAGGTGATGGTCGGTTACCCACCATAGAATTCGTACCATGGCTCACCTCCCGCATCGCGGTGTCGAGTGTGGATATGAGGCGATCGAGGCTGCTGAGTCGTCGTTGCATAGTTATAACCGCGAAGTTAGATCTAATATGTTAACGCTGTAGTGCCCGCCATCCAATATCAGACCGATATTTCATGCCATCCCATCTGATATCAGAGGCTGCTTCGTAGGCATGCTCCGCAGCGGCAGCGAGTGTCTCAGCCTTTGCCGTCACGCAAAGCACGCGACCACCGGCAGTCACTATATCGTCACCTTCTTGACGTGTGCCCGCATGAAACACCTTGCTTGAGGGGTGTGATTTGTCTAGGCCAGCGATAGGAAACCCGGTGGGACTTGAGATTGGGTAGTGCTCTGACGCTAGCACGATTCCAATGGTCGCCTCCTCACTCCAAATTGCTGTTTCGGTTGCGAGCCGGCCTTCGCATGCGGCCAAGCAGTGCTCGGTAAGATCTGATTCCAATCGCATCATAATTGGCTGGGTTTCGGGATCACCAAAACGGCAATTAAATTCAATTACTTTTGGTGCGCCGCTGCTGTTGATCATCAGGCCCGCATACAAAAACCCGCGGTAGCGATTGCCATCATCGAGCATGCCTTGGACCGTGGGATAAATGATCTCCGTCATGACGCGCTCATGGATCTCTGAAGTTACTACGGGTGCTGGGGAATAAGCGCCCATCCCTCCGGTATTAGGGCCGGTATCGCCCTCACCGACCCGTTTGTGGTCCTGCGACGTTGCCATCGTAAGCACATCAGTACCGTCGACCATGACAATAAAACTTGCTTCCTCGCCATCCAAAAATTCTTCGATAACGACTCTCGCACCTGCATCACCAAAGGCGTTCCCCGAAAGCATATCGCGAGCTGCTTCTTCTGCCTGATCAACGCTGGATGCGACGATCACGCCCTTACCTGCAGCGAGGCCATCAGCCTTCACCACAATGGGAGCGCCTTGAGCGCGGATGTAGGCGCAGGCGGCTTCGGCATCGGTAAACGTCTCGTAGGTACCTGTTGGTATGCGATGACGCGCTAGAAAATCTTTAGTAAACGCTTTTGAACCTTCAAGTTGGGCTGCAGATGCGGTGGGACCGAAACAAGCCAATCCTTCTGATGAAAAGTGATCAACAATGCCATCGACAAGGGGCGCTTCCGGACCAACCACGGTTAGTCCGCAATGGTTGTCACGGGCAAACTGAGCGAGCGCATCGAAGTCAGAGGGGCTGATATCCACATTTTTACAATTCGGCTCGTTGGCGGTCCCCGCATTACCGGGTGCTACAAACACAGTATCCACTGATGTCGACTGTGCCAGCTTCCATGCGAGCGCGTGTTCCCTCCCGCCGCTACCTATCATCAATATGTTCATATCAGTGCCTGAAGTGACGGACGCCAGTAAACACCATGGCAATGTCGGCTTCGTTCGCCGCGGCAATTACCTCGTCATCTCGAATTGATCCGCCCGGTTGAATAACAGCGCGTATGCCACGTTCGGCGGCATTATCAATGCCATCGCGGAAGGGGAAGAACGCGTCCGAGGCCATAACGGCGCCGGCAACTTCGAGCCCTGCATGCTCAGCCTTGATGGCCGCAATACGCGCTGAATTTACTCGCGACATTTGGCCTGCACCAACGCCAATCGTGCGCTCATTCGAGGCGTAGATGATGGCATTCGATTTTACAAATTTAGCAACCCGCCAAGCGAACAAAAGGTCTTTCAACTCCTGCCCGGTGGGTGCACGCTCCGAGACAACACTAAGATCATCAGCAGAGAGGACGTGGTCATCGCGATCTTGGATCAGCAATCCGCCGTTTACTTTTTTCAGGTCCCATGTTGGCCTTCTCTCACCCCAGTACCCCGTGGACATGACGCGGACATTGGGCTTGCTGGCGGCTGCATTCAATGCATTGTCCGCGATGGCTGGCGCGGTAATGACCTCAACGAACTGCGAGTCAATTATGTTGGTTAAAGTTTCCTTATCCAGCTCTCTGTTAAAGGCGATAATACCGCCGAAAGCAGACTCGGTATCGGTTTCAAACGCCTTCCGATAGGCCTCCAAAAGGGTCGGGGCGATAGCAATACCGCAAGGATTCGCGTGTTTAACAATGACACAAGCGGGTTCATCAAATGATTTAACACACTCGATGGCCGCATCTGCGTCAGCGACGTTATTGTAACTTAGCGGCTTCCCTTGATGTAACGTCGCTGTTCCAACGCCGACTTCGGTGACATTCTGATCAATGTAAAACGCAGCACTTTGATGTGGATTTTCGCCATACCGCATGACCGAGCTGCGATTGAATTGCAAATTGACTGTGCGTGGAAATACATCTGGCTCGTCAGCACCTACTCGGCGACCCAGATAATTTGCAATCGCTCCGTCGTAGCCTGCGGTATGTTCAAAAGCCTTTACGGCAAGATCGAACCGAAGCGAATCGGAAGTACCGCCGCTCGAGGCAATTTCTAAAAGCACGCGATCGAAGTCACTGTTATCGACAACGATGGTGACGTCTCGATGGTTTTTTGCTGCTGCGCGAACCATGGTTGGACCGCCGATATCAATATTCTCGATGGCGTCTTCGAGCGAGCAGTCAGGGTTGGCGACGGTGGATTCGAACGGGTAGAGGTTGACCACGACCAGATCGATGCCATCGATCGCGTTCTCTGACATCACGGCGTCATCTGTTCCTCTACGTCCTAAGATGCCGCCATGAATTTTGGGATGCAGCGTTTTGACGCGACCGCTCATCATCTCCGGAAAACCCGTGTGATCAGACACCTCGGTCACGGGGATGCCTTCGGATAGTAAGAGGCGGCAAGTACCTCCGGTTGAGAGAATCTTTACGCCCTGTGCCGCAAGGACTTGGGCAAACGGCACAACACCAGTTTTGTCGGAAACGCTGATCAAGGCGCTATTGATAGGGGCGACTCTCGCCTCAGTCATGTGAGTACCTCTGGGGTCTGATAGCCCTCGGTTGTAAAAGCTAGCTATTTCACAAGCTAGGCTTTAAAAGGTTGTATTGACGCAGTTTTTTTCTCAGCGTGCCTCGATTGAGGCCAAGCATGGCTGCTGCGCGACTTTGATTGTCGGCAGTGTATTCCATCACTACGCGTAAAAGGGGCTCTTCGACCTCCGCTAGGACCAAATTATAGAATTCGCTGGTCTCCTCACCGTCCAATGTCTCTATGAACTGTCTGATCGCCTCTTCAGCGGCAGCCTTAAGAGCGCCTTTCGTATTCGTTGTCACGCTGCTAATCTCCCTACTGATGTCTCGTGAAACGGGCTCATTAACTCGACAATGGTATCTTTCTGAGCCTTTAAAAAGTCCTCCTGCGCATCAGCATTTTCGAGGGCATTAAAGGCTCGCTTGATCGGGAGGTAAGCCTCGGCTAGCTCGGCCTCGAAAAACCAGCCTGCGTGCTTGCGTGCAATTTTATGGCCTACCACAGTCCCATGAAACGTCTGCACCTGCTGGATATGCTCGCGCATGATGGCAAAACGCTCTTCCCGGGAGGGTGCCTTCTCGTCACCATGGCGAAGGGCCTTTGCTATTGCGCCGGGAAGCCACAGTCGGCCCTGCGCAGCCCTGCCAATCATTATGCCTTCAGCTCCCGTGTGGTCCAGGACCCGTTTTGCCTTTTCGGTGGACGTGATGTCTCCATTAGCAATGACGGGAATGTTGACTGCAGCGACGATTTGGCGCAGCGTTTCGTGTTCCGCCAATCCCTTAAATTTGTCGGCACGCGTGCGTCCATGCACGGTCAGCATCGCAATGCCGCAGGCCTCAGCAATACGCGCGATTTCGACACCGTTTTTTTTATCAGGTGCCACGCCCGTGCGAATTTTCAGAGTCACTGGAACCGAAATGGCCCGCGTGACGGCGGTCAGTATGGTCTCTACCAGCTGTGGATCCGCCAGCAGCGCAGATCCCGCCGCTTTCTTGCACACTTTTTTGGCGGGACAGCCCATGTTGATATCGATGACCTCAGCTCCGCGCTCGACGTTATAGCGTGCCGCTGCCGCTAGAGCGCTGGGGTCATTCCCAACGAGCTGAATCGTTCGAAGCCCAGCCTCGGCGCTATGCTGAGCGCGCAGTGTGCTTTTACGAGACTCAGATAACGATAAGTCAGAGGCCATCATCTCTCCCACAGCGATGTCGGCGCCGTACTGTATGGCGAGCTGACGCATAGGCAAATCCGTCACCCCTGCCATGGGTGCCAAGAATACGGGAGTCTCAGTTGAGAACGGGCCGAGTTGCATACGTGGGACACTGTTTGAAAAAACGAGTGTAGTTTAAAGAAGCCCCGCGCACTGTTGAAGCCCGCTGACGCTTGTTTTATGTCGCGTGCCTTCTTAGACGCTCGATATTTCTTGAATCACCTTTAAAAGTAGCCATCTTCGGTAAAACAGTGAGGAGTTGTAGGCTTTTTTCAAAAACAGTAGACAGAGCGGAAGTGCTGGTGGAGACTCCGCCGTCTGTCTTTTATTTTTGAATGGTCTGCGCATGGCTGACATTTTGGTTTTACACGGCCCCAATCTTAACCTTTTGGGAACTCGCGAGCCTGATGTCTACGGCACCGAGGACTTAGCCTCAATTGATGCTCGGCTGGCAGCGACGGCCGTAGCGTCGGGTCGATCGCTCGACAGCTTTCAGAGTAACTCGGAATCCGAGTTGATTGAAAAGGTACACGGGGCGCGAGCCGAGCATACTCAGGCCATCATCATCAACCCTGCTGGCCTTACACATACCAGTGTCTCACTGCGTGATGCCATTGCAGGTGTAGCCATACCGTTCGTTGAGGTTCACTTGTCCAATGTCTATGCGCGCGAGCCTTTCAGACACCACAGCTTCTTTTCTGATTTGGCCATTGGCGTCATCTCTGGTTTTGGGAGTGCAGGTTATGACTACGCATTGCAGTTTTTATTGAACCGAAATCACTGAAATGAGTAACAACAAGAGATTGCAGAGGTGGCCTTATGGATATTCGTAAAGTAAAAAAATTAATCGAGCTTCTGGAAGCATCCAGCGTTGACGAAATTGAGATCAAGGAAGGCGAGGAGTCGGTCCGAATTAGCCGCAACACGGCTGCCCCGATCGCAATGGCAGCGGCCGGCTCAGCACCTGCTATGCCTGCGCCTATAATGCCCGCAGCTGCCGTGCCAGCACCGGCAGCTCCTGAAGTGGCTGCTCCAAGTGCAGCTAATGCTGTGAAATCGCCAATGGTTGGTACGTTCTATCGTTCGCCAAGTCCCGATGCAGCGGCGTTCGTTGAGGTTGGGCAAAGCGTTCGAGCCGGTGATGTTCTATGCATCGTAGAAGCCATGAAGATGATGAATCAGATCGAAGCGGATCGTGCGGGCACTGTTACTGCGATTCACGCTGAAAACGGTGAACCCGTAGAATTCGATCAGCCACTCATTACCGTTGAATAAAAGCTCGCGCATCGTCTAAGGATTAACGCCATGTTGGAAAAGGTACTCATTGCGAACCGCGGTGAGATCGCGTTGCGAATCTTGCGGGCCTGTCGTGAGTTGGATATTCCCACGGTTGCAGTGCATTCAACTGCTGACAGCAGTTTGAAGCACGTGCGGCTGGCCGATGAGGCAGTCTGCATTGGACCTGCTCCATCAACCCAAAGTTACTTGCAAGCACATGCGATTCTCACTGCAGCAGAGGTCACCGGAGCTGATGGTATTCACCCGGGTTATGGCTTCTTATCCGAGAATGCTGATTTTGCTGAGCAAGTAGAGCGCAGCGGATTTAAATTCATCGGTCCGCGATCAGAGACCATTCGTTTGATGGGTGACAAGGTATCGGCCAAGCATCAGATGCGTAAGTCCGGTGTGCCCACGGTACCCGGATCGGATGGGGCTTTGCCTGATGATACTGATGAGGTTTTGCGAATCGCGCGCGACATCGGATATCCGGTGATTGTAAAAGCGGCTGCCGGTGGTGGTGGCCGAGGTATGCGCGTGGTGCACAACGAAGAGGTGCTTCTTTCATCGATCGAGGTGACTCAGTCTGAAGCCGCAGCGGCTTTTGGTTCACCTGTGGTCTACATGGAAAAGTTTCTACAGCGGCCTCGTCACGTAGAAATCCAGGTATTAGCAGACGGGCAGGGCAATGCGGTGCATTTGGGCGATAGAGATTGTTCGTTACAGCGTCGCCACCAAAAAATTATCGAGGAGGCACCTGCGCCTGGCATTCCAGATGACGTCCGCGAAGAGGTCGGAGCGGCATGCGTTCAGGCCTGTATCGATATGGGCTATACCGGCGCAGGGACCTTTGAGTTCCTCTACGAAGACGGTCGCTTCTTCTTTATTGAGATGAATACGCGTGTGCAGGTTGAGCACCCAGTGACCGAAATGATCACCGGTATTGATATCGTCAAGGAGCAGTTGTTGATCGCAGGTGGTCAGCCATTGTCGATCAAGCAGAGCGATATCAAATTTAATGGCCATGCGATTGAATGTCGTATCAACGCTGAAGATCCGCGAACCTTCATGCCATCTCCCGGCACCATCAAAACCTTCCATGCGCCGGGCGGCCATGGTGTTCGTGTCGACTCCCACATCTACAGCGGTTACGCCGTGCCACCACACTACGACAGTTTGATTGGCAAGCTCATAACCCACGGCGATTCACGCGACATCGCGTTGAAGAAAATGCGTCAGGCGCTCGATGAATTCATTGTCGAGGGCATTCGGACGAACGCCGCACTCCACCGCGAGTTGGTTGTCGACTCGTCCTTCGTTGCTGGCGGTGTCAGCATTCACTACCTCGAGAGCAAGCTGGAACACGAGCATTGAGTTCCAGCGACTGGCAAGAGTGGGTCGTTGAGACCTACTCGCACCTAGTCGAACCGCTCGAGGAATGGCTGTTTGAGCAAGGCGCGTTGGCAGTGTCCCTCGAGGACAATGCTGATGAGCCTCTGCTTGAACCGGGTCCGGGCGAGACGCCGCTCTGGCAAAATGTGAAGGTGACAGCCCTGTTTACAGGGTCGATCAATCTCTCGCCCATTAAACAGGCGTTGCCTAGCTCGCTTCTGGCGGGTAACTCCAGAAACGACATCTCAACGCTCGAAGATCGGGATTGGGAGCGGGTTTGGATGGAGGATTTTGCGCCGATTCAGATGGGACCTCGGCTCTGGATTTGCCCCAGCTGGACGCCCCCGCCTGAAGAGGCGCTCGTGCCCGTTTTGCTTGATCCCGGGTTGGCATTTGGTACTGGGACACATGCAACGACTGCCATGTGTCTCAACGCACTTGATGGATTGATCAGGGGTAACGAACGCGTCGTCGATTTTGGGTGCGGATCCGGTATTTTGGCCATTGCCGCACTCAAGCTAGGAGCGGGATGTGCCTTGGGTGTTGATAACGACCCGCAAGCGGTGGTTGCCAGTCGAGACAATGCGCAGCGCAATGATATCGATGCTGATGACTTTGCGGTGGTATTGCCGGACGACGGGCTTATCGCCCAGTGGGATGACAGCGCCGATCTGGTGGTCGCTAATATTCTTGCAGGACCCTTAGTGGAGCTCGCTGATCACCTGATTAGCCTCACCGCGCCGGGCGGCACAATACTGCTAACAGGTGTTTTGGAAGCGCAGGCGCCTCAACTCATCGAGCGCTACCGCATTGTTAATCTTGAGGTTAATCAGCACCGTGACGGATGGGTATTGCTCGTAGGTAAAAAAGCGAGTTAACCCTGTGCGAGCAATTCTCTTAGGTCGATAAGCGCCGCATTAGCCCGTGAAAGATAGCTGGCCATCACCAGAGAGTGGTTTGCCCAGATGCCAAATCCCGACCCATTGAGAATGACTGGACTCCAGACGGTCTGTTGCGTCGCCTCAAGTTCGCGAATGATTTGTCTGAGGCTAACGGTGGCATTTTTCTTTTCGAGCACATCTGCGAAATCGACCTCGGCGGCTTTTAGAAAATGGATCAATGCAAAGGCGGCGCCACGCGACTCGTAATAGACATCATCAATTTCATTCCAGGGCGTTTTCACCACAAGCTCCTGGTTTTCTCGCGTGGACTGAGTCGCTGCTGCGTCACCTGCTAGGTCGGTATTGATCCGTCGCTGACCCACGCTGGCTGATAGGCGCTGCGATAAGCTACCTAAACGCTTTTCAACCATACCCAGCCAGAAGCTGAGGTTATCTGCTCTTGCATAGAACTGTGCTGAGTCTTCATCACTCTGAGGCAGGCGATCGAGATAGGCCAGTAAATACCGTCGAGCATCGTGATATTCGGATTCGGTGGCGGGTAAGGCCCAGCTGGAGTTTTGGAAGTTGATGCGGGGCTCTGCGAGCGTCAGATCAACGTCCTCTTGAGATTGCGATTGCGACCGGCTTAGCACTTCTCTCAAGGCTCGCGCTAAATCCCGAGACTGGATTAACGCGCCGTACTCCCAGTTAGGCATGTTATCCAGAAAGGTGCCTGGAGGGGTGATGTCGTTGCTGATGTAGCCCCCGTCTTTTTCTAATAAGAGACGCGTAACTTCGAGAAGTGCTGCGGTGGTTGCAGCACCGGTGACCGATTGATCAGATAATTTTAGATACTTGGCTCTGTTTTCCACTACGTCAAAAGAGTCAGGTGTCATGCTCCAATAAAAGCCAAGTCCGAGCGTGAGCGTCAGGTAGACGGCAACGGCGGCAGTGACGGCACGTCTACCGCCTTTACTTTGAAGCAGGTCGAGAGAGTCGCCTGACGGGAGAACCCCCCGGATCTTTGTCAACGCTTGCGATAACCGCTCGCTCAGTGTCATTTGCTATGCCGCTCCTTACGCGGTGATGCCATTCTCAGTGGTTGTGCGCGGCTTTACGGTGCCTCGCCACAGAGAACGCACTGCATAGGCTGTCATTGTTCTCCAGCTCGAGGCAGATGTCGATGCTTTGTCCATCAGTTAAGGGCTCGCTCAGCTTCATTAGCATGATGTGAAGGCCACCTGGCGTCAGACTGACCCGCTCTCCCGCCTTAATTGATAATTGCGCTACCGGCCGCATCGTCGATCGATCACGCTCAATACGTGTCTCATGGAGTGAGGTGTGACCTGCAACCTCTGCCGACACACTGGTAATAGTGATGACGTCTTTGCTGAGATTTTCGATCGACGCATAGCCCGCAGTCATCATTTTTCCGGGTGGTGTCGCGCGCACCCATGCATCCGAGACGATCAGATCGTTGGAGGCGCGCGAGGTACTGGATACCAGCGTCAATGCAATAACGAATAAGGCGCGCACTGTCATGGAGTGATTTCCTTTCAGTAATGCCTTTGATGTGGGGGTATCAACGTGCGTTTTCAATGGCAGTCAGGACGATATCGCGCGTCAACAGTTGGGGAAGTATCACGGGCGTGCTCCCGATCCCTCGTGGGTACATGACATACAGTGGGATGCCGCTTCTACCGTGCGACTGGACGAAGCGTCCAATGTCTGCATCGTAGTCGGTCCAGTCTGCAATCATGTAGGGAATATCTGCATCGATGAAGGCCTGCTCCATCTCTGGTGTGAAGAGCACCGCAGCCTCATTCGCAAGGCAGGTGATACACCAGTCGGCTGTGACATCAACGAAAATCGGATCGCCACGTTCAATGTAGTCATCTAAAACGGAGGCAGACCACGCGATCTGACCCTCACGCAGTGAGCGGCTTGAATCACTACCATCCGCCTTATTATCCGACGGTATTGCGAGGAAAACAGAGCCAGCGACTAGGACAATGCTGAGCCCCTTCCGCAAGTTGGTATCACCATATAGGTAGGCTGCCAGTGCGAGTAACACCAATCCAGAGAGCGCCAGTGCCATGGTGTTAACCCCAGTCTGATTGCCAGCGACCCAGAGCAGCCAAACCGAGGTCAAATAGAGCGGGAACGCAAGCACATTCTTTGCCGTATCCATCCAGGGTCCGGGTTTTGGAAGTGCGCGGACGGCGGCACTACTGTGGCTTAGGATGACCATCGGTAGTGCCATACCCGCGCCAAGTGCCGCGAATACTGTGAGCGTTACCACAATAGGTTGGGTCAACGCGTATCCCAATGCGGTACCCATGAAAGGTGCCGTACACGGGCTGGCGACAACAACGGCGAGTACACCGGTAAAAAAGTTACCGGCATCACCTTCCTGTTCGGTCAAAGACTGTCCAACATTCATCATTGACGTTCCGAAATGAATCAGTCCATTGAGGCTAAGGCCCATGACGGTGAACAGATAGGCCAGTCCAATGACGAACCCAGTATTTTGCAGCTGAAAGCCCCAACCGATGAGCCGGCCCGTTTGCTGGATGGCCACGAGCACACTTGCTAAGGCCATAAAGCTCACGATGACGCCCGCGGCGTAGACCAGGCTCGCTCGACGATGCTGGTCAGCACTGCCGTGTGCAAAGCTCAAGGCTTTGAGCGATAGAATGGGAAAAACACAGGGCATGATGTTGAGGATAATGCCACCGAGAAACGCGAAAGCAATGGCTGCTAGCAGACCTATGCCTGCACTACTCGAGGTGTCGTCACGCGAGTCTAATGCGCTTGATGTTGGAGCGAGGGAGCCAGCCTGAATCTCGCCGGATGCCATGTGCCACAGGAAGGATTTGGTCTCAGGCGGGTAGCAGAGCCCGGCATCGGCACAGCCCTGGTAGGTCACTTTAATTTGTGCGAGCTCGGAAGTTCTCTCCAAGTCGACCATGGCCTCAAGCGCGTCGTAGTAAACTTCGACGTCACCGAAAAACTCATCTGTTTTGGCGAGGCCATCGGGTACAGCTAAGTTCGCGGCAATACTGCCCTCCGAGTCAGACGCTTGCGCCTTGAATGCATGGCGATAGAGGTAGTACTCCGGTGCGATTACCCACTGCAACATCAGCCGCTGACCGCCGTCGGCAACGAGCGTCAGTTGGTAGGCTTCATCGACGGGCAAGAACTGGGTTTGTTGTTGCGTGTACGCGGAGAGCGCATTTTGCGCGAGTGCACTGAGCGGCAACCACAGTGATAGCAGGAGGCAGAGCTTTAGTGTTCGGCGAATCGCCAGACTCATGAGGTGTTCCTACTTGTGATAGCGCAGACGTGTGCCGTGATCGAGAGAGAGACGAATCTCTTCAGGACTCAGTTCGTCAGGGAAGTAGACTCCCGATACTTTCGCATCCAGTAGGCTCGCGCCCTCAAGGTTGGTCTCGCGAAAATCGATACCTGACAAGTCGCAATTTCTAAAGTAAGCGCTTGAGAAATTCAGACCTCTCGCATTCATTTTGCGCAGGTCTCGCCCTCGGTAATCGCCGCCTGTCAGCTGACCACAGTCCATGGTGTCGCGATGCTTGTTGAAGCTATCGACGTCCTCGTGCCGCAGCATCTGAAACAACGGATCGTCCTTAACCTCGGGTTTGATTTCTCTGTCGCTCATCGACTTCTCCTCGACGTGCCTTGCTACTTTCTAAAGAGCTTGGCGCTTAAGTATCGGTGCTAATTACTAAAATACGCATCGCGAAGGACACTGGTCGCGTCCAAGCTAAGTCGCGGACCTGCTTGGCAGACAACGGCGCCTGCGGCTTTGGCCGCAAATTCGCAGGCACTAAGCATAGCTGCGCCTCGCCAGAGTGCGTAGAAAAAGGCGCCAGCAAACATATCGCCCGCGCCATTGGTATTCACCGCGGTTACCTTCTCCGATGCCACCTGATGCGTGCTCGTTCCATCATACAAAATGGCACCATCGGCGCCGCGTGTGATCACAAAGCTCTGACAGATCGCTTTCAGCCGCTCAGCCGCCTCGTCCAAATTATCGGTCTGTGCCCACTCCAGGGCTTCGATCTCGTTACAGAACACAAAGTCCACGCCGCCCTGTAGCATGGCATTCATGTTGTCGCGGAAAAACGTGACCATGCCGGGATCAGAAAAGCTGACCGCGATTTTTGTGTTGTTTGCCTCGGCAACTTGCTTGGTTTTGAGCGCCGCTGCATGACCGGTCGGGGAGGTGACCAAGTACCCTTCTAGGTAAACCCACGTTGATGCACTAATGGCAGCCTCGTTTACCTCGGTTACCGAAAGTGTCTCGGAAACACCGAGGAAGGTATTCATACTTCGCTCGGCATCGGGCGTAATCAAAACCAAACACTTTCCCGTTGTTCCTGCGCGACGCTCACTTTTGAAACCGTGGTCTACACCACAGGCCTCGAGATCTGTGATGTAGATGTCGCCATCCTCATCATTTGCGACCAAACAGCTCATGTAGGTCGGTGCACCAAACTGCGAGGCGGCAATCACACTGTTTCCTGCGCTGCCGCCGCAGGCGTGATTAGCCGATGCAAGCTTGTCGGAAAGATGATTTTTAATTTCGGTCTGACGGGCTTCGTCAACGAGCGTCATCATGCCTTTTTCAATTGAGAGCTGATCAAGGTCATTGTCAGATACATCGATTTCAGTATCGACCAAAGCGGCGCCAATGGCGTAGACGAAGTATTCAGACACAGTCATTCCTATAAAGTGGCTTTGGATCTAGAGATTATCGCACGCTGGGTGATCAGGATCATTACTTGTCTTGGTTGTAATCAAGCTTGAGCGATAAGTTTTCGATAGACTAGCGGCATCATAGAGGTGACCCGTGTATCCAAGTTTTCAAGAAGTTATTGATCGTTTATCCGTCGTGGAGGCGCCCGCGGAGCCCGTGCCGTCCAAGCGTGCGGCGGTTGCGATTAGTTTGCGATCGGGTGTCTCGGGTCCTGAGATTCTCATGATTCAGCGTGCAGTCAGGGAGGGCGACCCCTGGTCGGGTCATATGGGTTTCCCGGGCGGGCGCAAGGACGCCTCCGATGTTACCGATGTGGCCTGCGCTAAGCGGGAAACGCGGGAGGAGATAAGCTTTGACCTCGACACTCACGGAGAGCTTGTCTGTCAGTTATCTGATGTAAATACGGGCTGGCGTGCCGATCGTCCAGAGATGTTGGTGGCGCCTTTTATTTTTAGAGTGGACAGTACGCCGTCTTTCGAGCTTAACCATGAGGTCGACGATACCTTGTGGGTTCCATTGAATTTTTTACTCGACGACGCAAACCGTGGTCGCCACCAGTGGGACTGGCGCGGCGAAGTGCTTGAATCCGATGCCTTTACCTATGATGGGCGCCTGATTTGGGGCCTCTCACTGATGATGATCGATGAGCTTCTGGAGATTATTGGGGGAAGGGCTGCTGTTAGAGACACTACAGCGGCCCGTGTTACTCGGGCGTAGCGTCAACTTCAGTTTCCGCTTCAATGGGCGGTAAGCCCCTTAAAAACCCTCGTGAGTCTCGGCGCAGCGCTTCCAATTCCGGATCTTCCTCGCTCGCCTTTATCAGCGACGCCAAGCTGGCTGCACCTTTGAGATAAGCAATCACGTGACCCACTAACACGGGTGACATCTTGGGCTCATGCGAGTACCGCGGCATACCAGGGACCAGGTTGCCCGATGCCCGCAGTCCCTCAACCGTCAACCAATAGCCACCGCAACTCGAAAGCTCGTAGTCGCCAACTCGCCCGTAGCTAAGGTTGGGCGTAGACGGATTGAAACCGTCGTCGGGCAGTTCAGTTAGCTTTTTGAGCGCCAGGATCAATCGTTGACCTTCTTTGAACTGGTCGGCCTCGGGTCGACAGTAGTCCCCGGTCTTAAGCCAGACTCTAGGTAACGACTCCCAGTCAGGCCCCGCTAGGGTGACGTCGACCTCCACATCAATCGCGTTACCTTTTATGCGGCTAACGCTGCCGAGTACCACGAGATCTGACTCGGGCGCCACTTCGGTAAAGCTACCTTCCCACAAACACTCACAGGCCGAGCTTGTAGGTGTGTAAAGTCCAATGATTGCAGCGACAAGCAGTCCTACAAACTGATGACCTGCCATTGGCAGTCCAGCGGTCGCCATTACTTCGTCAGCAGCCTCGCAGCATCGATGGCGAAGTAGGTGAGAATGCCATCGGCGCCTGCGCGTTTGAATGACAGAAGACTCTCCAGAATGACGGCATCGCGCGATAACCAGCCATTATCGAAGGCGGCCTGATGCATCGCATATTCCCCAGACACCTGGTAAGCGAAGGTCGGTACTTGCAGCTCGGTCTTTACACGTCGAACGATATCGAGATAGGGCATCCCGGGCTTAATCATCACCATATCCGCACCTTCGCCGAGGTCGAGCGCCACCTCGTGAATCGCCTCGTCGCTGTTAGCGGGATCCATTTGATAGGTCTTTTTATCGCCGCCTTTGAGATTCCCCGCAGAGCCCACGGCATCGCGGAAGGGTCCGTAGTAGACGGAGGCGTATTTGGCGGCATAAGACAGGATCAGCGTATTGACGTGGCCATCGGCCTCAAGCGCTTCTCGTATGGCGCCAATGCGTCCGTCCATCATGTCAGAGGGCGCCACCACATCGGCGCCCGCCCGCGCGTGACTGACCGCCTGCTTGACCAGCGTGTCTTTGGTGACGTCATTCAACACGTAACCATCGTCATCAATGATGCCGTCCTGCCCGTGCGTCGTGTAGGGATCCAGTGCGACGTCCGTAATAACGCCTAGGTCTGGAAGCGCGGTCTTCAGCGCCTTGACTGTTCGTTGTACGAGGCCATCAGGTGAGTAGGCTTCGCTGGCATCGAGAGACTTCTTCGCCTCGCCAACGACGGGAAACAAAGCGATGGCGTGTATCCCCAGTTCATGCCCCTCGGTTGCTCTTTCGATTAGTAGATCGATGCTAAGGCGATCCACGCCTGGCATTGACGGTACGGCTTCACGCTGATTCTCACCCTCAAGGACGAACATTGGGTAAATAAAATCACTGGGGCTGAGTGCATTCTCTGCTGTCAGTGCGCGTGCAAACTGCGATGCTCGCAACCGTCGCATTCGAGTCTGTGGGAAAGGGCCTCTGGCTGTATTCATTCGACTTCCCTCGTGTGTCCCTGAACTTGTATTCCTGCTGTTATGAGATGCTAGCGATAGCCAAATTGCTGTTGTCTATTACTGTCTAAAGCGCTTTGAATGCACGTCGAGCAGCATCAATGGTATCGGCAATGTCGCCATCGGTGTGCGCCGATGACATAAAGCCCGCTTCAAAAGAGGCGGGCGCTAGATATACACCCTCGTTGAGCATCAAGTGGAAGAACTTGTTAAACCGCTCGACGTTCGCCCCAATGACCTGCGGATACTGGGTAACTTTTTCATCTTCCGTAAAAAAGAAGCCGAACATGCTACCCATATGATTCGTGGTAAAGGGAATGCCCGCTTCGTCCGCGACCTGCTGCATCCCCTCGCACAGTTCTGTGGTGTGACGGAACAGATCGTCGTAGAAGTTGGGCTGCGAAATAATATCAAGGGTTGCCAGGCCAGAGGCCATAGCCACCGGATTACCGGATAGGGTGCCGGCTTGATAGACCGGTCCCAAGGGCGATATGTGTGCCATGATGTCTTTTTTGCCACCAAAAGCACCGACTGGCATTCCACCGCCGATCACTTTGCCTAAGCAGGTGAGATCTGGGTCGATGCCAAGGTGCCCCTGCGCGCAATGTGTGCCAAACCGGAACCCGGTCATGACTTCGTCGAAAATCAGAATAGCACCGTGCTCGGTGCAAAGCTCACGCATACCCTCGAGGTAGCCGGGTTCTGGCAAGATGCAGTTCATATTCCCTGTGACGGGCTCGGTGATAACACAAGCGATCTCATCGCCGAGCTGATCGAAAGCTTCTTTGAGTGCGTCCAGGTCGTTAAAGGGCAGTGTCACGGTGTGCTGAGCAAGCACATCGGGGACGCCCGGTGAGCTGGGTACACCGAAGGTGAGTGCACCTGACCCCGCTTTGATCAAAAGGGAGTCGGAGTGGCCGTGATAGCACCCCTCAAACTTGATAATTTTGTCCCGCCCGGTCGCGCCCCGCGCGAGGCGGATGGCGCTCATAGTTGCTTCGGTACCCGAGCTTGTCATTCGAACCTGCTCAAGACTGGGTACCAGGTCACACAGACGCTCGGCCAGTTCAATTTCGATTTCGGTCGGGCAACCGAAGCTCAGGCCGTCCTGCGCTGTCTGAACGACGGCATCGCGAACCTGAGGATGGTTATGGCCCATGATCATAGGCCCCCACGAAAGCACATAGTCGATGTACTTATTGCCGTCGGCATCAAAGATGTGGGCGCCATCGGATCGTTCCATGAAGCGTGGTTTACCACCTACTGCTTTGAATGCACGGACCGGCGAATTGACACCCCCTGGAATGCGAGTTTGTGCGCGCTCAAATAGCGCTTCAGATTTGGTCATTGACCATGTTCCCCCGACTTGTCGCCGTTTTTATAGTGATGTTGCCACGATGCTAGGCTGGTCTTACGTAGACTAAAAGTACGATCGCGAACAGAAATAACACGGGTACCTCGTTAAAAAATCGATAAAACACATGGCTTTTGCTGTCATCGCCACCGTTAATGCGAGCGACGTAGCGGCCGCACTGGACGTGATAGGCGAGAAGGCAAACAACCCCGAGCAGCTTCAGCTGCATCCACAGACTACTCAGGTAGTAATCCAAGGCATAGCTGAGGCGCCACAACCCGAGTATAACCGCCAGCATCATCAGTGGTGTGACAAATTTATAGAGCTTGCGCGCCATAACCGCCAGCGTCGTCCGCGTTGTGTCGTCTTCTGCCTGTGCGTAGTAAACAAATATTCTCGGCAGGTAAAAAAGACCGGCAAACCATGTCACAACAAAGATGACATGAAGACCCTGAATCCAAAGCATTCACCACTCCATGCTGGTTTCAAACTGAACAGCAAGTAAACTAGCGGCACAATATCAGATCTTAGGCCTGAAATGACTAAAGTTGGGATTGTTGGCGCTACCGGTTACGCCGGCGTGGAACTCATTCGTTTGTTATTGGGGCATCCGCATGTCGCTATACAGCGCCTGACATCGCGGGCCATGGCTGGTGTGCGCGCTGACCGCTTATTCCCGAGCCTTCTAGGCCACATCGACTTGGTGTTTGAGGATAAAGGCGCGGAAGATTTTGCAGACTGCGATCTCGTATTTTTCGCAACGCCTCACGCGGTTTCCATGAACACAGTGCCTGCGCTATTGAATCGAGGCATCAAAGTTATCGACTTGTCTGCAGATTTTCGTTTGAGCGACGTTAGCGTCTGGGAGTCCTGGTACGGTGAAGTGCATGCGGCGCCCGAACTGGTTTCGGCCGCAGTCTACGGGTTGCCTGAAGTGAACCGTGGGGCATTGCGAGGCGCCAGTTTGGTCGCCTGCCCCGGCTGTTATCCAACGGCTGTCCAGTTGGGCTTCCTACCGCTTTTGGAAGCAGGTGTTATCGATGCCGACCGGTTGATTGCCTCCTGCGCATCCGGCACGAGTGGGGCGGGCCGCAGCGCTAAAGTGAATCTTTTGCTCGCAGAGTCGACCGAGACAATGAAGTCTTACGGCTTGCAAGGCCACCGTCATTTACCTGAGATGGAACAGGGACTCTCTCGAGTGGCCGGCGGCGATGTATCTTTGACTTTCGTGCCTCATTTGGCCCCCATGACCCGGGGCATTCATGCAACCCTGTTTGCTACCTTGACCGAGCCCTCGGCCAATGTCCGAGATCTTTTTGAGTCGCGGTTCGCCGATGAGCCTTTTGTTCGACTCACGGGGGGTCACTACGAGCCTGAAACGCGGCATGTGAGAGGGACTAACGTGTGTGAGATCGACGTCGCGCAACCCCCGGGAGACGCTGTTGTGATCACAGTCGTTATCGATAATCTTATTAAAGGTGCATCGGGTCAGGCAGTTCAGGCTATGAATCTTATGCAGGGCTGGGACGAGACAACAGGTCTTATGGCACCTGCGGTTAATCCGTAACCTACGATGGCCTCCGAAGACTTTAAGACCGTTGTAACGCGCGTCAACGTTGTAAGGCAGCGAAGACTTCGCGTGGGGTTGGTGGTGTTGTTTGCCGCGGTGGGAGGAGGCATTTACGCGCTGGGCTATCAGCAAGGATTTGATGATCGAGTGCCTTTGGTTTTGGATGAAGCAGGTCTAAAGGACACAATTTCAAAGCTTGAGACTCGACTTGCAGTAGATTCAGAGACGCTCAATCGATTACGTACGGAGCTAGCCGACTCTGAAAAGCAAGTGGATGAGTTGGAAAAAGAGCTCGTGTTCTACCGAGACATTATGTCCTCGTCCGAGGATGTTAGCGCCGTAAAACTTCGACCACCTGATCTCAGTTGGGATCCTGAGAAGCGGAGCCTTGAGTATCGTGGCGTCGTTCAGCGACTCGCGCCTGGCAGTCAATTCTACCGAGGTAGACTCACGGTTAAGATCGTAGATTCTGAGGACGATGCCGTTGCAGCTGTATCCTACGAGAATAGCCACGACCTGTCGTTTAAGTATTTTCAGCGAATTTCAGGCACCATAGAGCTCGTGGAGACATTTACTCCCGCTTCAGTGCGGTTTGACATAGAATTGTCAGCGCCGCGGAAACGGACTTATGAGCAGACTTTCGACTGGAGCACATCGATTGTCTACAGTACCCAGTGAAGTAGGATTAGGGTTATGAGAAACAAACAGTCACAAATGCCAACAACTGCAAATGGTGCGACAACGCTTATCTCGGCGGGCACTACTGTATCGGGCGATATTACGTTTTCGGGAAACTTGGATGTTGAAGGCCGCGTTGTCGGATCGATCAGCGCTGAGTCTGGTGCTTCAGCGTTGTTACGAGTGGTCGCGGGTGGCTCGGTCGAAGGTGAGATTCGCGTCCCGTCAGCATCGATTAGCGGGTCCGTGAAGGGAAACATATATAGTGCTGATAATCTGGAGTTGACGAAAGGTGCTGTTGTCACAGGCGATGTTTTCTACAACCTGATCGAGATGTCGATGGGTAGCAAAATTGATGGCAATTTGAAGCACTCAACGGCTTCGGCCAAAGTGGAGCCGATTTCATCGGCCAGCCCTGTTGTTTCATCGGACAAGTCCTAGATCCGGAGTGCTTGATGACAGTAGTCGCCGGCTTTGATCCCACAGAAATACGTCTCTCTGATAATGCAGTCAGTAAACTTCAGCGCTTGATAGAGGGCGAAAACAATCCGTCTTTGCGCTTCCGCGTCTATATCACTGGCGGCGGATGCTCAGGGTTTCAATACGGTTTTACCTTCGACGAAAACATGGCCGAAGACGATTGGGTAATCGAGCGAGAGGGTGTGGCAGCACTCATCGATGCGATGAGTTACCAGTACCTGATGGGTTCAGAGATTGATTACATCGAGGGGCTCGAGGGCTCCAAGTTTGTGGTCAATAACCCGAATGCAACGACTACCTGCGGCTGCGGTGCTTCTTTTTCTATCTAGTTCTCTCTAAACCAGTGACGCTTGGGTTTTTGCTCGTGACCTCAATCAGCTCTGGGATAAATCACTCCCAGTACCCGTTCTGACTGTGCCCCGGTCACCGCAGGCAAGTTGCCTGAGGCGCGGTCCAAGCACTGCTTAGCCAGCCAAGCAAAAGCCACTGCCTCCATAAAGTCGGCATCTACTCTGAGCGCAGAGGTATCTGCGACCTCAATCGGTGCAACGAGCGATCGTAATCGTTCGGTCAGCAGGCTGTTATGACGCCCTCCGCCACATAAATACAAACGCTCGCATCCTGAAGCTATGATAGCGTCCGAAGCTGATCGAGCAGTTAGTTCCACAAGTGTCCGTTGAACATCAACCGGCGCTAGCTCGTCAACCTTCAGGTTTTCAAGCCAAGTCATGTTGAAATAATCCTGTCCAGTGCTTTTGGGCGCAGGCCGACTGAAGTAGGGGTCGGTAAGCATAAGCTCGAGCAATGGCTCATTCACCGTGCCAGTGCTTGCCCATGCACCACCTGCGTCGAAGGCCTGCTGCCGGTGCTTACGTATCCACGCATCCGACAAGGTATTCCCCGGGCCAGTATCAAAACCGCTGACTCGATTGGGTGCGATGACACTGACATTGGCAATGCCACCCACATTCAGGAAGGCAGCCGCTTCGGTCTGAGCAACCAGCGTCCGGTGAAATGCGGGAACAAGCGGTGCGCCTTGACCACCGGCAGCGATATCACGTCGGCGGAAATCACCAACGACGGTGATACCAGAGAGCTCTGCTAAGCGGTGGTTGTCGCCAATCTGTAAGGTGAAGGGTTGATAAGCCTCAGGAGCGTGCAGTAGCGTCTGCCCGTGATTGCCGATGGCTTCAATCTCGGATGCGGCTAAGTTGGCTTTTTCAAGCAGGGTCTTTACCGCTGCTGCGTAGAGCAACGAGAGCGCCACATCCTGTTCACAGACATCTCTAATAGTGGTATCAACGCGTGTTTGCGCCGCGATGACGCGCGTTTTGAGATCTGCTGGTAGTTCGAGTGTATGGGTGCAAATGAGATGAGTTGCTCCATCTGAGTCAAACCCCACCAGGGCCGCATCAATGGCGTCCGCACTGGTGCCGGACATCAATCCGATAAAGCGACGAAGCTGACTCACTCAGCCCCCGTAATCGCACCGGTCATTTTTAAGGCCGCTAGGCGCTGGACAGGTCGCTTGATCGCATCTTTGAATCGTTCGAGCTCCGAGTCCGGCAATGATTTCGCCTTCGGCAAAATCTTGTGCACGGTCCTCGGATTGCGGTGCACACCATTGACCAAAAATTCATAGTGTAAATGTGGCCCGGTCGCTGCACCGGTTGAACCTACGGTACCAATCACTTGCCCTTGTCTGACACGATCACCACGTTTCACTCGCTTCTTGTTTAAGTGCAAATAGTGGGTCTTAAAACCCTCACCGTGCTGAATGAAGATGTAATTTCCATTAGGGCCTGTATATCCCGCCTCAACAACGCGGCCATCTCCCGCTGCATAGACTGGCGTGCCGGTTGGGGCAGCGTAGTCCGTTCCTCTGTGAGGGCGTTTAGTCTTGTAGATTGGATGCAGGCGATTCGGATTGAAGCTCGAACTGACCCGTGTGAAGTCGAGGGGAGCCTTCAGAAACGCTTTACGCATACTTACGCCTTCAGCGTCAAAGTATCCAGTGTCACCTATGCTATCAGTGTACCGGTAGGCCTCGACCAGTCGGCCGTTGTTATTAAATGAGGCGGCAAGGATGTCGCCATCTGAAAATTTCTCGTCATCGAGGAAGTTTTCCTCAAACAAAATGATGATTTCGTCGCCACGACGAGGATCAAGCGCGAAGTCTATGACGCCGCCCAAAATAGCGGCCAGCTCCATAATGATACCGTCTGACAATCCGGCTTGATCGCCCGCAAGAAAAAGAGAACTATCGATCGTCAGTGCTACTAAACGCTCTCGCGTTTGCGTCTCTCGCCTAATGATTTCGGAAATGAACTGCCCCTCACGCATCGAATAGACTGTCTGCTTAAGAGGTGACTCGATATGTCTCACTGCAATCAACGCGTTGTCCTCGTTCGCGGCAAAACCAATCAGCTGGCCTGGGAAGATCTTCCTTAACGCACGTCCCTTTTTGCTCGATGTCACCTCGTAGACGTCACGATCAGAAAATCCCGCGCGATTGAAGATCAGGCTCAGGTTATCGCCATTCCTAACGGTCACATCGTTCCAGATGATGTGCGGTTCATCCGGTTTCAGTGTCTGGCCCTCAGTGACTGCGTCCCACGCGACTTGTGTCGTTGCGGTGACGAGTGGATCAGGCACAACCGACCTTTTGTCATCAATATCGCTTCTTAACGCACCCATGAAAAGCTGTGATAGCAACACAAAGACAAGTAGACTCACGCCACCCCACAGAATTTTGTTGCGATCCGGCGCAAACGGTGCGTTGTACTGGCGACGTGTGGCGCCTTTGGGTTTACGTTGCAAGGTTTTTCCGATTCCCGCCCCTGTTGAGGGGCTATTCATTGCCCTGCATCATAACCGACAATAGAGCGGACATTAAT
>CAJWEV010000025.1 GCA_913031575.1 uncultured Halieaceae bacterium | reverse complement strand
CGTATCCTGACCGGTGACAAAGTCCGTGTCGAGGTGACTCCATACGATTTGACCAAAGGCAGAATTACCTACCGCGAGCGTTAATCGAGCGTATCCCCTGATACGTTTACAACTGGAATTTTCGACAGACCACTCGTGGACGAATCTCCATCCCCATGCCACCGACCGTTGGATAGCATCTCCAGAGGTTTGAAGCGCGTCTTATAGCTCATCTTCCTGCAGCCGTCGATCCAATAACCTAGATACACGTACGGCAGGCCTAGCTTTTTCGCGTGCGATATTTGGAGTAATACAGCAAAGGTGCCGAGGCTACGCTTATCGAAGTCTGGGTCATAGAAGGTATAGATAGCGGCTAGTCCGTCGAGCATCTGATCCGAGACAGCTACACATACCAGCCCGTCTCTGTCGTACAATCTGAAGTATTGCGTACACCCTAAACTATTGTTTAGAAACGATTCGTACTGTTCTCTGTCCGGCGGAAACATGTCGCCGTCAGCATGTTTTCCTATGATATATCGTTCGTAAAGCTCATATGCCTCATCATCGGTGACCGACTCCGTGATTTGTAATCGCAGATCTGCATTGGCGTTAATCACCCGCCGCTGACTGCGCGATGGCACAAAGTCATCGGCAACTACTCTCGCTGCGGTACAGGCATTGCAACTATGGCAATGTGGCCGATAGATATGATCTCCACTACGTCTGAACCCCATTAATGACAACTCGGTGTATAGCTCAGATGTGATCTTTTGTCGTGGATCAACGAACAGTGTGGTCGCTTCCTTTTTTGGAAGATACGAACAACGGTGGGGAAACGTTGTGAAGACCCTAATTTCTCTAAGATTTGCGGTCATAGCGCGTTACATCTACTCCCTAACAGCTTTTAGCTGCACATCGAGCGGTGAAGATACATAGTCTGACGTGAGCATCGAATCACTACCAATATCGTTGAGGGTGATACTGTTTTTCAACTCCATTTCAAAGTTTTCGCGAGAAATGAGGGTCATTCCCAGTGACGCCAGATGCTCATTCGGCATCTGACAGTCAATCAAACTCAAGCCGCCGGGCGCACCCAATTCGCACAAGGCTTTCAAAGCTACTTTCGATGCGTTGGTTGTCACTGAAAACATCGATTCACCGAAAAATATCTTTCCAAGTTTGACGCCATAAAGGCCACCGATGAGTCCATGGTTATCAATGACCTCAACACTGTGTGCATAGCCTAGGCGGTGCAACTCAAGATAGGCGGCTTTCATATCGTCACTTATCCAGGTTTTCTCACGTCCTGGAGAGGGCGCCGCGCAGGCATCAACGACCTGCTCGAATCTCTGGTCGTATTCGACGCACCACTCAGTGGTTTTTAGAAATTTGCGAAGTGATCTTGACTCATGAAATTCGGTGGGCCTAAGCACGGCACGAGGTTGAGGCGTCCACCAAAGGATGGGTTCGCCCGGCTCATACCAGGGAAATATTCCGCGCTGATAAGCCTCCAGTAACCTCGCTGCACTTAAGTCCCCCCCGACGGCCAATAAACCGTTAGGGTCTTCTAGTGCGGAGCTTGTTGGAGGAAAGGCCTCCATTCTTCCGTTTATATTTCTCGATTACTGCGCATCCAGAAACTTTTCTGCGTCAAGCGCAGCCATACAGCCAAAACCAGCAGACGTGATGGCCTGGCGGTATACATGGTCAGACACGTCGCCCGCGGCAAAAACACCCTCTACAGAAGTCAAAGTGGCGTTGCCGTTCAGTCCAGAGCTGGTGTGAATGTAGCCATCCGACATATCAAGCTGGCCCAAGAAGATCTCGGTATTTGGCTTGTGACCGATGGCAATGAAGACACCATCGACTGCAATATCCATGTCATGGGCACCGACTGTCGAAATCAGTCGAACTCCGGTTACGCCCGATTCATCACCCAACACCTCGTCAAGCTGTCGATGCCAGTTCAATGTGATGCGACCCTCTTCCGCGCGCGAGAATAATCGGTCTTGTAATACTTTTTCTGCCCGAAGTGCGTCGCGACGGTGTACCAGATGCACCTTACTGCAAAGATTTGACAAATACAGCGCTTCCTCGACAGCAGTATTGCCTCCGCCGACAACTACAACTTCTTTATTTCGGTAGAAAAAACCATCGCAGGTGGCGCAAGCGCTAACACCCTTACCCATAAAAGCGGATTCGCTGGGTAAGCCTAAATATTGCGCTGAAGCACCTGTCGCAATAATAAGTGAGTCACAGGTGTACTCACCTGATCCTCGCAGGGTGAACGGACGTGTCTCGAGGTCTACCGAGTCAATATGATCAAAAACAATCGACGCTTCGTAACGCTCTACATGTTCCTGCATTTGTTGCATTAGCGCGGGTCCCTGTAAGCCCTCAGGGCCTCCTGGCCAATTTTCGACCTCGGTTGTTGTGGTGAGCTGACCACCTTGTTGCATACCTGTAATGACGACGGGGCACAGGTTCGCCCTCGCTGCATATACTGCGGCCGTATAGCCGGCAGGGCCAGACCCCAGAATAACTAACCGATGGTGTTGCAATGTACTCATTCGCGTGGATTTTCCATAAAGAATCGAAGCGGAGGAGGAGGGTAGCGCATTCTGTAGCGTTTCGAAATGGGAAAGCCCTAGGTTGCTGCGAGAACATAGGCCTAAGTGACTGAAAAGTAGCAGAAATTTTATAAAAATTGATTTTTTTCTTTGTGCTATTATGCCATAAACCGGTAGGGGGAAATGCATTGCCGTCTAAGAATGTACCTTCAAAAACAGCGAAGGGAGAACCAGAGGTCGCAACATCGGGCACTATCGCAACGATCGGCTTTTTTACTGGCGTCGCGGCGGCCTGTTTTGCTGTATTGAGCCTTACAACCTTCGATTTAGCGGACCCAGGATGGAGCTCCAGTGGCAATGCTGGTGAACTTATTAATCAAGGTGGTATCGTCGGAGCTTATCTAGCTGATATCAGTTATTCGCTTATAGGAGTTTTGGCTGGCTTCATCCCGATTGCGCTTCTATTTTGGTCTTACCGTTGCGTTAAACCACTTTCCGCAATTGATGTAACACGCTCAAGCCTTGCTATAGCGATATTTGGTTGGTTGGCGTTCATAGGTGCAAGTGCGGGTCTGGCTACCATGGCACTTCCTATCAGCGAGACGCTTCCGCAGGGCAGTGGGGGTATTGTAGGGATGGCCGTAGCTCATTGGTTCACCACCGCGTTTTCCGATTTAGGTGCAAGGCTTTTACTCAGCTTTTGCGCTCTGCTTGGTGGGACACTTGCCCTCGATGTTGACTGGATCAAGGTTGCAGAGAAGACTGGCACGTGGACACTCGCCGTAGCGGCGAGTGTTCGGGGGAAGCTGGATGATCTCAATGATCGACGTAAGCTTCGCAAAGAAAAAAACAAGCGTGGTATTCAAATTGCGGAGCATGTGGATAAAGAAAAGCGTCGCTCACCGCCCAATATCAAACCGCCTAAGTTGCTAGAGTCCTCGAGCAAAAGGGCCGCGAAAGAAAAACAACAGCATTTGTTCGACTTGCCAGAGCTTATGCCCATGCCGTCCCTGGAGTTGCTCGACCCACGGACCAGCGGTGGACCGAGAGGCTATTCAAACTCCGAACTGGAATCTCTGTCACGCTTACTTGAACTTAAGCTGGCGGACTTTGGTATCACAGCAGAGGTTATGTCCGTCTATCCCGGACCCGTAGTAACGCGCTTTGAAATTCAGCCAGCGGCTGGCGTCAAGGTCAGTCGTATTTCAAATTTGGCCAAGGATTTGGCCCGTTCGCTCGCGGTTAACTCTGTTCGCGTGGTCGAGGTCATTCAAGGCAAAAGCGTTGTTGGGGTTGAAATACCTAATGCTGATCGTCAGACCGTTAATTTCAGGGATGTACTGAGCTCGAATGCTTTTGATGAGGCGAAGTCGCCGCTGACGCTGGCCTTGGGACACGATATTGCAGGAAGTCCGGTCGTTGCGGATCTTGGCAAGATGCCCCACGTCTTAGTGGCTGGTACGACGGGCTCCGGTAAGTCTGTCGGCGTGAACTGCATGCTGGTCAGCCTACTTTACAAGGCAACACCTGATGATCTCCGTTTAATCCTCGTCGATCCGAAGATGCTAGAACTCTCCGTCTATGATGGCATTCCACATCTGCTGACGCCAGTGATTACGGATATGAAAGACGCCGCAAATGGCCTGAGATGGTGTGTAGCGGAGATGGAACGCCGCTACAAGCTCATGTCGCTACTCGGCGTTCGGAACCTTGCGGGCTACAACCGCAAGGTCAAAGACGCCGAAAAGGCGGGCGCGCCGATAGAAGATCCACTTTGGATCCCAGACCCCGTACTCGAAATTACCGGTGAGGAGCAGTCACCACCAGTGCTTACAACACTACCGAGCATCGTAGTGGTCATCGACGAATTCGCTGACATGATGATGATAGTTGGTAAGAAAGTTGAAGAGTTGATTGCGCGGATCGCTCAAAAGGCGAGGGCGGCAGGAATTCATCTGGTGCTTGCGACGCAACGGCCGTCGGTCGATGTCATCACGGGTCTCATTAAGGCCAATATTCCTTCAAGGATGGCCTTTTCAGTTTCTTCGAAAATCGACTCTCGCACCATTCTTGATCAGGGTGGAGCGGAGCAATTACTCGGTTATGGCGATATGTTGTATCTGCCCTCAGGCTCTAGTACGCCAACTCGAGTACACGGTGCCTTCTGTTCAGATGATGAGGTGCACCGTGTCGTAGCTGATTGGCGGCGCAGAGGCACACCGGACTACATCGATGGGCTTTTGGATGAGGGAGGTCAGACTCCGGTAACGGCGCAAGAACTGCAGTCCGCTACATCTTTAGAGGGGGATCCTGAAAGCGATGCCTTATATGATGAGGCTGTGCATTACGTCTGCAGTAGCCGTCGCGCATCCATCTCATCGGTCCAGCGAAAACTGAGAATCGGCTATAACCGAGCGGCGCGTCTCATCGAAACGATGGAAGCCGCAGGTGTCGTCTCTGCGATGGGAACAAATGGTCAGCGAGAGGTGCTGGCCCCACCGCCACCAGGTGGTGAGGAGTGAGCAGAATACCGAGCCTTTGGCTCATTTTACTGGCTCTGGTTCCCTTTGCGCAGGCTGGTGACGTCACCTGGCCTCTCGATGGTAAAAATACGGCCAGTGGTACATTTTACCAAACAGTGAAAGATATCAATGGCAGGTTGTCGTTTTCCAGCAGTGGACGATTCGCTGCCCTGAAACCAAGTCATTTTCGCTGGGAAATAGAGTCACCCGACAGGCAGTTACTGGTAGCGACGCCCGAACTTTTCTGGCAGTGGGACAAAGATTTGAACGTCGTCATTTTGCGGGATACACCTGAGATTAGAGACCTACCCATATCCGCTATCTGGACTGGCCGTCTGGAGGCCCGTCCGAAGGGTGAAATTGGGAGGGGTAAGTTGGTTGACGAGCTACAGAATCTGTCCGTTCGCTCACCCGATGAAAATACCATCATAGTTTTGTTTGAGGATTCATTAGGACAGAAGACGCGGTTCGAGTTCAATTTAGAGGCGCAGGGTGTTGTAACCTCATCAGCGTTCGAGCTGAGTGTGCCAAACGGTGTCGACTTATACGATGAGACCAGTCCGTCTCTGAGGCGCTCTGGAGCGACAGAATGATCTATTTTGCCGTGGCCCTGGGTGGCGCACTCGGGGCCTTGTCACGATTTGGCGTAGGCCAATGGCTGACTGATTCGGGTTACGCTTATCTCCATCCGGCCACATTCCTGGTTAATGTGGCCGGATCACTGTTTATTGGACTCCTATATGTTGGTGCAGAGCGCTATACACTATCTGAACCAGCGAGACTCGGAATGTCCGCAGGATTTCTTGGCGCATTCACCACCTTTTCTGCGTTTTCATTTCAACTTCTCACGGATATTCAGGAAGGTCAGGTGCTTCGTGCCGTGCTATATGCCTCGGCTACAGTGCTTTTCTGCCTCATAAGTTGTTTGTTTGGCATGGAGTTGGGTAGATCTGTCTTCGATTAAATATCATTTGGCGTTAAACTAGCATCCCACGCACGCTGTTACTGATCACCATCATGCTCGATATCAAGCAGGTCCGAAGGGACCCCCAATCTATTGCTGAGGCGCTTCAGAAAAAGCGCTTTGATTTCCCGATAGATGAGTTTGTTCGCCTCGACTCAGAGCGCAAAGAGGCGGATGCTAGGTCCCAGGATCTGTTAGCTGAGCGAAAAAAAGTCTCTAAGCAGATTGGCGCCTTGATTGCTCAAGGCAAAAGCGTCGACGATGCCAAAGCAGAGGTTGGCGAGTCTCTTGACCGGCTCTCAGCGGAGTTGGATGTGGCGGTTGAAGAAGCAAAAATGATCCAGCAAGTCTTAAACGAATTGCTCATGGGGACACCTAACCTTCCAGATACAGCCGTGCCCGATGGTGTTGACGAGAACGATAACGAAGAAATTCTGCGCTGGGGAACGCCCCCCGCGCTGCCTTTTGAAGCCAAAGGCCACGCGGATATTGGCGAGGCGCTCGGCCAGCTTGATTTCGAGTTGGCAGGTAAAATAACCGGCAGTCGGTTTAGTATCATGCGGGGGCAACTCGCCAAGTTACAGCGAGCCTTGGCGCACTTCATGCTCGATTTACACACGACTCAGCATGGATACATCGAGGTCTATGTCCCGTTTATTGTCAACAGCGATTCTTTATACGGAACCGGCCAGTTACCCAAGTTTGCGGAAGACTCTTTCAAGCTCGAGGGCGATTCTGGCTACTACCTGATTCCCACAGCGGAAGTGCCGCTTACCAATATGATTCGTGATCGTATCATCGAAGACGGGGAGCTAGGTCACGGGGGATTGAAATTCACTGCTCACACACCTTGCTTTCGAAGCGAGGCAGGTAGTTATGGCAGAGATACGCGGGGTTTGATTCGACAGCACCAGTTCGAGAAGGTCGAGCTTGTTCAGGCAGTCAGACCATCTCAGTCAGATGCCGCGCTCGAGGAGTTAACAGGACACGCAGAGGCAGTATTACAAGCGTTGGAGCTTCCCTATCGCAAAGTCCGACTTTGTGGGGGCGATCTCGGCTTTAGCGCAGCTATGACGTATGATCTGGAAGTGTGGCTGCCCGGTCAGAATGCGTATCGTGAAATATCAAGCTGCTCTAATTTCAGAGACTATCAAGCGCGCCGTATGCAGGCTCGTTGGAGAAACCCAGAGACAGGTAAACCTGAGTTACTGCACACGTTGAATGGATCAGGTTTGGCGGTAGGGCGAACGCTGGTTGCTGTTATTGAAAATGGGCAGCAAAACGATGGCTCTATCACCGTGCCTACAGCGCTTGTCCCGTACTTTGGGGGCGACACCATCACAAGCCAGTAGCTAGGCTCTAGCGATTATCTGCTCGCGCCATCACAGGACCACTCAAGTTAATGGCGTCGGCAAGAATGCGCGCAGTTTCGGTGATTAGCGCGTCCACTTCTATAGCTTCAGTGTCATCGCTAGTTGCTGATGGCTCTTCAGTGCTGTCTGGGGGCAAATCAGATGGATCCTCATCCTCACCAATGAGATCGTCCAAGGAGGCGAGGGTCTCCATGCCTTTGGCCTGTCTGCGAGTGTTCTCAATGGCTAGGTACTGGATTTCCTGCGATGTTCGCTGGGCGATTCGCTCTGCTTCGTTAAGGGGCAATGCTTGTGCACCTCGTATTTTTTCAGCAAGGGCCTTTTGATTCCAAATGTATTGAAACTCAGGATCGTCATTTGCACGCTCAGTGTGCCTTGCCACAAGGGTAGGCAGGATGGCGTCGACTGCGCCGTAGTCCTGATGCCGAACAGGCGCTATACGATCCCAATCGAGTGCTTTATCAAGGGAGCTTTCACCGATCTCATCGTGCTGTAGCAAGGAAGGGTAGCTAATATCCGGAATAACACCACGGTGCTGCGTGCTGTCGCCGGAGATGCGATAAAACTTGCTTTCAGTGATTTTCAACTGCCCCTCAGGCAAATCTATCAGCGTCTGCACAGTCCCTTTACCAAAACTTCGATCACCCACAACAATAGCGCGGCCATAGTCCTGCAGGGCTCCCGCAAAGATCTCAGAGGCGGAAGCGCTGAGTCGATTGATCATGATTGCCACCGGACCATCATAATAAGGGCCACGGCGGCGTTTACCATCTCGCCACACACGGCTACCCGTACCCCTTATTTGCACAGTTGGTCCGTATTCGATGAATAAGCCAGTCAACTCGTTAGCTTCGCGCAACGAACCACCCCCATTACCTCGAAGATCAATCACCAGACCATCAACGCCGGATTCATTCAGCTCATTGACTAATTTTGCAACGTCGCGTGTTGTCGATCTGAAGTCAGGGTCGCCCTTGCGATAGGCATCAAAGTCCAAGTAAAACGCCGGGATATCGATGATTCCTATCTTCCGAGGATTGGAATCCAAGTCGTTGATTTCGATTATCTTTGACTGCGCAGCTTGCTCTTCCAGCCGAACTTCATTTCTCGTTATGGTGAGTCGTCTTGCCTCATCTGCCCGGCCTGCTGCTGGAATTACATCTAAGCGCACTAAAGTGCCTTTCTTCCCTCTGACAAGGTCAACCACATCATCGAGGCGCCACCCAATGACGTCTGTCATAGGCCCGGATTTACCCTGACCGACGGCGATAATTAGCTCTGCCGCTTTTAGGTCGCTCTGTTTATCTGCCGGTCCTGCAGGGACCACGCGCACGACCTTGACGTACTCGTCCTCATTTTGGAGTACGGCACCGATGCCTTCGAGACTCAGACGCATATCTATATCGAAGTTTTCAGCGCGACGTGGAGAAAAGTAACTAGTGTGGGGGTCAAATTGCGAGGTGAGGGCATTCGCATACACCGCAAACACGTCTTGTTCATTGTACTGGGAAAGGCGGTTTTGTTGGTTTTCATAGCGCTTCACTAATGTAGCGGGGATCTCTTTTATGTCCTTTTCAGCAAGTTTTAAGGCCAGAACCTGATTTTTTATGCGTTTACGCCATCGATCGCCCAGCTCGGCGCTGTCGGCAGCCCACTCCCGCTCAGTCGGGTCCGAATCAATGTACTCTTCTTTGCTGAAGTCTAGGCTGCCAATGATGGCGTCCATATCAGAAATGATCTGCGCGAGCCGCGCAGACGCCCTCAGTTCGTACCGATCAAATACCTCAAAAGCGAGGGAGAGCTCTCCCTTCCTACCCAAGTCGTCAAGACGCGTAGAATCTCGTTGAAACTCAGCAACATCAGAAGCTTTAAAATAAAGTCGAGAAGGGTCCAGTCGCTCTAAATACGTTCGCAGGTGCTCAGATGACATTTCGTCGTTGTAGCGACTATCTACGTAGTGGCTCTCCTCGAGTTCCGCTATAAGGGCGCGCAGCGTTGCTGCTTGTTGGTTTGTGGGCGATAAATCTGAAGCATAGGCGTATGAGGCTGCAATTAGGCCGGCACCAAGCGCCGCGAGTGTTCTACTGAATGTCATCTGACGTTATCTCTATAACTGAATTTATGGCAATCACGATGCGTTTATTCGCATAGGTGCACCTGTACTGACTGCCCCAACTTTTTCGGAGACATCAAACATTAGCGTAATTCACTTCTTATCCACAGATACGCGATAGAAGGGGTTTCGGACGACCGGATGCTGTTACTTAAATTTAACATAATATACATTATGCGCATTTATGGATTTGCGAGTAAGTGTGTATCATCGTCGCTAACCTGCGTCTGTAAGCCCTGTGAGCTAATGCAATGGCTAACGAAAAACAAAATCCGACTGTTACCGCGTTCTTTGACGAAACAACATCAACCCTGTCTTACGTAGCGGCGGATATGGAATCTAAGGTTTGTGTGATTATAGACCCCGTCCTGGAGCTTGAAGAATCATCTGCCGAGATCACTACACGCGGCGCGGCTGAAATACTCCAACACCTGCGAATCAATGAACTCTCTTGCGAGTACATCTTAGAAACGCACGCACACGCTGATCACTTGAGTGCAGGTTATTTTCTCAAGCGGCGTTTGGCCGCACCCATCGCAATTGGGCAGTCGATTGTGGATGTCCAGCATGTGTTCGCAGAAATGTACTCTGAGACGCCTAGCTTCAAACGTGACGGGTCCCAGTTCGATTTATTGCTAACGGACGGTCAAAAATTAGCGCTAGGGCGCTTCTGTATCGAAGCGATGCACGTACCAGGCCACACCCCCGCATGTATGGCCTACAAGATTGGTGATGCGGTATTTGTGGGCGACACCCTGTTTATGCCAGATTCAGGAACTGCTCGATGCGATTTTCCGGGTGGTAGCGCCAGAGCGCTTTATCATTCAATACACCGAATTTTAGCGCTTCCGGCCGAAACACGTATATTTGTTTGCCACGACTACCAGCCGAACGGGCGAGAATTGGCGTTCGAAGCAACGGTTGAGACGCACAAGCAGGAAAACGTACATGTTATGGACGGCGTTAATGAGTCCGAGTTCGTTAGCATGCGAACGGCAAGAGACGCGCAACTGTCGACGCCGCGACTCATGCTTCCGTCGATGCAGGTAAACATACGCGCGGGCGCCCTTCCTGTCCATCCTGTTTCGGCTCGGCCAGTCATTACTATGCCGATCAATGCATTCAGCGACGTTGATGTAACAGAATTAGTCGAGAATTTAGACGGTTAGCGGCGCTTAATCAGATTCAATCGCAACTGAGGCGTGCGCATAACGACGCCTTGGAAACCAAGTTTTAGCCCGAAAAGCGGTCAATAATCTGCTTGCCGAGAGCCATCTGGTGTACCTGATCTGGACCATCCGCCTGACGGCACCAACGCGCGTAGTTGTAGGCCTCAGCCATCATGTAGTCTTCGGTCAGGCCCCCTGCCCCGTGTACTTGCATACACCGGTCGATCAACTTCTGCACCAGGAATGGAATTGTCGTTTTAGTTGCTGCAATCATATCGACGGACGCCGGAACGCCCTGAGTATCGATTTTATGACAGGCTTTGAGCAACAGCAGGCGTGCCATCTCGATCTCCGAGAAGCATTTAGAGATGTCCTCACGCACGCTCTGATGTTTGCTGAGTAATCGGCCAAAGGTAGTTCGGCTATTGGCGCGATGACAAGCGAGCTCAAGCGATCGCTGCGCTGCGCCAATGAGACGCATACAGTGGTGCATTCGACCGGGGCCTAAACGTCCCTGGGCGATTTCAAACCCCCTTCCCTCACCAAGTAATATGTTTTCGAGTGGAACCCGAACGTTGTCGAAAATGATTTCGGCATGCCCAATTGGCGCATCGTCATAGCCCAATGTTGTGAGTGGCCTGACTAGCTGCACGCCGGGCGTATCCTTGGGGACTAGTATCTGTGACTGCTGCAGATGTCGGCCTGGATTCTCGGGATCCGACTTTCCCATAACAATAAGAATTTTGGTTCGCTCGTACATGGCGTTCGTTATGAACCACTTATGGCCGTTGAGAACCCACTCACTGCCGTCTTTTTCGATCCGAAGCTCGACATTGGTAGCGTCGCTAGAGGCAACCTGTGGCTCTGTCATGGCGTAGGAGGACCGGATGTTGCCGGCCAGGAGTGGATCAAGCCACTCGCGCTGCTGAGCCTCGGTCGCGTAGTTCATTAAAACTTCCATGTTGCCCGTATCGGGCGCATTGCAGTTAAAGACTTCTGGACACCAGATCACCCGCCCCATGATCTCAGCCAGAGGCGCGTAATCGAAAAACGACAGACCGCCATGATCGCAGTACTTAGCATGCTCCTCAGGAACAAAGAGGTTCCACAATCCTGCCTCTTTCGCCTTGAGTTTCAGCTCATCCATCAAGGGTAATGGCGCGAAGCGATTTTCAGCTTTCTTTAGTTGATTAGCGTAGGCCTCCTCGTTTGGATAGATATGCTCATCCATGAAGTTCTGTAACCGCGCCGCTAAATCTTGTGACTTCTTGCTGTGTTCATACATAAAATCTGCCGTTTGGCCGCCACTATGCACCAGTGGCTGCCCCTTGATTGAGACTTACATCACTCTATTTCTATAAAAGCTTTCTCTTAACTGTAGTGAGACCTAAGCGACTACACAGGACTTAGTACAGAGCCCCCGTCTACCACGAGAGATGCGCCATTGACGTAAGAACCTGCGCCACTGACGAGAAGTAGTAGAGGTCCTGTCAACTCATGGTACTCGCCGATCCGCTGTGGAACGAGCC
This sequence comes from uncultured Halieaceae bacterium, assembly GCA_913031575.1. Lineage (GTDB taxonomy): Bacteria > Pseudomonadota > Gammaproteobacteria > Pseudomonadales > Halieaceae > Luminiphilus. The sequence goes on along the minus strand of CAJWEV010000025.1, from coordinate 17,423 downwards.
GCCGTATATAGGCTCGGCCTTGCTCGGTCGCAAACTCCTTTTCGTTGATCGCCGTCTCGAAATAGCCAGGACATAGAGAATTCACGCGAACACCCGAGCGTGCGAGTTCAAGCGCCATATTCTTCGTAAGCTGATCTATCGCGACTTTAGATACGTTGTAATCGGCCTTATGAGTACCGGACACATGGCTGTAAATAGACCCCGTATTCACAATGTTGCCACTGCGCTGCTGCTTCATACGCCGCGCAGCTTCTTGCGCAACACGCCATGCACCAGTGAGGTTAACGTCAAGGACGGGGCCCCAATCGTCTTCCGTCGCGTCGACAAAACGCAGGGGGGGATTGGCGATACCTGCGTTGTTTACGAGGATATCGAGCTGAGAAAACTGTGCATCAAAGGCCTCAAACGCGTCCCGCACGCATTCCCGTGACGTGACGTCCATGGCGATGGCGTCTGCCATGCCACCCTGATCGCGCAGCGTCTGCACCAGTGACGTTAGCTTATCTACGCGTCGAGCGGCAACGACAACATGTGAACCTGCTCCCGACAGCACCTGAGCAAAGTGTTCACCCAGTCCACTCGATGCGCCTGAGATTAGAGCGATACGCCCTTTTAGCGAGAATAAGCTCTCAAAGTCGATACGGTGTGCCATGGCGTTTCCAGTCAATGCTGTTCCCTTTGGAGCGGTTTTTAATGAAAGCGAGTCTCGTTGACGCGCTTCCACAGCCGGAGAAAAAGCCTGTCAGCCGTTGCTTCAGCAGCGAAACCGATCTTTTCAGCCAATTTTTGCTTACGCTTATATCGGACTTCGATTAAGTCTCGATCCTTAGCCAGCCGCTGGAGGTATCCGTCTGAAGTCGATATTTCGTCAATCAGACCAACGTCAATGGCCTGTTTGCCATACCAGACTTCACCTGTAGAAATCTCTTCAATATTAATGTCTTGCCGATTATCCGAGACAAACTGCTTAAACAGCCCATGGGTGTCTTCTAACTCAGATTCAAACTTGCGGCGACCCTTATCAGTATTCTCAGCAAACATGCTGATGGTGCGCTTGAATTCGCCAGCAGTGAACTGCTCAACATCGACATCATTTTTCTTCAGCAATCGGTGAAAATTAGGCATCTGCGCAACGACTCCAATGGAGCCAAGGACAGCGAAAGGTGCTGCCAAGATGCGATCACCCACGCACGCCATCATGTACCCACCGCTAGCAGCTACTTTGTCCACAGCAATGACCAGTGTCACACCCGCTTCTTTGATTCGGCTCAGCTGGCTCGCAGCAAGCCCATATCCGTGTACGACACCGCCAGGGCTCTCCAGCCTCAATAGAACCTCATCACCCGCTTGAGCATTAGGAAGCACCGCCGATATTTCCTCGCGCAAGGCGTCAACTTGAGAGGCCATCATGTCGCCCTCAAAGCTTAGAACGAAGGTACGCGGGCGTTCGCTCGCAATATCGTTTGGGCTATCGGCTGCTTTGCCCACTTCTTTTGCTCGCGCCTTATCCGCCTTCAACCGGTTTTTTTCAGCCTTTTTGTCTAACTTCGCGCGCGCTTTGGCGACTTCATCAGTGTCTGATAGTTCTCTGATAGCAGCGGTATAGCCATCGAATCGATCATTGATTGATCGCACTTCAATGAAACCCTCGTCTGTACCCTTACTCTTTTGCCCGGCACTGGCAGCGATCACCATAATAATGGCGATAATGCCCAATACGATGAGCAGAGTTTGTGCAGCGAATAGGCCTAATTCGTATAAAAATTCCAAGTGTTACCCTTTTTCCGATTGATTGCCGACTATGGCAGTGACATTAAGACAATGATTTTAAAAACCCGTTAATAAGCTGTCCGGCTATCGAGAACGGAGGTGGCACAGGCGGTAAATGATTGGCCGTGCACCAGATCGCCTCATCAATTTCCTCGGGGTCGATATTAATATCCCCGCTGCGCCATTTTGCCGTGAAGCCCAGCATTAGTTGCCCCGGGAATGGCCAGGGCTGAGAGCCTTGGTACTGGATGTCATCCACCTCTAAACCAACCTCTTCCATCACCTCGCGTTGCACTGCTTGTTCGCAGGTTTCCCCCGGCTCTACAAAGCCCGCAAGGCAGCTGTAGAAACGCCGGTTAGCACCTGCTCCCGCCGCCAACAACATTTCCTCATCGCGCGTCACGAGTACGATCACACACGGTGATAGCCGCGGATAAACACTCAAACCGCAGGGCTCGCAGGCGCGGCTCTGACCTTTGTCCGCCAGCGATGTCTCTTTGCCACAGCGGCCGCAATGACGATGATCTTTTTCCCAACACAACAGTTGATACGCCCTGCCAATGCCGTCAAATTGCTCACCAGCCATCCGGCCGATCAGCGCGAATAAGTTACCACTGGTGTATTTCATCACGTCCAGATTGGCTGTCTCTACCGCGCAGGCAAATACGGGTTTGTCATCAAGAAAGCCGACAGGCGTGATATCGGTCACTGTTGGAAAGTCGCTCATCAACTGACCGAGCGGAATAGGCGCTCCAGGCGGCCCCATAAGCTCGCCCACTAACTGGCGCCCCTGAAATGGCCAGACCAGGTCGGAAGCCGAAGCTGTCGACGTGGAACGCGTAAAATTTAGCATACTGACTCTCCTTGAAAGAACAATATAGGGGGCCATACCAGCCTACTCAAGCAATCTGCGAATTGATCGACAGGTAGGTAGAAAACGTCTTTTATTTCTTAGTTTGCTTCGTATAACCTGAGTGCACCACACATGCGTCCACTCTCAGCCCCAATGCGTATAGCAACGGGCGTTCTGGGCGCTCACATTACATTATATAAGGACAACGTTGTATGAATACTGCGGTAGCTAATCCTTACTGGCAAAACTTCCTTGGAGCCTCTCCTGATTGGTACAAGAAAACGATCATTGCTTTCTTGATCATCAACCCGATCTTGCTATACGTGGCGGGACCTTTTGTCACCGGTTGGGTGCTGATTGGGCAGTTCATCTTCACGCTTGCCCTCGCCCTGCAGTGTTATCCCCTGCAACCTGGCGGCCTGCTCGCGATCGAGGCCATTGCAATTGGTATGGCGGACCCACATACGGTCTTCCACGAGGCAGAAGCCAACTTTGAAGTGATTTTGCTGCTGATGTTCATGGTTGCGGGCATCTACTTCATGAAAGAGCTGTTGCTCTTCATCTTTACCAAAATCTTGCTCCGAGTTAGGTCTAAAAAGCTGCTATCAGTTCTCTTTTCGTTTGTTGCAGCGGTCTTATCGGCCTTTTTGGACGCCCTCACAGTAACCGCGGTCCTTATCAGCGTGGGTGTTGGTTTCTTTACCGTTTATCATAAGGTGGCGTCAGGTACCGACTTTGATGACTCGCAACACGACCACACAACCGACGATGCAGTCAAAGCGGAGAATGAAGAGAATCTAGAGCAGTTCAGAGCCTTTTTGCGAAGTCTCCTGATGCATGGCGCGGTGGGAACGGCGCTCGGTGGCGTCTGCACGCTTGTTGGCGAACCTCAAAATCTCTTGATTGCAACGGTGGCTGGATGGGAATTCATGGAGTTCTTTTGGCTGATGGCACCCATCACAATGCCTGTTCTCGTAGCTGGGTTACTGACCTGCCTCTTCCTTGAGCAAACCAAAATCTTCGGTTACGGGACAGAGCTTCCTCCAAAGGTCCGCTCGGTTCTGGAGGACTTTCAGGCTCAGGAAAATGCAAAAGCGACGCCCGCATCCAACGCGCGACTGGTCATACAGGCGTTGGTAGCCATCGTTCTCGTGATTGGCCTTGCGTTGCACCTGGCGGCGGTTGGTCTGATTGGTCTTATGATTATTGTGCTGCTAACTGCTTTTAACGGCATCGTAGAAGAACACAAGCTGGGGCATGCGTTTGAAGAAGCACTCCCCTTCACAGCTCTACTGGTCGTGTTCTTTGCCATTGTGGCGGTCATTCACGAACAACACCTCTTCTCGCCGGTCATCGAGGCCGTATTGGCAATGGAGAGCAGTGTCAGACCCGCAATGTTCTTCCTTGCGAACGGTATCTTGTCGATGATCTCGGATAACGTCTTTGTCGCAACCGTCTACATCGGCGAGGTCAAAACAGCATTGGATAACGGTGTGATAACACGCGCGGAGTTCGATCAGCTGGCAGTTGCCATTAACACAGGAACCAACCTGCCTTCCGTGGCGACGCCTAACGGACAAGCGGCATTCCTGTTCCTTCTGACCTCAGCGCTTGCGCCGCTGATTCGTCTCTCCTACGGGCGTATGGTTGTCATGGCGTTGCCCTACACCATCGTACTGACTGCCGTAGGTCTGACTGCGGTTATTTATACGCTTTAAAAAACTGGCAGTGTGGCGTCAACGACGCCACACTGCCCCGTTTTCAGAAATCTCGGATAACTTATCTAGACGAGCCTCATGGGCTCGCGCCTCGTCGTCTGTCGCAGGAATAACCCTCAATTTGGGCCTGTCGGCTGGCAGCCGTCGAATCGCTCCTGCACTGCCTGCGGCGGATCCGGTCACATCGTCATCTGCGGATAGGCCAAGCATGGTTTGTCCACCTGTCATCAGCAGATAAACATCAGCCAGAATCTCAGCATCGAGCAACGCGCCATGCAAAGTTCGGTTGCTGTTATCTACGGCGTAACGTTGGCACAGCGCATCCAGATTATTTCGCTGGCCCGGGTGTTTTGCCCTAGCCAACTGCAGGCTGTCAGTGATCTTGCATTCAGACGCAACAAGGCGAGCGTCCGTATCCAGGAGCTTAAGTTCAGCATTTATAAAGCCGACATCGAAGGGCGCATTATGGATGATCAGCTCGGCGCCCCGGATGAAGTCCATAAATTCATCCGCAATGCGCGAAAAGACGGGCTTATCGGCCAAGAATTCTTCGGTAATGCCGTGAACTTCCAGTGCGCCTTGATCAATGGCGCGCTCGGGCTTGATGTACTGGTGGTAATGGCGGCCGGTAAGCTTCCGATCAACGATCTCAACACAGCCAATTTCAATGATCCTATGACCTTGGCTTACTTCAAGTCCCGTTGTTTCCGTGTCCAGTACTACCTGACGCATGCTACCTAGCTCCTAATTCGTCCATCGCTAAGTTCGCCAATTTGTCGGCACGCTCATTTTCAGGGTGCCCAGCGTGCCCTTTCACCCACCGCCACTCGACCTGATGCCGCAGACACTCAGCGTCTAGTCTTAGCCACAAATCCTTGTTTTTAACAGGCTTCTTGGCGGCCGTCTTCCAGCCATTGGCTTTCCAATTGCGAATCCAGCGGGTGATACCGTCTTTGACATAGCTAGAGTCTGTCGTTAGGGCAACCACGCACGATTCAGTCATTGCCTCGAGGGCGCTGATCGCGGCAAGTAACTCCATTCGGTTGTTGGTCGTATTCCCCTCTGAACCGCGTAGCTCCCGTTCGTGGCCGCCAAATCGGAGTACAGCCCCCCATCCGCCGGGGCCCGGGTTGCCACGGCAACCCCCGTCAGTGAAGATCTCAACTGTTTTCATTCAGAGGATTATTTCCAGAGCGCTGATGCGTCTCTGCGCCGACAGCCGGTCTCGACACGGGAATAGGAACGAGACGGGGTCGTGCACGCCTGCGTTGAACCCCTTTGATGCCCGCACCCACTTGTTTCTTCGCATGCACAACGAATGCACCACCCATGGGTACGCGGTGATCAATCAGCCAATCATCGAGCCGCGCCATCCAGCGGAACAGCGCGCCTTTGCCGATAGGTCTCAACACAAGTTTATGCTTGGGTTTATCGACCTGAAAATTCAGCAGTGACAGCCAGTCCATCAACTTGGGAATGCGCTCTAGGTGGAGATCACGCCATTTTCGAGGCGATATGAATCGGGCCACTAACCAACCTAGTCCAAAAAAACTTTCCGGATTGAAGCCCACAATAATTACATTGCCGTTAGGCACAAGAACGCGATGTATTTCCCTCAGTACCTGGTGGGGCTCGCCAGCAACCTCAAGGCTATGAAAAACCACGACCGTATCAATCGTTTCGGTGCCAAAAGGCAGCCACTCATCAGTGCATACAACACTTTGCGCGCCCTCTACAACAGTGCCCTCGCTGGAAGCCACCAGTTTGTTCTGTGAATGCGCCACGTCTTTGATCGATAGATCGGGTGGCACGCCTAGAAATAGCGTATGGTAGCCAAATAAGCGTTCTAGCTGACTGTCGAGCTCATCAACGACTTGCTGTCGCAACCGACGTCCCACAGGCGCCGACGTATACCATTTATGCAAATGGCCTCGCGTCGTGATGTGCTGCTTTTTGACGGTTTGATTTCCCATGCACCAAGGGTATCGTTTCCAGAGTTCACTGCAAATAGCTTAGGTAACAAGAAACCTTATGAATATCATTCCTATTTCTGCGTTCTCCGACAATTACATCTGGATGATCGTCCGCGAAGGTAGAGCGGCAGTCGTTGACCCGGGCGATCCCGCGCCTGTGCGTGCGATTCTGGAAGAGAAAGGTCTGGCGCTCGATACGATTATCATCACTCATCATCACTTTGATCACACAGGCGGTATTGCGGCGCTGAAAAGCGCTACTGGATGTCGAGTTATTGGTCCCGATAACCCCAAAATCGCCAACATTGACGAGACTATGACCGAAGGAGTTCAGGTCACAGTTCTCGGGTATCGCTTCGAGGTTATGGAAGTACCGGGGCACACCCTGGATCACATTGCCTACTACAATGTGGAAGATGCGACCCTCTTTTGTGGCGATACCTTGTTCGTAGGCGGCTGCGGTCGGGTGTTTGAAGGCACCTTCCCCATGATGCAGCAGTCGTTGGCTAAATTGAGCGAACTACCCAACGAGACCGAGGTCTACTGCACGCACGAGTACACCATGGCTAATCTCAGTTTTGCTCGGAAAGTTGAACCTATGAATACCGATTTAGTGGCTCATATTGCGACCTGCGCGCAGCGCCGTGAGGACGATTTACCCACAATACCCTCGACTATCGGACAAGAGTTGCTGATCAATCCCTTCCTCCGCTGGCAATCCCTTGCCATCATCGATCAGCTCAAACAGGAAGGTCGCCACACGGGCGATTCGCCTGCTGATGTTTTTGGTGCCGTGAGAGGCTGGAAAGACGAGGGCTAACCACTCTGAATCGCATTAGCTGGGTGGAGTTTATTGATCAGGCTGGGATCGTTGACGCCAAGCTTTCGGTCATTACCCCTCATGACTTGGTAGTTCGAATAGCTCTGCCAAAGCTGAAAAATAGAGCGCAACGCGAGTATCAACCACATCAGGGTGGTGAGACCGATCATAGAGCTGCATCGCAGATCGATATCTCATTAATTGATCTCCATACCGAACCGCCTCCTCGTTAAAGAAATCTGTCAGTGATACCTCATCGGCAGGGCGACTGGTCTTGTAATCAATAATCCAGCGAATGCCGGTTTGTGTATCGATGAACGTGCGATCGATTACAAGTTGCTTTTGCGTCTCCGCCACGAAAAGGGATAGCTCTGAATGTGCATCGTGGTGGCGGGTCGCAAGCACCCAGCGACCTACCTCGTCACAAAGCATACGGTTCACATCGATAATCAGCGCATCCAACTCCCCCGCGATATCGGTACTGGGACTTGAAAGCTCAGTCAACTGAAATCTCATAGCTCGCGATATAGAGTCAGGGCATTCAGTTGGCAGTGGATCTTGTAACGCCAGTAACTCTAGCCCACGGTGCAGCGCTGTTCCGTAGCGCCTACTCTGTAGATTTCCTGACCTCAATGCAGACGCAGGCGATGCCTCGACAGTTTCGCTCAAGAATCTGTCCGGCATGACAACCACCCGGAGAAGTTGGCTGTGCCCCTGCTCTACTGCGACCTTACTTTGACGCTCTTCTGTTGGGTGAAATTGAACCTGAGGGGCTGCGGCACAGAAATTAGACCAAAAGCTGCTGGTGTTTCTGGGGGGCCACTGAGACTCGGACGATAACGTAGCAGTAAGACTGCAACTCTCGCGTGCGCGGGTAATCCCGACATAGTAGAGGCGAATGAGCTCCTGAGCTTCCTTACGCTTGTTGACAAACCCGAGGTAGTCGTAAAGCGTGCCTTCTGTATCGGATGCAGGCCGTGCGGCGATCAAAAGCCCGTTTTTCTCATCTCGATTCCACCGCAATAGGGGTCTTTGACTGGAACGCCCGGATTTCCCCGCGCCTACAATAAAAACATGATCGAATTCGAGACCTTTGCTCCGGTGCAAGGTCATCAACTCAACACGCGCTGTAGCCGACTCAATGGTCGCGTGTTTTGTTTCTAACCAGGTAACTAAACGGTCGGCATCTAAACCCGCTCCCTCTGCTTCCTGGACCCTTAATTGGTGGAAGAAGGCACGCGTGTCCGACTGCTCCTCTTCAGGCAAGATGAGATCCCCACCGAGGCGTTTCCAGGTTTCCTCGACCCAGTTAACCAGGTTTAAACGATCACGCTTGCTCTCAGCCCATAGGAGCGCTCTCAGTGCAAACAGCCCACGTCTCTGGCCATCCGTTGATAACTCAACGTTACCGTCACCTATTTTCTCAACCGAAGCGGCCAGCGAGTATCGAGCCAATACGGGGATCAGTAAGCCTAGGTCCTTGAGGGTTAGGCCCACCATTGGACTGCGCAACAAAGCAACCAGTGCCACGGTATCGGCTGGATTGGCTAGATAGCGGGTTAACGACACCAGGTCCATGACCGCCGCTCTGCGAGAGAACGAGGTGAGATCCGAACCGACGATGTCTATCCCATTATCGCGCAACATTCTGGATATCGGCTCAAGCGAGGAGCGAGTTCTTGCTAGCACGCCAATGCTGCTGTCACTCGATTGACTCAGCAGCTCGCAAATTTTCGAAAATACAAAGTTTGTCTCCCGCGCTTGATCATCGGGAAAATTATGAATTTCAACCGCCTGCTCAAGACCTGCAGATCGCGTCGCTTCGGCTATGGTCATGGGTACAACGCCGAGTCGGCGATCCCCATACTTGGGGACAATTGAGGAAAACTGTTGGTTTACCCAGTCGATAACGCCTGCTTGAGAGCGAAAGTTACGCGCGAGTGATCGGTCGTTAAGCAGAACTCCCGCGATACCCTCCTCCCTTGCTTTAAGAAAGAGCTCCACGTCTGCATAGCGGAACCCATAAATACTCTGCATTGCATCACCCACGATAAATAACGTGCGCGGATGCTTGGGGTTCATGTGGTTGTGTTCTGACCAGCCCCGGCAAAGTTTTTCAAGCAAGCGGTATTGACCTTTAGAGGTATCCTGAAACTCATCCACCAGAATGTGCGCTAGTTGATAGTCCAGTCGAAGTGCAAGGTCTGTGGGCTCTTCATCAGTTCCAAGCGCCGCCTCGGCAGACATGGCAATGTGGGTATGATCAACCACAGCTCTCGATCGAAAAACCGTCAGTAATTGAGCTGCAAGGGTCGGCAACACGCGGGATAACTGAAGCACCCCTTGCCACTCTTGATCATCGCTTGTTGTAAGGGGTAGATAAGCGATTTCTATCAGCAAATCCAACCAGTCTGTCCGCTCCTCGAGCGTCGAAATAAGCCCCAGCACGTCGTCTTTTGCTGTTTGATCAACCTTGGCCTGAAAGCCGTTATTTTTATCGAGACGTTTTCTGGGCTTTTCGGAGCCTGTAAGAATCCAACGCACTACCCATTGCCAACTATATAGCTGCGCCGGTTCGTTGCTGAGTTGAATAGGGGCTAACGGGACATCAACTTTTTCAGGCTCCACCAGTCCACTCTCTGCGTAAGCCCTCAAACGGCCTATAGCGGAGTTTGCCTGTTGCTCAAGCTCTGACAGCCAGTGAGCGTCTATCGTCTCTGTAAGAACTGACAGGCGCTCAGAGATAACTGCCTGAACGGTTGCTGTAAGTCGCTGGCTCGCGCCCTCGGGATCGGTATGCTGACCCAGCTCTGGTAACCAATCGGCTCGGCGACCCAACAACTCGATGAGTAATTCAGAGCAGCGCTGCCAATTATTGTCCATACTCAGCAGTAACTGACGCAACGCCTCGCCTCGACTCGATTCCTCGCCAACGAGCTCATATAACTCTGACGTCGCTTTCTGATAAAGCGGCAGCAGATCATCTGTCACGGTGATGCCACCGCCAAGCCCACTCAATAAGGGCATGACACGGTTTAGTTGCGCCGCAAGGCCATCAATCGTTCGGATGTTCAAGCTCTCTGCAGTCAAGCTCCAATTTAAGGCTCTCGAATGCGCCAAGACTGCATCTGCCAGTGACTGGGTTCGGGCCTCATGCTCATTCTCTGCCTGAATACCCAGCTTGGCTGCGGCCAGTGCCTCCATCACACGCTCGCGCATCTCTGCCGCTGCTTTACGGGTAAATGTAATCGCCAATACCTGCTCTGGACGTTCCACGGTGACAAGCAACGCTAGAACCCGCTGCGTCAGCAGGCTTGTCTTTCCCGAACCCGCGGGCGCAGTGACACAAAAGCTTTTTTCGGTATCTAAGACCTCATGACGGACGGCTGCGTCACTCACCCGACAACTCCTCTTCAGCATCCCAATCGGACACTACATGAGCTCGGCAAATGGCAGCGTAGTGACAATAACGGCACGCACTGGGTGATGGTGTCGCTGTGCCGCTGCCATCGACAAAAGCGCTTACCAATGCCCTCAGATCGGCCAGCCACTGATCTTTCAAGCCAGCTAACTCGGTCACACCAGCGCGAGCCATGGCTTTTTTATTCTTCTTATCGGCATCATCAAGTCCAATATCGGCGCCCAGCGTCAAATAGCCTGGCTCGTTCATTGATGCCTGACCAATGGCGATTGTTTCCACGTTCGCGATGACCTGGCTGTAACACGGAAGTTGAGGCGACTTGAGTGGGCTTTGCGACCAATCTGCTGCGGACTGTCCGGCGCTCGATTTGTAGTCGATGACAATCCGTTGCCCGGTACTCAGACGGTCCACTCGGTCGACTTTCAGCGATAGATTCAGCCCATCACACTCCCACTCGAGGGGTGCTTCGCTTAACTCCACGGTGAATCTTATATCTCTACTGCCTTCAACATCGAGCCAGGCCCCCAAAATGCCACTCAGTCTCTGACGCTCCAACTCCAGTGTAGACAGCCCTACTCTCTCTCTTACTGATGCTTTCAAACTCCTCGCAGCTTCATCGGCCGCCGCCTCGATAAGCACCTCACGATCCGCTGCAGTTAATGATTTGATCTGATCACTGTTTTTCAGCGAGCTGAACAAGCACTTTAGCGCCTCATGAAGCACGCCACCTCGCTCGCCGGGCGTAAGTCCCTCGGCCTCAGTCTCCAAGGGCCTGATACCCAGCTTGTGATTCAGGTGTGCTTTCAACGGGCAAGCCGCTTGTTGCTCGAGAAGCGATACTCCCCCTGCTTGTTGGTTGGGAAGATTCGTCGCCAAACCTAGGGAATCATCGATCGATTCAAGACGCACGACGATACCTTTATCACCACGGGCCTCACTGAGTGCCGCCTCATGATGACCCACGTCGCAAAACCGGCTGGGCAGTTTTGCCGTGCCCTCTGACACTCGGTGATAAGTGCACGACACCTCTCCTACCGAACCCAGTTGCCCAATCAGTCTCGCCGTAACCTTATCGTGAGACTCCTCATCAATCTTGCTGATCTGATAAGACCGACAGATCTCCCAGGGAATGAAACTCAACAAACTGGGCTTGGATGGCAAAGATTCAGAGGTAGCTCCAACTATCCGGGCGGCTTCAAAAGACAAGCCCATAGTATCGGCCAGACCCATCACCTGTAACTTCCCCACGTCCGTCTGTGGTTGAAAAAGCTTCTCGGATAGCGCTGAGCGTAGACGCGAGACGAAGAGGGTTAGCGGGTACGGCTCATTATCGAGTGAATTGGCCTCGATCTCATCAAATAGTCCATCAACCAACTCCAGCTGCTGATATTCCACGGAGTCTAATCCAGAGGCTGATGGCCAGCCTGCTGCCTGTAAAAGAGCTGATACACGGTCTCTCCATTCGCAGGCAGACAAGCGCAATGATGACAACCTATCAACGCGCGCCACGGACAAGGCCGTCTCTAGAGGGCTTTTTGGCACCACCTTGCCTAGGACTTCCAGGACATGCCGCAGTTCAAATACGGACCGTTTAGAGTCGAAAAAATGTGCGATAACCGTAGCTTTGTCGTTGTGATCAGTGGCTAGCCAACCAAAAAACGGCGAACGTAGTAGCGCAGTTAATTCAGCGCGTCCTAGATCTTTAACAACAAGGCCTAGTAGCAAGAGCGCGTCACGAAACATGGGCACTTTAGCCAGTTCTACGCCACGACTGAAGTTAACCGGTAGATCGGTAAACACCTGGTCCGAGCTGCCGAACAGCTCACGTAATTCATGCTCTAACAGCGGCCTATCGCGCTGATAATCAGCGAGCACTATGGCGCTCACCCGACTGTTCTCATGTTGGTGAAAACCCCATTTCGCTGCCGCCGCTATCTCTGTTTCGCGAGTTGGGTATCCCGCCGTAGAGATACCGCTGTCAATCGATTCAGAGTGAAACCAACGAGCCACCTTAAACCGGCTCGAAAGCGCAGTCTCCACCGATGGCACGGGCGCCTCCTCCGATAGAAACCATACCTCGGAGTCACGCTCCTTTTTCCCATTGGCTATCAGCTCAGGAAGGTCTTCCGGCATCACCCAGCCTTCGTGCTTTAAGCGCATATCCACTCGATCAAGCCACTTGAGAAAACACGCGGTATCCGATTCCGAGGCAAACAACGTGCGCACCTGCTCAGATGCGACTGGCACTCGATGATCCCTTAGCGATGCTCGACATCGTGCCGCCAATGCTGCAGCAGCCTCAGGCTGCAACAAACTAAACGCATTGGTTTGTGACTCGTGTCGCGAAATTACCTGTCGCCAAAGGGCCTCTACTTCAGAGCTAACTAGCAAGCGCCTGGGGGGCTCGCTCGACTCCGCCTGCTGCCGCCATTCCTGGCGAAGCCATGCATCCAGGGAGAGAATCTTGGGAAAACGAGATACCGACGAGCGGTACTGAGCCGACTCGCTGACCAGATAGCGTGCTAAACGCTGTGTCGCTGTTATCACAGTGACGCCCTCGCCTACTGCGCTCGATATAGCGGTGATATTCGGCAGGGGCGATACAGCTGTGATAGTCATCGGAGTGTTATACAGCAAGCCTTGAGCCGATTAAATTACCAATCATCCGCTCGTGCTCATGACTACGCCACTTGTTCGGGGTATGCTCCGCACTCTTCTTTTAGCCAATAGAAGTAATGAGCGATTCAAGTATTCACAACATCAATGTCGCGTCACAGCAGGCCCTAACAGCACCAGTGGCACTTCGTTCATCTGTGCCTGTTGATGAGTCGATTTTCAGCTTTGTCCGAAAATCCCGCAAGGTTGTTAGCGATATTCTTGATCGCAAAGACCACCGTATCATGGTTGTGGTGGGACCCTGTTCTATTCACGATCGTGACGCCGCAATCGACTACGCCCTGAAGCTAAAGGCCCTATCAGACGAGCTTGAAGATACGCTCTTTATTATCATGCGTGTTTACTTCGAGAAACCCAGAACGACTACGGGGTGGAAAGGCTTGATTAATGATCCATCGCTGGATGATTCATTTGATATTGAAGCGGGCCTCAAGATTGGAAGGACCCTGCTGCGTGATCTTCTCGCCATGGGTTTACCTACCGCTACTGAAGCGCTCGACCCAATCACGCCACAATACCTTCAGGACTTAATCTGCTGGTCAGCAATTGGTGCACGAACGACCGAGTCACAGACTCACCGAGAGATGGCCAGCGGCCTATCGTCAGCGGTCGGATTTAAAAATGGTACCGATGGGAGTCTGGACGTTGCCATTAATGCGCTGAAATCAGTGCAACACCCACATCGGTTCCTGGGAATTAATTCCGAAGGCGTCGTTTCGATCTTTGAGACTCGTGGTAATCCATATGGCCACATAGTCCTGCGAGGTGGAAGTAACCGTCCCAACTTCGATAGCGTCAGTATTGCGAAATGTGAATCTGCACTCGCAAAAGTGGGCCTACCCTGCAATATCATGGTGGATTGTAGCCACGCAAACTCAAACAAGGATCACAATATGCAGTCTTTGGTGACCCGCGATATCAGCAGTCAAATATTGGAGGGCAATAGGTCGATTATTGGGTTGATGCTTGAGAGTCATCTTTACGAGGGCCGCCAGGACATCCCTGTAGATTTGAGAGATCTTCAATACGGCGTTTCGGTTACGGACGCGTGCATGGATTGGCACACCACTGAAAATAGCTTACGCGAACTCGCTGAAACCATTCATTTTATGCTAAGGCGCAGGCAGTAGGCCTAATAGTAGGCGTGACTCCGGTCTGTATGGTCGGTCATATCACGCACACCGGCCAATTCAGGAATTTGCTCGATAAGCGTTTTCTCAACCCCATCCTTAAGGGTGACACTGACGGCACTGCAGCCCTGACATCCTCCACCAAAGCGCAAAATAGCGAAGTTATCTTCAGTAACCTCTACGAGTGAAACGTCACCGCCATGTGCGGCTAGCGACGGGTTTACCTCGTTGTATAGCAAATAGTTAATGCGATCTTCAATCGGACTATCTGCATCGACGCGCGGCATTTTCGCATTGGGTGCTTTTATTGTGAGCTGTCCGCCCATCCGGTCCTTTGCATAATCTACGACGGCGTCTTCTAGAAAAGGGATACTTCGACTCTCTATCCATGCATTGAAGTGTTGGAAATCATGCTGCTCATCACTCGCCTGCATGTCACCTTCCCGACAATAGGCAATGCAGGTCTCAGCCCGCGGCGTGCCGGGGTTATTAATAAAAACGCGAACACCCAAAGCATCGGCCTGTTTGTCCAACAATTCTTTCAAATAAACACGTGCTGATTCGGTGATGGTGACCATATATTCCTCCGTCTCACGCCGTTAGGGTAACAGAAATTCTGTAAAAAGATTCTTACACTGGCTTTTCGAATGTATGAAAATAGAGTGGCAAAGTAATTAGTATGGAGGCCGCATGCCGCCTAATTTGAAGCGAATTTTGCAGAGCACTCTGGCAGCAGCCTTTGGCGTGCAGAGTCAAAAGAATAGGATACAAGACTTTGAAGAGGGACATGCCGGCTGGTTTATCCTGGCCGGCATTATCTTTTTAGTGATTTTTATTGCTACCGTTATAACGACGGTGAACCTCGTTTTGGCTTAAGCAGGAAGACCGGATAGCCACTCCACAATGCTCAACACAACCACCGAGACAATTACAACTGCGACAATCGCATCGGCCGCGCCGTCATCAAGATTGCTTTTCGCCATAAGTCCCCCTAAAAAAAAGGCAGTAATGAGACAGACTCAAAGTGCTGCCTCGAGTTCAGGAAGTGCTGCAAACAAATCGGCGACTAAACCATAATCTGCTACTTGGAAGATAGGTGCATCCTCGTCTTTGTTAATTGCTACGATCACTTTGCTGTCCTTCATGCCGGCCAGGTGCTGAATCGCACCAGAAATGCCCACTGCGATGTACAGATCGGGTGCTACGATCTTGCCAGTCTGACCCACCTGGTAGTCGTTGGGTACGAAGCCCGCATCTACCGCTGCTCGCGACGCGCCGATGGCTGCATTTAATTTATCGGCTATGCCTTCTAGTAATGAGAAGTTATCGCCATTCTGCATGCCGCGGCCGCCTGAGATGACCACCGATGCGGAAGTAAGTTCAGGACGATCGGAGACAGCAACTTCTTCACCAATAAAGCTTGAAATACCTGCATCATGGGCACCATCGATTGCCTGTACTGACGCCGTTCCGCCCTCAGCTGGCACTGCATCGAACGCGGTAGTTCGAACGGTTACTACTTTCTTGGCATCCGAGCTCTTAACAGTGGCAATTACGTTACCGGCATAGATCGGACGCTCAAAGGTATCAGCATCAATAACCGCTGTAATATCAGAGATTTGCGCGACGTCTAGCAGAGCAGCAACGCGTGGCATCACATTTTTGCCATTGGCTGTGGCCGCAGCTAATACTGCATCATAACCCGCTGCTACATCAGCAACTGCAAGGCTTACGTTTTCGGCGAGCTGGTTTTCATAGGCGGCGTTGTCAGCAAGCAAAACTGAAGCTACACCAGGCACTGCTGCAGCTGCGTCAGCTGCAGCCTTACAGTCACTACCTACAACCAAAATATCTATGTCTCCACCCAATTGCCGTGCAGCCGCTACGGCATTTAATGTGGCTGCTTTGAGCGTTTTATTATCGTGTTCCGCAACAATTAACGTCTTCATGAGATCACCTTAGCTTCGTTCTTGAGCTTATCTATCAGCTGCTCGACTGATTCAACTTTTATACCCGCTGATCGCTCCGCCGGTGGCTTCACACCTATTAAGGCCACATGCGATTGTACATCTACACCCAAATCAGCCGGTGAAACAGTTTCTAAGGGCTTCTTTTTCGCCTTCATGATATTTGGTAAAGATGCATAGCGAGGCTCGTTCAAGCGAAGATCGGTGGTAACTACTGCGGGGAGCTTGAGCTCCACGGTCTGCAAACCACCGTCAACTTCACGTGTTACCTGAACTGTACCGTCACCAACATTGACTTCCGAAGCGAAAGTGCCCTGCCCCATACCGGTCAGTGCAGCCAGCATCTGACCCGTCTGGTTGTTATCTCCGTCGATAGACTGCTTGCCCAGAATTATCAAATCAGGTGATTCAGAGCCAATCACTCCCTGTAAGAGCTTAGCAACCTCCAGGGGCTCAGGACGGCCCGTAGCTTCAATGTGGATGCCACGGTCTGCACCTAATGCAAGTGCTGTGCGAATTTGTTCCTGGCAACTTTTATCACCAATGGATGCAACAACAACTTCAGATGCTGTGCCTGCTTCTTTGAGCCGTACCGCTTCCTCAACTGCAATTTCACAGAATGGATTTATCGCCATTTTGACATTGTTCAGCTCGACATCAGAGCCGTCTGCCTTGGCACGCACCTTAACGTTATAGTCGACAACGCGCTTAACTGCGACGAGTACTTTCATAGCATCTCCACTGAAAGTTAACTTGTTCGAAAATAGTAGTGATCAAAGATCAATTTGTTGCCCGCATTACTACATTTGCGAGGTGCGATACTTTAACATACCGCGAGTTCAAAAAAGCGATAGTTCATGCATATTTTGTATTGATTTGGCCTATTGCGATAGTTAATTGGAGGTGACGAGTGGAACGCGAATCCATGGAGTTTGATGTCGTGGTTGTTGGGGCAGGACCTGCGGGTCTTTCGGCGGCCATTAAGCTCAGTCAACTGGCGCAGGAACAAGAACGCGAGGTCAGTATTTGCGTGGTTGAAAAAGGCTCGGAGGTGGGTGCTCATATCCTTTCAGGCGCGGTTCTGGAAACCACAGC
>CAJWEV010000024.1 GCA_913031575.1 uncultured Halieaceae bacterium | reverse complement strand
AGAAGATTGATGACTTCTCGTACGCCGCGAGTTTGGCGGCCGCCATGCAGGAGTATCCGATTGACCACGTTATCGACGCACCGTATCGCTTTGATGGGTTCAATCAGGAAGCCGTCGATTCGCTCTTGGCCCAGTTGGTGCCTGAGCGACTCAACGTCTGGTACATCTCGCAAGAGGAAAAAACTAATAGCGAGCTCGAGTTCTATGTTGGACCGCACGCCATAGAAGATCTCGAAGTCAGAGATATCGAGGCGGCGCTTGCCCTCGTCCGCCGTCTGGAATTGGCACAGCCCAGTCAAAATGGACTGCTCCCTGAGGCTTTCGATATCAAGGAAACACCCGCCGACGTTACCTCGATTGCTGTCGCGGATAACGTGACGTTCTGGTTGAAGGGGAGCGAGAACTTCGATGGTTTGCCCAAAGGTTTTACGCGTCTCCAGCTGAGTACTGACAAAGCACTAAGTAGCGTTGAGAACGTCGTGTACCTGTCGCTCTGGGAGTCACTCTTCGATTTGAAGCAGACGCGGTTGGCGACCGAAGCCTCCATAGCCGGCATGAGCTTGTCAATGAGTGCATCTAATGGCATCTCACTTACGATGTCAGGTTTTACCGATAAACAGCCCGAGTTACTGGGGCGAGCCTTAGAGGGCTTACGAGTGAACCCTAGCCAGCTTGAGTTTGGTCAGGCGGTAGAGCGCTATTTACGCCGCATTGAGAACTCGAAACGCGCTTTCCCCTACACGAGATTCACGCCTCTCCTCGGGATGTTGACACGCGAAGGCCGATATACAGATGCATCGCTCGCATTGGCGGCATCGAAGGCAAACCTTCAAGGCTTCACTCAGTTTGTCGAAGCAGTGCTCACAACGAGCCACCTCCGGGCATTCTTCTTTGGTAACTATGATGAGGCTGACGTGCGCGCCGCCTATGCTCAGCTGGAAGACTATGTCATTCCGAGCCCCTCTGCTGGCTACGCGCGTGCTGGCATCTACAACCCCGAGCCCGGTGCAACGCTGATGCTCAACAGAGAGGTCCCCGTGGAGGACCTTGGCATGTTATATGGCTTCGCGGCACCTGAGGCATCGATGAAGAACCAAGCCCTGGCGCGAATTCTTGCGCGTCACCTTCGTGTTCGTGCCTTCGAGACATTGAGAACAGAGGAGCAACTTGGGTACGCAGCCGGCGGCGGATCGCTCGATCTGTATCAGCACCCCATGGTGATTCTCTACATACAGACGCCTGTTAAGGGCCCTCAGGATATGCTTGATCGCTTTAACGCCTACACGCAGGAATACCGGGAAGAGCTGGGAGCGCTTACAGATGAGTCTTTTGAAAAGTTTAAGGCTGGGGTATTAACAGCTCTGACCGAGCCTCCCAAAAATCTATCGGCAGAGGCGGGACCGTTTGCCTCAGACTGGTCGATTGAAAACTATGACTTCGACACGCGTGACAAACTCATTGAGGCGGTGGAGTCTGCGACCTTGGCTGACGTGCAGGCGTTTTATGATTCGACTGTCTTTAGTGAAGTGCGATCGCGGATCGTTATTCAGCTAAAAGGTCAGCGTTACGCAGATCAGGGCTTTGGTTCGTTGGATGGAAGTGTTGTCATTGAGGACATTGATCAATTCCATAAAGATATGCCGAAGCAGCCTTTCTAAGGTGTACCAACCAAAATCGACCGTAATTATTTCTATATAGTTCTATTTTAGAACTATATAGAAATTTTCCGCATATTTTCATACCCTAAATTACGGAATAAGGTAATTATTAGTTCTAATTTAGAACTTAAGGGTGGGCATGAATTCAAATCTAGATCCGGTTGAGGCAAAAGAGTGGTTAGACTCATTTGATGCAGTCACTCGCTTTAACGGCCATGACGTTTCCAGCGAGCTGGTTCAGCGATTAACGGATCATGCTCGAGAACAGGGCGTGAAGTTGCCAGCTGCCATTACAACGCCTTTTAAGAACACCATTAACCCCGAAGATGAACGGGTCATGCCAGGTGACTTGTTTATGGAGCGACGTATTCGGTCGCTTATTCGTTGGAACGCGATGGCGATGGTCATGCGTGCTAACGACAACGAAGATGGTTTGGGCGGACATATCTCCAGTTTCAGCTCGAGTGCCACTCTCTACGACGTGGGAATGAACTACTTCTTCCGCGGCACAGGAAACGGACATCCGGGTGATCTTGTTTTTTATCAAGGACACAGTGCGCCAGGTATGTACGCACGCTCCTATTTGGAAGGCGTTTTTGACGAGAGCCAACTCGAAAACTTTCGGCGTGAGGTTTCAGGAAAAGGTCTATCGTCCTATCCCCATCCGTGGTTGATGCCAAACTATTGGCAGTTTCCGACGGTGTCGATGGGGCTGGGTCCTCTTCAGGCCATCTACCAAGCACACGTTATGAAATATCAGCAGAAACGTGGCCTGGTGGATCACCGAGATAGAAAAGTTTGGTGTTTCCTTGGTGATGGCGAATGCGACGAGCCTGAGTCATTAGGCGCGATTGGCCTCGCTGGACGCGAGGGCTTGGGTAATCTGCACTTTGTCGTTAACTGCAACTTGCAACGACTTGATGGACCGGTTCGGGGTAATAGTAAGATTATTCAGGAGCTCGAGGGCGTCTTCCGCGGTGCTGGCTGGAATGTCATCAAGGTCGTGTGGGGGCGACGCTGGGATCCGCTGTTAGAGCGCGATAAGTCTGGTCTTCTTCTCAAGCGGATGGATGAAGTCTGCGATGGTGAGTTGCAAAACTGTAAGTTTAACGGCGGCGCGTACACCCGGGAGCACTTTTTCGGAAAATACCCGGAAACTCTCGATTTAGTGAAAGATCTCTCGGATGCCGACATCATGTATCTTAACCGAGGGGGGCATGACCCGTACAAGGTATACGCCGCCTACGCAGCTGCGTGTGAAGAGACAGAGCGACCGACTGCGATCCTAGCGATGACGGTGAAGGGCTACGGTACCAGTGAGGCAGGTGAGGCGAGTAATGAAACACACTCGCTCAAGAAGCTGGATCTGAAAAGCTTAAAGGCCTTCAGGGATCGCTTTGGCGTGCCTATCAGCGATAAAGATTTGAAGGATGTGCCGTTCTATCGCCCACCCGAAGATAGTCCTGAAATGCGTTACCTCAGGGAGCGTCGAGCGGAGTTGGGTGGCAGTATCCCAGCGCGTCGTGCGACGTCTTACAGCTTGGCAGCACCGGCGCAGTCCGCGTACGCGAGCCAGCTTAAGGGCAGTGGTAAGCGCGAAATTTCAACAACGATGGCCTTTGTCCGCGTGCTATCCTCGCTCGTGAAGGACAAGCAAATCGGCGAGCGTGTTGTACCCATTGTTCCCGATGAGGCCCGCACCTTTGGTATGGAAGGGATGTTCCGCCAGTTAGGTATTTACTCTTCAGTAGGTCAGCAATACACCCCTCACGACGCAGGGCAAATCCTCTACTACAAGGAGGAAGAGACCGGTCAGATTCTCGAGGAAGGCATTAACGAGGCGGGCGCCATGTCAGCCTGGCTTGCTGCTGCCACATCTTACTCGGTATCGGATTGCCCGATGGTACCGTTCTATATCTTCTACTCCATGTTTGGATTCCAGCGAATTCATGATTTAGCGTGGGCAGCCGGTGACAGTCAGGCGCGAGGATTCCTCATTGGCGCCACGGCGGGTCGTACGACGCTGAATGGCGAGGGTTTGCAGCACCAGGATGGTCATAGCCACCTCATGGCAACCACCATTCCTAATTGCATTTCTTACGATCCGACTTACAGCTATGAGCTGGCGACCATCATCAGTTCTGGCATGAAGCGGATGTTTGAAGACGGCGAAAACGTTTTCTATTACATCACCACCATGAACGAGAACTATGTCCATCCCGACATGCCTGAGGGTGTGGAAGAGGGCATTGTGCGAGGCCTCTATCCGCTCAAGAAATCTGCGAAGAGAGGCAAAAAGCGCGTTCAGTTGATGAGCGCAGGCACCATTATGCGAGAGGTGGAAGCTGCGGCCGTCATTCTGGAAAAGGATTACGGTGTTGCCGCAGACATCTGGAGTCTGACGAGCGTCAATGAGTTAGCAAGGGATGGCCATAAAGTGTCGCGCCGAAACATGATGAATCCTGCGGAAGAGCCTGAGGTGCCCTACGTCCAACAGTGCCTCGCGCCAACCGAAGGTCCCATCATCGCCGCGACTGATTACATCCGTGCGCATACCAACCAGATTAGAGAGTTTATGCCGCGCAGCTTTACGGTTCTCGGCACTGATGGTTTTGGCAGGAGTGACACGCGCGCACAGCTGCGGGAGTTCTTCGAGGTTGATCGTCGCTACGTTGTCTTGGCGGCAATGACCGCCCTGGCAGATGAGGGTATGGTCTCACGAGCAGATGTTGCCAAAGTCATGACTGATTTGGGTATCGATCCTGCGAAGCCAGACCCCACAACCGTTTAAGTGAGGCGCTACATATGACACGTCAAACGATTGTAGTTCCTGATATTGGTGGAGCCGAAGGTGCCGAGGTGGTCGAGCTTCTGGTGGCTGTGGGTGATGCTATCGAGCTAGAGCAAAGTTTGATTGTTCTCGAATCTGATAAGGCCTCCATGGAAATCCCGGCATCGCATGCCGGCGTTGTGGTGGAGCTTAAGATGGCGGTCGGTGACCAGCTATCTGAAGGCGATGCAATTCTCATACTGGATACATCAGCGGCTTATAGTGATGGCGCCGTGGCGAGTCAGCAGGAAGCTTCAAGCAATGATCAGAGTGCTGTATCAAGTGATACTGACTTAGTTAGTAATCAGCACGTGGATGAGGGTGGCGAGAGGGTCGCAGTTTCTGCTGACCCTGGAGCGACTGCAGGCCGCGCTGTTTTGGAGCGAATTGTCGAAGTGCCTGATATTGGCACGGACGGCGATGTTGAGGTTGTGGAGCTCTGCGTCAGCGTTGGCGATATGATCGGCGAGGGCGACTCGGTCGTCGCACTCGAGTCCGATAAAGCCTCAATGGAGGTTCCTTCTCCTGCTGCAGGTGAGGTCCTAGAGCTCTTAATCGCTGAGGGAGCCTCGGTTACTCAAGGCGCAGCGCTCATAAAGTTGAGCGTTAGAGAAGGTTCATTACCTGCTGCGACAGCCACATCCGCTACTGCGATAGCCGCGGACTCCACCGATACAGCCGTGAAGCCGTCCCCAACAGTGGCCACAGCCAATCCTGCTTCCGAGGTGAGCGCGCCCGTGGTCTCCGCGCAGCCATCCTCTTCGGTCTCCGCTGACATGTCAGATTTATACGTTGGACCTGCCGTTCGGAAATTGGCTCGTGAGTTTGGTGTCGATCTCAAAGCCGTAAAAGGCTCGGGTCCTAAGGGACGTATCATTAAAGAGGATTTACACGCGTACGTTTCGCAGCGCCTGGCTGATCCTGCGGCCCGCGCCGTTTCTGTGGGCAGCGGCATACCGGAAGTGGCAGAAATTGATTTCTCGAAGTTTGGTCCGGTTCGTCATGAAGAGAGATCACGTATCGATAAAGTCACCGCCACCAATATGTCGAAGTCGTGGCTCAACGTGCCACACGTCACGCAGTTTGATGACGCGGACATCACTGATCTAGAGGCCTTCCGTAGTTCACTAAAAGCCCAAGCTGAGCAACGAGGTAGCAAATTATCGCCCGTGCCTTTCATCATTAAAGCCGTTGCGATTGCACTTAATGCAAACCCCAAGCTGAAGAGTTCGCTGGCAGAGCAGGGCGATGTACTTGTCTACAAGGACTACTGCCACATTGGTATGGCTGTCGATACATCCAACGGTTTGGTAGTACCGGTTATTCGTGATGCGGACAAGAAGTCCGTTTGGGAATTGAGTGATGAAATTCGGGGGCTTGCCGCGAAGGCGAAAGACAAGAAGCTCAAGCCGGACGAAATGCAAGGCGCGGTCTTTACCGTTAGTAGCTTAGGGAACATTGGTGGGCGCGGGTTTACACCGATCGTGAACACCCCGGAAGTAGGTATTTTGGGTGTCAGCAAAGCCTCTACCCAACCCGCGTGGGATGGCTCCGCATTCCAGCCCCGCACCATGCTGCCCATATCGCTGTCCTATGACCACCGTGTCGTGAACGGCGGTGATGCAGGTCGTTTTTTGACCTACCTCGTGGCACTACTGAGTGACATCAGACAGTTTGCGATGAACTAAGCCGCGGTTGATTTCGCGGCCTCAGCCGGTGTTGCGCATACCTGCTGCGACACCGGCAATCGATACCATCAGTGCGCGCCGAACTGATGCATCCTCGCTTTCACGAATACGACGCAGCAATTCAATCTGCACCAGATTCAGAGGAGCGGTGTAAACATTTCTCAAGCCAATCGACTCCAAGCCCCAGGGGTCACTCGCCATCAATGTGTCGACATCCAAAATGCGTTGCACTGAATTGATGTCGTTTGCCAGTTGTTTGCGTAGGTCGCTGCCCAGTCCTCGCAATTTAGTGTCAACCAGTGTCTCGTCATAAAGCACATTGATCATGCTGTTTGATTTGGCGTAGACCATATCTAGCATCGACAGTCGCGATGTAAAGAAGGGCCACTCATCGCGCATTTCTTTGAGCGTTGGCATCTGTCCTGACGTGACTGCTTTTTCCAGCGCGGAGCCGGCTCCGAGCCAAGCCGGGAGCACAAGTCGATTCTGTGACCAGGCGAAAATCCAAGGGATAGCGCGAAGTGTCGCTATACCACTCCCTGTGCGGCGTCTTGCGGGCCGCGAGCCGAGTGGGAGGCTTGCAAGCTCGGGCTCCGGTGTTGCTTGGCGGAAGTAATCAACAAAATGCGGGTTTCCTCGAACCCAGCTTCGATAGTCAGTGCAGGCGTTGTCAGCAATTCCATCCATGAGCTCGCGCCATGCTTGCTTGGGAACAGGTGGTGGCGTGAGGTTGCCCCGGAGAATCGCGCTAGCGTACTGCCCAAGGGTATTAATAGCCAGCGGCTTAAGTCCGAGTTTCACTCTTATCATTTCGCCCTGCTCGGTCACTCTCAGCCCTTGTTCCAACGAGCCAGGTGGCTGAGACAGCAGTGCTTGATGGGCTGGCGCCCCCCCTCGTCCAATCGTGCCGCCGCGACCGTGAAACAACTGTAGCTTCACCCCGTGAGAGTTGCAGACGTCGAGCAGCGCTTCTTGCGCTCGATATTGCGCCCAGCCCGCTGAGAGCATACCGGCGTCTTTGGCACTGTCGGAGTAGCCGATCATTACGACCATCGCGTTGTTAGCTCGTGCTTTGAAGGCCTCGATACTCAGCAACGCATCGATTGTTGCGGGCGCACCATTAAGGTCATTCAGCGTTTCAAACAGGGGAGAAATGGGCAAATCGAGCGGCCCACCTGTCGCTTTCAATAGCAGTTGTACTGCCAGCACATCAGACGGTTGAGACGCCATTGAGATGACATAGCAGCCCAGCGCCTCTCGTGGCGCATTAGCAATGACGCGGAAGGTATCGATAACCTCTTGGCAAGGTTCTGATGCGTCAAAGTTGATTGGCAACAGTGGGCGTGGATTGACGATTTCGGCATTTAGAAACGCCTGCTTTTCCAGTTCGGACCATGTCCGATAATCACCTAGCCCCAGTGCCCTCGTGATTTCACCGATGACATCATTGTGTCGAGTGCTTTCCTGACGAATATCGAGCGTTACAAGGTGAGCGCCGAAGGTCTCCAAGCGTCGTAACAAATCGAGGAGTTTTCCGTCAGCAATTGCATCGAGGCCCATCGCTACTAGCGATTGGCGGCAGAGCTCCAGGCTCCCAGTTATGGTGTTTGTTGGTAGGTAGCTGGGCGGGGTCAGTGAACTGTCTTGAATGTAAGCTCCCAAGCTGTCCCGCTGATTGCGAACTGCGTCTCGTACGGGCCTTAAAATAGCGCGATAGGGCTCTCTTGCGCCGTCTGTCATCTCACACAGCGCGTCGGTTGCTTTTGTAATCGACAGTTCCTCATAAAGTTCTTCTAGGTTTCGCAGAATAAGATCGGCCGCCTGCCAGCGACTTATGATCATGGCACGAAATGTGACTTTCGCTGTGACGTTGGGGTTTCCGTCTCGATCACCGCCAATCCAGCTCGAGAGTCGCACGACAGGCTTCGAGCGTGGAAGGACATCCAAATCGAATTTATCGGCAATGGCATCCAAATCGCGCATGAACTCGGGGACGGCATCCCACAGAGAGTTTTCGATGACCGCAAAGCTCCAGCGTGCCTCATCGATGGGTGTCGGTCGCTGCTCAAGAAACTCCTCGGTATGCCAAATCTGTGCGATCAAGTCGGCTAGGCGCCGTTGTACCTTGGCTTCGTCGGCCTGCCCTGAGTCGATCCACGTTAAACAGTCATGAATCTCTCCGTGCTTGTGAATGAGCGTTCGACGAGTAATCTCAGTCGGGTGCGCAGTGAGCACGAGATCCATGTGTAAGTTGGCTATAGCACTGGCCAGTTCAGCTTTGCTTGCCGTCGCGCTCAGTTCGTTAATAGTGTCCACAATACGGTCGTATGCACCGAAGCGACCGCTTACTGACTTGGTGGTCGTAAAGTGTTGATCCGCGATATTTGCGAGGTTCAAAAACTGTACAAAACCGCGTGAGATGAGCAAGAGTTGCTCAGCATCGAGGCATTTAAGCTGGTCAAAGAGCGCAGCGGTTTGCTGCGCCTCAGTGGCAAGTTTCGAAGCTTGACGGATGGATTCAATGCTTTGAAAAAGATCCTCCCCAACCGTCGTGCGAATAATTTCGCCTAGGGTGTCTCCCAGTAGGCGTACATTTTGTCGAAGGGGTGATGTGTCCAGTACATGGTCATATTTCATCAGTTAGCTCGTTTGGAATCTAGTGTCCTTAAGGCTGTCTTTGATTCGAGCGAGGTGAGGAGTGAAGCCTTCTCCGCGGCGCAAGGTCACACCGGCGGCGAGGACATCAAGAATGACGAGCTGCACCAGCCGAGACGTCATGGGCAAGTATTGCTCAGTGTCTTCTTCTACTTTTACATTAATGCAGCAATGGCTTTTATCTGCGAGAGGCGAGCCTTCCGCGGTAAGGGATACAATGGAGGCCTCTGTTTGACGAGCGATCTCAGCTGCTTCTACCAATACTTTTGTTCTCCCGGTGTGGGAGATAAAAAAGAAAAGATCGCCCACACCGGCAGATGCGGCAAGCATCCGCTGCATCAGCGGATCTTCGTGGGTAAATACCGGTACGTTAAAACGGAAAAACTTGTGTTCAGCATCGCGCGCGACAGCGGCTGAGGTGCCAAGTCCGAAAAAATACACCCGACGCGCTTGCGCTATCTGGTCAACAGCCCGCGCGATAGCTTTTAACGGCAGTTCTTCTTTCGCCGTCATGAGCGCATTGATCGCGTTATCGAAGAGCTTGGTTGGGAAGGTGTTGATATCGTCAGAGAACTCAACTGCCCGACTGACGTAGCGCACGCCCGAGGCCAGGGATGTTGCGAGTTGCAACTTGAAGTCTGGGAAGCCTGTGGCACCAAAGCGCTTACAAAAACGATTTACGCTGGGTTCGCTAACGCCTGCCGCCGCTGCTAGAGACGCAATACTGGAACGCGTCGCTTCTTCCGGAGCATTCAAAATGGCCTTTGCTACCTTCGCTTCAGACTTATTGAGCTCACTAAGCTGTCGCTGAATAACGGCCAGCAGATTGGGTTCGGGCGTCATCACGCATTCCGCATTTGGTAAGAATATTACGAATAATGCATCAGTTTTTGGGTGGAGACACCGTAATTCTGCAACTTTATCGTCAATATTTGTAATAAAACTAAAAAATTTTGTGGTTTAAGGAAAATTAATTTTTAAAAATAGTAAATTTACTACATAATGAGTTCATTAAAAGGGGTCGTTATGATTAACGTAGCAATCAACGGGTTTGGTCGAATCGGTAGAAACATTCTCCGCGCGCTGTACGAGCGCCCCGATGTAGCGTCACGGCTTCGCGTTGTCGCCATTAACGACCTAGGAACCCCCGAAATTAACGCACACCTGCTGCAATTCGACACGACACATGGTCGGTTTGGAGCCACGGTCTCGGTCGAAGATAGCGCACTCAATATAAACGGTGATCGCATAGCGGTGTTTGCCGAGCGTAATCCAATAGATCTGCCCTGGAGCGATTTCAATATTGACGTGGTCTTCGAGTGCACCGGCATCTTCACCTCGCGAAATAGGGCATCGGTTCACCTGCGTGCCGGCGCTCGCAAAGTACTGATCTCGGCGCCTTCATGCGACGCTGACGCGACCGTGGTTTATGGTGTTAACCAGGATGTACTTACGAATGAGGCGGTCATTGTTTCAAATGCGTCATGCACTACTAATTGCCTCGCGCCCATCGTTGCACCACTGCACAAAACAGTGGGTGTGGAGAACGGCTTGATGACAACGGTGCACGCCTATACGAACGATCAGAATTTGAGTGACGTTTATCACTCGGACCTTTACAGATCACGATCGGCTACACAAAGCATGATTCCTACGAAGACAGGGGCGGCTGCGGCAATTGGTCTGGTGTTCCCTGAACTAAAAGGCCGGTTGGATGGATTGGCTGTTCGAGTGCCTACGATTAATGTTTCGCTTGTTGATTTGACCTTTACAGCGTCTCGCGACACGTCGGTTGAGGAAATTAACGACATTCTTGCAGTAGCGGCGAAAGCGGACCCTTACGGTGTGCTGGCCTGCAATACACAGCCTTTAGTATCAGCTGATTTCAATCACAACGCATATTCGAGCAATTTCGACGCAAATCATACGTGCGTGAGTGGACGCTTGGTTAAGGTGCTCTCGTGGTACGACAACGAGTGGGGTTTCTCTAATCGTATGTTGGATACCGGTTGTTTGATGGCTGCTGCATCGGTGGACGTTAGTAACGCGGCGTAACAGTTTGTGAGTGTGAGTGTTTGGGGGCCATAGTGCCCCCTTTTTTTGCACCTCTATGCACATTAAGTTGAGTCGGCGTTTCAGGCCATCCTTAGGGGTCGGGATAAAGCGAAAATAAATCTATTGACTACTGACAGTCAGAAATCAACAGTGGGAGAAAAGTTCAAACAGCCTGGGGAGCTCTGACTTCTGATCAAAATTGGCGCTATGGCGCAAACCAGAGTGAGAACTGGTCGTGATGCGCGAAGTGACTAATAGGGTGTATATCATCGTCCGCATGTGCCGCTGCCTTTTCGTAGACTTTGAGCTTGCTCACGCCCACTAGGTGGATGATGCCTAGCTCCGTCTTTAGCAAGCGGTCCTTCGAAAGACTAATACGCCTGTGAGGCGCCGTGGTTGGCTGGGTCATGAGTACTGGCGCTGTCGTGCTCAAGCCCTCGGGCAGTTCGACGGCGCAGGGGAACAGTGATGCTGTGTGGGAATCAACACCCATACCCAGCACGACTACGTCAAATGAATCGATCGCAGACAGGATTTCAGCGATACGCGCTACTTCTGCATCCGCATCTTTCTGTCCGGCACCAAAATCGATCCAGTTTGACGCCGCTGCCTGGCCTTGAAGCAGCAGCGACTTGACCATCGCTGAGTTACTGTCCGCGTGAGTGTCGGGTACCCAGCGCTCATCGGCTAACAACACAGTCACCCTTTTCCAATCGAGCTCGGTTGATGACAATGTTTTTAATAAACCCTTGGGCGTACTGCCACCTGAGACAACGAGGCTGGCGGATCCGCGAGACGCGATGCCCTGGGTGAGCTGAGTTACAATCGCTCTAGTCAGCGCTTTATCCAGCTCATCGCGGCTGTCAAAGCAATGTCGCTCAGACATGCCAGCTCCTCAAATCTTTCTCGATCAGGACCTCTGCTTTGGCAGGGCCCCATGAGCCAGCTTGATAAGGCAGAGCAGGTACGTCTTGGTTTTGACAGGCGGCGATAAGCTCATCGCACCAACGCCAGCTCTCCTCAATTTCTTCTCTCCCGACGAAGAGGGACTGATCACCTTGGATCGCATCAAGGAACAGGCGCTCGTAGGCATCCGGGATGCGGTCCAAATCGCTGCCTTCCCTGAAGTCTAGATTGAGTGGATGTGATTGTAGCGACATACGTTCTTTGAGGCTTTGTTTCTTCGAGACCATGCTGAGCTCGATACCTTCATTCGGCTGTAAGCGGATAACTAGCTTATTAGGGATGTTGGCGCCATTGCCGAAGATATTATGCGGCAAGTTCTTATACTGAATCACAATCTCAGTGACTTTCTCGGGCAGGCGCTTTCCAGTCCGTAGGTAAAAAGGAACGCCAGACCAGCGCCAGTTATCGATATGAGCCTTGATTGCGATGTAGGTCTCGGTATTACTGCAGTCTATTTCGCAGCCATCCTCGTCGAGGTAGCCAGATACCGCCGTGCCGTGAATCCAACCATTGATGTACTGACCACGAACCACTTTTTCATTAACAGACTGCGAGTCGATTCTTCGAAGCGCTCGGACGATTTTCACTTTTTCGTCTCGAATGCTCTCAGCTTTTAATGAGTTCGGTGGCTCCATGGCGACCAGGCACATGAGCTGCATCAAATGGTTCTGCACCATGTCGCGCAACTGACCGACCTTGTTGTAATAGGTCCAGCGACCTTCGATACCCACCATTTCACCCACAGTAATTTGCACGTGATCGATACAGGTGTTGTCCCACTGGCTATTGACGAAGCTATTGGCAAATCGCAGCACCAGCAGGTTTTGTACGGTTTCCTTTCCCAGGTAGTGATCGATTCGATAAATCGACTTTTCATCGAAATACTTGGCGAGTGTCTCGTTGACCTTGACTGATGACTCGAGGTTTTCGCCAATTGGCTTCTCAACGACAATGCGACAGTCGCCTGCGAGGCAATTGGTGGTGCTTAGGTGTTCGCAGATGGGTGCAAATAATGAAGGTGGTGTCGCAAAATAGAATAGGCTAGTGCGCTCATCGTCCAGCCACTCGCGCAATTCACCGTATTGGTTGGGCTCAGAAAAATTGACTGTTACGTAACTGAACCGAGACGTGAAGCTTTCCCACTCTTTATCACAGGGTGCATCGCTTCCCATATAGGAGGACATCTTTTGCTTGAGTAGCGGCAGGAAGTCATCAAGAGACTGCTTTCTTCGCGCAACTGCGGCTATTCGCAGATCCGCTTCCAAAAGGTTGAGTCGCTCTAACTGTAGTAGAGCAGGAAACAGTTTTCGCGCCGAAAGATCGCCCGACGCCCCAAAAATAATTAAATCGACCGATGCCATTTAGTGGCTCCCCCAGCTATGCGCCTAACTGCGACGCTTCGCGTGCTAGTTGTGTAATGTGCTCCCACTGTCCGTTTTGGATTGCGGCCGATGGCGTCAACCACGATCCGCCTACCGCCCGAACATTGGAAAGCGATAGATAACTGCCAGCATTGTCTAAATTGACACCCCCAGTTGGGACGAACTGTAGATCTGCAAATGGCCCTGCAAATGCTTTGATAGCGGGGGCACCGCCTGAGGTGCTTGCTGGGAAAAACTTCAATACGTTAAACCCGGCTTCCATTGCCGTCATGACTTCGGTGGCTGTTACCGCGCCGGGCAATAACGGGATGTTTGTCAGCAATGCGCGCTCAAATAGCGCATCCGATTGACCCGGTGACACAACGAAGTTGGCGCCAGCATCGACGGCCGTATCGAATTCAGTTGCGTTGCATACGGTACCAACCCCAATGTTAGCGCCTCGTACCTGATCTCTAATCAAGGTGATCGCCTTGAGTCCGTGCTCAGTTCTAAGCGTCACTTCAAGGTTCACAATGCCACCAGCCACCAGCGCTTCCGCCAGAGGCACAGCGTGCTCAAGCTTTTGGATGGCGATCACGGGGATCACAGGTGCGCTGTCTAAAAATGCGTAAGACACAGAATTCATTTACCGCTTGTCTCCACAGCACAGGGCTGCACCAAGCAGTCCCGGATCGTCGTGTGTAATGATGAAAGTGCCAATGTTGGTGTTGTAGTCGGCAAACCGACCTTTGGCTAAAAAGCGAGCGCGAAAGTCGCTTTTTCGCAGCAAGTCAATGTAGCGCGGGGCGATACCACCTGCAATGTAGACGCCGCCCATGGCGCCCGTGGTCAATGCCAAATTGCCAGCCGAGGAGCCGAGCACCGCAAAGAACATCGCCATTGTTTCGGAGGCTAGAAGGGACTCTTGTTGTGCTGCGGCGCCGATATCACCGGGCGTTGAGAATTCGGGCTGAACCCCTCGGATTTCGGCAAGTGCTTGATAGATATTCACGATGCCTGCGCCGCACAGCAGACGCTCGATAGAGACGCGTCCGTACCGGGCACGAAGTCGCTTAAGCACCTCGAACTCCATGTCGGTGATCGGGGCGAAGTCCACATGACCACCCTCGCCTTGAACGACAAGTGGAGTTCCCGTCTTATCAAAAATCACTGAGGCAACGCCCGTTCCTGTTCCCGGACCAATGGACACCATCGGCTGTCCCGCCTCAACAACCCCCACACCAATCTGCTCCACATCTGCAGAGGAGAGTGCTGGCAGCGCGCGTGCGACAGCAGCAAAGTCGTTGATGATCTCGATGGAGGAGTTGGTGAGGTAGCGCCCGAGCAAAGAATGATCAAATCGCCACGGGCTGTTGGTAAAGCTGATGGTTTCGAGGTGGGGTGGCGCAGCGACTGCCAAACAGGTTTTTCCCGGCCCCGCATCAGGTAATCCAAACGCCCGCCAGTCGTTAATGAGCCTCGCCATGACTTCGTCAAAGTTCTGAAAGTCGGCCACCCGGTATTTGGCCAGTAACTGTGGTTGAGCCTGCTCGGGCACTACGTAGGCAAAGCGCGCGTTGGTACCGCCGATATCACCGACTAGGTAGTGGGGCTTCGTGCCAATGCTTGCGTCTGACATACCTTCCCTCAGTTAAACAGTGACGATGCGCCTTCCTCGGCGCTGCTCACGGCCAGTCGATTGTTGCCAAACAACCCTCGGCCGACGGTCCTAGGCACATTGGGCGCCTGCGCGTCGGTTCTGCCCTTCAATTCTGTTTCATCAATCCGCAGCGAAAGTTCACCGGTGGTGGCATCCAGTCGAATCACATCACCGTTCTGAATTTTAGCAAGCGGACCCCCTTGCGATGCTTCCGGAACCAAATGAAGAGCTGCCGGAACTTTACCTGATGCGCCACTCATACGCCCATCGGTCACTAACGCTACTTTGTGGCCTCTATCCTGCAATACGCCAAGCATTGGCGTGAGCTTGTGGAGTTCGGGCATGCCATTTGCCGCAGGACCTTGGAAGCGCACAACCACAACACAATCCTTGTCGAGTTTGCCCGCTTCAAACAAAGGCTTTAGATCATCCTGATCATCAATGACAATGGCTGGTGCTTCCACAATGTGGTGTTGCTTCTCAACGGCTGATGTCTTTATGACACTGCGGCCCAGATTACCCTCAAGTAGCTTTACGCCACCATTGGGTGCGAACGGCGTTGCCGGTGTTGTAAGAATTTCAGGATCGAGGCTGATTGTCGGGGATGAGCCCCATTTGATTTGCCCGTCAATCAGGGTCGGCTCCTGACAGAAGTCACCAAACCCATTACCAAAGCAAGTTTTAGCATCGTCGTGCATCAGGCCCGCATCTAGCAATGCAGAGAAGATTGCGCCTGTACCACCCGCGGCGTGGAAGTGATTCACATCCGCTGATCCGTTTGGATAAACGCGGGCAATAAGCGGAGTCACCGCCGAGATCGCATCGAAATCGGACCAGTTCATGCGATATCCAGCAGCTCGCGCGATCGCAATTAAGTGAATGCAGTGATTGGTAGAGCCCCCAGATGCGAGAAGTGCGACCAAGGCATTGACCAGCGCGCGAGCATCAACCACCTCTGCCATCGGGCGATAGTCTCGGCTTTGGGCGGTAATGCGTGTGATGTGCTCGGCGGCAAAGTCTGTCAATGCATCGCGAAGTGGCGTGCCCGGATTGACGAACGAGCTTCCTGGAAGCTGCAGACCCATAGCTTCAACCATGACCTGATTACTATTCGCGGTACCATAGAAGGTACAGGTGCCTGGCGAGTGATAAGACTGACTTTCAGCTTCGAGTAGTTCATCGCGGCTTATCTTGCCCTCAGCAAATAATTGTCGGATCCGAACTTTTTCTTTGTTAGACAGACCTGATGTCATCGGTCCCGCAGGCACAGTCATGACTGGTAGGTGCCCAAATTGCAGCGCACCGATGAGTAATCCCGGAATGATTTTGTCGCAGACGCCCAGAAGCAATGCCGCGTCATACATTTGATGAGACAGCGAGACGGCGGTCGCTTGTGCAATTATGTCGCGACTGAACAGGCTTAACTCCATGCCTGACTGGCCTTGTGTTACCCCATCACACATGGCTGGGACGCCACCCGCAATTTGCGCGGTACTGCCCATTCGTCGTGCTGCTGCTTTGATTCGTTCTGGGTAATCTTTGTAGGGCACGTGGGCTGACAGCATGTCGTTGTGTGCCGTCACAATGCCAATATTGGCCGCATCCGTGAGCTTTATAACCGACTTGTCATCACTCGAGCAGGCGGCCATGCCGTGGGCGAGGTTGCCGCAGCTGAGCTGTTTGCGGTCCGGTGCGCCCAAATGCATCGCGTCAACATCACTCAAGTAGTCGTCACGCAAGTCTTTGCTGCGCTCTTCAATCGCGCGGGTGACGCGCAAAATATCGGCGTGCATAGCCCTTAGAGCCTTTTAATTAAGAGACACCCATTATGTAATAAAAATACATATGTGGCGATTAAAAACGGATTAAACCCGCATTTATGTAATTTTATTACGAATTGTTGGTTCTTGAAAATGTGCGCTGCGCCATCATAAAGGCCCCCAGTATCCCCGCATCGTTTTCTAGCCGCGGTGATGCAATCAACGTCTTCATCGTATCTGGGGATGCAAGTTCGGGCAGATAGTCTCCAAGTAGCAGCAGACACTCATGCCGAATTCTCTCGAGGAGCCGTGGTGTTTGCGGAACACCGCCGCCAAAAATGATGACGTCGGGTCGATGATGTAGAACGAGATTCACGGCCAGCTGGCCAAGATAGAAGCCTTCTAGCACCTGACCGGGATGATCATGACTAAGCTCGGTCAGCGAGGCTCCCCAGCGCGCAGCGATTGCCGGTCCGGAGGCCAGTCCTTCTAAACAGTCGCCGTGGAAGGGACAGGTGCCCGAGAATGTCCGATCACTTGGGTGTCGTTCGACGCGGATGTGGCCAATTTCTGGGTGTGACCGTCCATTGACAATGCTGCCGTTTTGTACAACGCCTACACCAACGCCGGTGCCTACTGTCACATAAGCTAAGTGCTGAATAGAACGGTCGAGTTGCCAGTGTGCCTCAGCAAGCGCAGCACCATTGACGTCCGACTCCGACATGACAGGACAGTCAAATACTTCCTGCAGATGCGATCTAAGATTGAAGCCCTCCCAGTGAGGTTTGGGTGTTCGCCCTATCTGCCCGTAATCAGCGCTTTCGCGGTCTACGACAAGCGGGCCAAAGCTTGCGATACCGATAGCGTCTAGGCTGCTCTGGCCTATTTCCTTGCGAAGGATGCGCTCGATCGATGCTGAAGTTTCGCTGGGTGAGGTGGTTTCTATTTGGTGTCGTGTTGCGGCGGTTGGGTCTTTGCCCACCGAGACAATGCATTTGGTGCCGCCGGTCTCGATAGCTGCCAATAAAGGTTTACCAGTCATTGGGGCGAGCCTCTCGAGAGGAAGCGTTATCGAGTCGCAGGGGGTTAAAAAATAAGCCGGCTCGGGGGCGAGCCGGCTTTAGCTTGTGCCGAGGCAGGGCATGCCAGAGCATCTACGTTATCAGAGCAGCGTAAACATGACCGCGTGAACACCGAGCATGGCAAGCGCCAAGGTCGCGATCATAAAGAGTAGAAAGCGAACAGGAATGGTGTTCACTTGCATTTGCCAGAAGCTGTGAAGAATACGAGCGATGGCATACGTCCAAGCTGCATAGAGTGACGCTGCCGATGTATCGCCGATCATGGCGAGGATGATCACCAGTGCGTAGAAGGCTGTGGGCTGCTCCATCAGGTGCTCGTAGTTATGGCGCGTCCACTTCATTTTGTCGGGAGCGTCAGCTTCGCCGTCAGGGCCTCTGAAGCCGGGAGGCAGCTCGCCCAGTTTTGCACCTGAACCCATCACTCGGGTGACATAAATAAAGAACATGACGACTGACCAGGTAGCGAGTACCGCCGCTGGTCCCAAAATAGGGTTGAATTCTTGCATGATTGATCTCCGTTATCGTTATTTGCTGCGCGGCCCAGACCGCATTGCTAGTCTCTAACGAAACACTGCTTGCATGCTAGACTTCTGCACCGATATTTCGAGTGAGAGTTGCCTCCATGGTTATCAAGCCTAAAGTTCGCGGATTTCTGTGTACCACTACCCATCCTGTTGGGTGCGATGAGAACGTCCGTCGTCAGATTGAACATGTGATATCGAAAGGTGATGTAGCCGGTGGGCCCAAGCGGGTACTTGTACTGGGGGCATCAACGGGTTACGGACTGGCGTCTCGGATCACGGCGGCTTTTGGCTCCGGTGCATCCACAATTGGTGTCTTCTTTGAAAAAGAAGGGAACGAGAAGAAGCCGGGCACGGCAGGGTGGTATAACTCAGCCGCTTTTCATCGGTATGCCGAAGACGCGGGGCTGTACGCCAAGAGCATCAATGGCGATGCTTTTTCGGGCGAGCTCAAAGACAGAGTTATCGATCTGATTAAGCAGGATTTAGGGCAGGTTGATCTCGTTATTTACAGTCTTGCGGCACCGCGCCGCACGCATCCGGTGACTGGCGATGTCCACGCATCAACCCTTAAGCCCATTGGATCAGCGGCGGTTCAAAAGGGTATCAACACTGACAAAGGAACGATTCAGGAGTTTCACCTCGAGCCGGCCTCTCAGGAGGAAATCGACAATACGGTGGCTGTTATGGGGGGTGAGGACTGGCAGATGTGGATTGAAGCCCTCGATGATGCGGGCGTGTTGGCAGACCGCGCAAAGACCACGGCCTATACCTACATCGGCGAGAAAATCACCTGGGATATTTACTGGCACGGAACCATTGGCGCGGCAAAGAAAGACCTTGATAAGCGGGTCGTCGCGATTCGCGAGCGCTTGGCGGTAAAGGGCGGTGATGCACGCGTGTCGGTGTTAAAAGCGGTGGTTACTCAGGCCTCGGCCGCTATTCCCGCCATGCCGATCTACCTCGCCATCCTATTCAAAGTGATGAAGGCAAAAGGCACTCACGAGGGGTGTATTGAGCAGATCGATAGGCTATTCCGCGAGGCGCTCTATGGCGACAAGCCGCTAGACGATGAGGGTCGCTGTCGCGTGGATGACCTTGAGTTAAGGCCAGAGGTTCAAGCAGAGGTCGCTGGGCTATGGGATTTGATAGACACTGACAATTTGAATGACCTGTCTGATTTCGCGGGTTACCGACAAGAGTTTTTACAGTTATTCGGATTTGAAGTCGACGGGGTCGATTACGACGCTGATGTCGATCCTGCAGTTACCATCGCGCAGCTGGTGAGCTGATATGCAAGGCCACGATGAGGCAGTTCAGGTATCGCCACGCATTCGACGGTTGGTCGCGCCAAATCCGAGTGTGATGACTGGCCCTGGGACCAACACCTACCTCATTGGTACAGACGATGTGGCAGTGATCGATCCCGGCCCCGCGATTGATGAGCATATTGAGCACATTATGCGCGTGGGCGATGGTCGAATAAGCCACATCTTGTGCACGCACACGCACCCAGATCACTCGCCGGCGGCGGCGCACTTAGCGAGTGAGTTGAATGTCCCAATGATTGGCGCGGTGACAGCCGATGATCAGCATCAGGATTTGACCTTTAAGCCCGACATGCATCTCACGCAGGATGCTGTATTCACAGGCAACGACTGGACGATTCGTGCCATCCATACCCCAGGGCATGTTGATAACCATTACTGCTTTTTACTAGAGGAAGAGGGGATGGTTTTCGCGGGTGATCACATCATGAATGGATCGACCGTCGTCATCGTGCCGCCTGGGGGCAATATGAAAGCCTATATCGAATCGCTACAGCGGCTGTTGAGCTACGATGTGACCGCGATTGCACCGGGTCACGGCGAAGTCATTCCAGGTTGTCGCGATGAGGTTGAAAAGCTCGTGCGTCACCGACTGATGCGTGAGGCTAAGGTCGTCGCGAATCTCGAGCGGGGCGGTCCCGCGTCTATCGAAACGCTCGTGGTATCCGTATACGATGACGTCCCTGAAGCAATGCACCGATGGGCGCAGCTGTCATTACTAGCACATCTGCTTAAACTAGAAGTTGAAGGCCGAGCGCATCAAGACGCCGGTATTTGGTCACTTGCGGCATAGACCGCAAAAACATACTAACGATAACAGCCAGACAGAGAGGTAGATCATGCAAGGCTTGATGATGGATTTCCCACTGACGATTACGTCGATTATGGAACACGCCGAGCGTGTTCATGGTGCACAGGAGATCGTATCTGTTACGCGGGATAATCCCCGCCACCGCTACACCTACGCGGACTCTTTCGCTCGCATTCGTCAATTGGCGAATGCAATGGACAGGTGGGGACTGAGCCAGAGCGATCGCATTGCGACGCTCGCGTGGAACGACTATCGCCACTTTGAAACCTACTACGCATCCGCCTGTTCGGGATACGTATGTCACACCATTAACCCGCGCCTATTCCCTGAGCAAATCGTTTACATCATTAGCCACGCGGAAGACCAATACGTTTTCCTAGACCCCGATTTCTGGCCACTGATCGAGCAGGTTGCGCCTCAGTGTCCCGGGGTGAAGGGTTGGGTTGTCATGACAACGCCTGAGCACATGCCTGATACCAGCGTCGCTAACGTTCATTGTTACGAACAGTTGCTAGAAGGTCAGGCTGATACCTATGCGTGGCCTGCAATCGATGAGAATGACGCGTGTGCACTGTGCTATACGTCGGGCACGACCGGCAATCCAAAAGGCGTTATGTACAGCCACCGTTCAACCGTGCTTCATACCTACGCCACGATGATGCCTGATTCCATGAATATCTCGTCGGCTGATGTTGTGTTGCCAATTGTTCCCATGTTCCACGTCAACGCCTGGGGCAACCCGTATGCCTGTCCTGTAGCGGGTGCGAAGATGGTTATGCCCGGCAACAAAATGGGCGATGGCCCGACGCTGGCGACCTTAATCAACGAAGAAGGCGTCACCATGTCGGCCGGTGTACCCACTGTTTGGTTGAACCTTTTGGCGCATCTGCGTTCAAGCGGCGAACGAGTCGAGACCCTCCAGCGAGTTGTTGTGGGTGGTTCCGCTTGCCCCTTGTCGGTCATGGAAGAGTTCGATAGTTACGGTGTCGATACACGCCATGCCTGGGGTATGACCGAAATGAGCCCGCTTGGTACTTCAAATTCGTCCGGTGCGCGTCGCCATCAATACGATGCTGATTCGTTTGCTGCCATGCGGACCAACGTGGGTCAGCCAATCTTTGGGGTCGAGGTGAAGATCACCGATGATGACAACAACGAGCTTCCTTGGGACGGTGTTGCCTTTGGCGCACTCAAAGTTCGTGGCCCATGGATCTGTTCCAGTTACTTCAAACTTGAAGGTAGCTCAGCGCATGCTGAAGAAGGCTGGTTCGAGACCGGTGACGTCGCGACCATTGACGCTCGAGGTAATGTGTCAATTACTGACCGTACCAAGGATGTGATCAAGTCGGGTGGCGAATGGATCTCATCAATCGAGGTAGAAAACTGTGCGACGGGGCACCCCATGGTGGCCGAGGCGGCCGTTATTGGTCGCATTCATCCGAAGTGGGGCGAGCGACCGCTCCTGATCGTCGTCAAGAATGGTCAAGGTGATGTCACACCGGATGAGTTAAAGACCTTCCTTGATGGGAAAATCGCGAAGTGGTGGATTCCAGACGATGTGCAGTACATTGAGGAAATGCCACACACCGCGACGGGTAAAATCCAGAAGATGAAACTCAGAGAAATGTTCGAGGATTATCAGTTTCCCGCGTAGGTAAACCACACGTAAAAAGGCCCCGCTCCAGCGGGGCTTTTTGTTTGCGCCTATTTGTCGGTACAGTCATTGTTGTGGCGAGGCGCATTGCTTGAAGTTCAATACTCTGGCTTCATGGGTGCTGCTCGACAGAGGCTTCTTACTGGGGATGGCAGATCAAGCAGGATAGTTCAGATGCAAGGTTCTCTTGACTCAATGTCTGCATATGCGCACCCCCGCGTACTGGCCATGCTGTTTCTTGGATTTTCGGCAGGCCTGCCGTTCCTGCTCATTTTCGGAACGCTCTCTGTTTGGCTTCGCGAGGCGGGCGTCGAACGCAGTGCCGTGACCTACTTCAGTTGGGCAGCGCTTGGTTATTCGTTCAAGTTCGTTTGGGCACCGCTCGTTGATAAATTGCCTTTGCCACTTCTGGAGCAGTTTTTGGGTAAGCGACGAAGCTGGCTACTGCTATCACAGTTAATGGTGATTTCAGCCATGCTGTGGATGG
Organism: uncultured Halieaceae bacterium; assembly: GCA_913031575.1. Lineage (GTDB taxonomy): Bacteria > Pseudomonadota > Gammaproteobacteria > Pseudomonadales > Halieaceae > Luminiphilus. Next base: position 8,037 of record CAJWEV010000024.1, on the reverse strand, counting down.
CTATGAGCGATCCGGCGAGTACCGAGGGCCTTCGGTACATGGCCTATGCAGCGGTCTTTCTCGGCTTTTCGTCTGCGACACAGGATATCGTCATCGACGCTTACCGCATTGAAGCGGTGGAGGAGACGCTGCAGGCCTTGATGTCAGCTTCGTACGTGGCGGGCTACCGGATCGGATGGATTGTGGCGGGTGCTGGCCCACTTTATCTCGCATCGGGGCTGGGCACGACAGAGGAAGCCTACGTGTATTCGTCATGGCAACTCACTTACGTGGCTATGGCGGGTACCATGCTCGTTGGTGTCATCACCACATTGGTGATCGAGGAACCCCACTGTCACAGTAAATCGAGTTTTCTCAAGTCAACCAGTGACTACCTCCGATTCATACTCTTGTTTGCCTGCTTCGTGTCCGCACTAGTGTTTGCCTACATCTGGCTTGCCGACAGTATTTCTCAAATTCGGATCGGACTTGAGGGCCTTGGCGTGGGTGGGTCATTAGCCTCATTTTCGACTGAGGCTATTCGATTACTGGCCGCTGTTGGCTTTGCTGGGGTGACTAGCTGGGTCTTGGTGATGCTTAACATTGCTGATAGGCGAGCATTGCAAGAAACCTATGTCGATCCGATCGCTGAGTTCTTTGGCCGCTTCGGCAGGATGGCGATCTTGGTGTTGTTACTCATTGGCTTCTATCGCGTTTCCGATATTGTGTTGGGCGTGATTTCCAATGTGTTTTATCTGGACATGGGATTCAGCAAAAATGAAATCGCTACGGTTACCAAAGTGTTCGGTATTTGGATGACCATTTTGGGTGGTTTCGTCGGGGGATTTCTCACCATCCGATTCGGTGTGCTTAAGGTCTTGATGTTGGGCGCGGTGATGACAGTCATCACGAATTTGTTGTTCATACCCGTTGCTCAAAACCCTGGAAATCTATCGCTGCTTTATGTGGTGATCGGCGCAGACAACATCACCGCCGGCTTAGCGGCAGCTGCCTTCATTGCTTATTTGTCGAGTCTGATCAATCTATCGTTTACAGCGATGCAATACGCCATGTTTAGCTCTCTGATGACCTTATTTCCCAAGCTACTGGGTGGTTACTCGGGCTCCATTGTCGATTCCTTGGGTTATGAGAGCTTCTTTCTGATCTCATCCATGATGGGCTTACCGGTCCTCTTGCTGATTTGGGTGGTTGACCGCTATGTGAAAGATGTCAGGGCTTGAGTTTAATTGACATAGTCCAGAGCGACCCTAAACGGTCAGAAGTCAATACGCCGTTTGAATTTACGGACGGGATGAGGATTGGGAAGCAAGCAGATAAGAAAGACGTTCTGTTCAAAACGCAGCATGTTTCTGGATGGTCTCTACTGACCTCGATCCGCGTCGGCTTCGCATTTTGCGCTGTAGCTGTGGCGCTGGGTGCTGCGGCAGAGTCGATATAAGAAGAGGTGCCAACGCGTGAACTTGTTGGCAAGACAAGACTGACAAGCACACAGATTACGGGTCTATTTTCCGATGTCGTTGATCGCGGTGAAGTTCAGAATGAGAGTGTATTTCAGCAGAGACCCACTGGCATGCGGACGGCACCTTCGTGAGCCGATAGTGTACCTAGGCAAATCCTGCAAGTGATACGGCTGATAAAGGAGCGGTAACACAGGTGGTCAGGGGCCGGTGGCGTGCCGAGCTCGATCTTCGGTGCGTGACATTTAACTGGGGAACTCAGCCCGGTTGGTCATGTGCTGAGGTATGGCTGCTGGACGATGGACGGGGCCTGTCTATCAGTCCTCACGGAAGCGCTCACGGCCTGCATCGGTTGTCTCCCTTGAAATGATAACAAGAACCCGCATTAACTAACGTATCGCGACGCAATGGAACGACGTACACTGGGTGCGGAAGCGTGGGCGAGGAAGACCCTATGCCGTTTTTGCTGATTGCATATCCTTTTCTTGAGTTTTGGTCCTTGCTTGAGTTCAGTGCTCGCACCAGTGCGCTGGCGACCATCACCTATATCCTTCTCACGATCGTTGTTGGTTACTGGTTGTTGCAGCTCGCGGGCCGCTCGGCGTTGCTGACGGCGGGGCGCTTTCCATCAGCGACCGCGCTGCGTGGCCAGCTATTTGCGGGTGAGATCAGCGTAGCCTTTGGTGCTTTTTTGCTGATGATTCCGGGGCTTATCTCAGATGTGATTGCGCTTTACGTATTTCTTCGCGCTGCCTTGCGGGCCCTCTTGGGTAGTGTTGCCTCGGGCGGGCGTCGAGATAATACGATGACTGAAGAGCGAGATATTCCTCATCGAAGTGCGGCTGGGCGAGATGATTGCGGACCAGTGACTCTTGAGGGTGACTTTTCGCGGGTCGACGACGACTAAATCCATGCCAAAAGCGTTTTTTTTCGTCAGATTTAGCACTCTAGACAATTGAGTGCTAAAAAAAGCTTGAAATTGTTTTTTGAGTCCCCATTATTTCCTCACCCATTAGTGGTAAGAACAATATAACCGTCATTTTGGAGATTGAAACCCATGAATATTCGTCCGCTATACGACCGAGTTGTCGTTCGTCGTAAGGAAGAAGAAGAGACCTCGGCAGGTGGCATCGTCCTCCCAGGTTCAGCAAAAGAAAAGCCTAATCAGGGTGAAGTGGTTGCGGTTGGTGCCGGCAAAGTGCTGGACAACGGTGAGCAGCATCCTCTGACTGTTCAGGTTGGCGACAAGATCGTTTTCGGTCAGTACGCAGGCAGCAATACTATCGAAGTAGATGGTGAAGAGCTGATCCTCATGAGCGAAGGCGAAATCTACGCCGTTATCGACTAATCAATTAAGTCCAACGTTAGTAAAGGAATTTTAGACATGGCAGCTAAAGACGTATTTTTTGGTGATTCCGCTCGTCAGCGTATGCTGGTTGGCGTGAACACACTGGCAGACGCCGTTAAAGCAACACTAGGTCCCAAGGGCCGAAACGTAATCCTCGAGAAGTCATTCGGTGCGCCGACTGTCACCAAAGATGGTGTTTCAGTAGCGAAAGAAATCGAATTGGCCGATCGCTTTGAAAACATGGGCGCGCAGATGGTGAAGGAAGTTGCTTCGCAAGCGTCTGACGTTGCAGGTGACGGTACCACTACGGCAACCGTTCTCGCACAGTCCATTGTCAATGAAGGCCTCAAAGCAGTGGCTGCGGGCATGAACCCAATGGACCTCAAGCGAGGCATTGATAAAGCGGTCGCAGCAGCTGTTGAAGCTGTGGGCGGCATGGCATCACCCTGCGAGGACAACACAGCGATAGCTCAGGTCGGCACCATCTCTGCAAACAGCGATGAATCTGTTGGCGAGATCATCGCTGAAGCAATGGAGAAGGTTGGTAAAGAAGGCGTCATAACCGTCGAGGAGGGCTCAGGCCTTGAAAACGAGCTCGATGTCGTTGAAGGTATGCAATTCGATCGCGGCTATCTATCGCCTTATTTCATCAACAATCAAGATAATATGTCTGCTGAAGTGGAAGACCCCTTCGTACTTCTTGTTGACAAGAAGATCTCAAATATCCGTGAACTCCTTCCTGTGCTTGAACAAGTAGCCAAGGCTTCTCGCCCACTTGTCATTATTGCCGAAGACGTTGAAGGCGAAGCGCTTGCTACTTTGGTGGTAAACAACATGCGCGGCATCGTCAAGGTTGCGGCTTGTAAAGCACCTGGTTTCGGCGATCGTCGTAAGGCCATGCTGCAGGACATCGCGATTCTGACCGGCGGTACGGTTATCTCTGAGGAAGTGGGTCTTGATCTTGAGAGCACAAGTCTTGAGCACCTCGGTAACGCTAAGCGCATCACCATGGATAAGGACAACACCACGATCGTTGATGGTGCGGGTGATGCGGATGCTATTAAGGGTCGCGTTAGCGAAATCCGTGTTCAGATTGACAACACATCCTCTGACTATGATCGCGAAAAGCTTCAAGAGCGTGTTGCGAAGCTCGCCGGTGGTGTTGCGGTTATCAAGGTAGGCGCCGCCACTGAAATCGAGATGAAAGAGAAGAAAGCACGTGTCGAGGACGCGCTGCATGCGACTCGCGCTGCAGTTGAAGAGGGCGTCGTTGCTGGTGGTGGTGTGGCACTTATTCGCGCTATCTCATCGGTCGATGGTCTGACAGGTGACAACGAAGACCAGAACACCGGTATCGCAGCTGCGCTGCGTGCCATGGAAGGTCCGCTCCGTCAGATCGTAGCCAACGCAGGTGACGAGGCGTCTGTTGTTCTCGATAAAGTGCGTCAGGGCGAGGGCAACTTCGGTTATAACGCGGCAACTGGCGAGTACGGTGACATGATTGGCATGGGTATTCTCGACCCCGCAAAGGTAACCCGAACAGCACTTCAGGCTGCGGGTTCAGTTGCTGGCTTGATGATCACTACAGAAGTCATGATTGCTGAATCACCTAAAGAGGAAGCAGCTCCCGCAATGCCCGACATGGGTGGCATGGGCGGCATGGGCGGCATGATGTAAGTAGCTCTTCTCATAAACTCAAGAACCCGGCTTAACGCCGGGTTCTTTTTTTATGGTGCGACGATATAATCGTGGTGGGCAGAGCGTCGACGACGCTGTTATTTATAAGAGGAAAAAAATGATGGAAAACGCGATCGGTTTTATTTTTCGTTACTTTCACGTTATCGCCGGTATCACATGGATCGGCATGTTGTATTACTTCAATTTTGTTCAAACAGAATATTTTAAGGAAGCCGAGGCTGATGCTAAGAAAGACGCAATGGCCAAGCTCGCTCCGCGTGCCCTATGGTGGTTCCGCTGGGGCGCTATGCTAACTTTCGTTACGGGCTTATATTTGTTCCACAAGTTAGGTGCATTTAATAATTTTGATCTTGCGCCTATTTGGGTTGGTGCGCTTGCAGGAACATTCATGTTCCTCAATGTATGGTTTGTTATTTGGCCAAACCAGAAAGTCGTTTTGGGTATCAAAGAGGGTGACGGACCTTCAAGTGCGGCGAGGGCAGGTCTTGCTAGCCGAACTAATACGTTGTTCTCCGGTCCCATGCTTCTCGGTATGCTGGGTTCGAAACATCTTGCGTTGCCGCTCGGTGGTGCGTCAACTGGTCTATATTTAGCATTGGGCCTGATCGTTCTTCTCGAGATTAATGCATTGTTTGGCAAGCAGGGTCCCATGACATCGGTTAAGGGGGTCATTCACATGTCAGCACTGCTCACACTAGTTATCTGGGCTTTGCTGTACTACATGTAAGCAAAAGACACCTTGAGAAAGGCGGCCTTGGCCGCCTTTTTTGTGGCTAATACACAGCCACTATCGGCCGCTGAGCACGGTATACTGTGCAGGGAAAGGAGAGGAACCGTATGTCCCAGGATGACTTAAGCGAAATTCCATCATTTGCCGCTAGGCGCGACGAGGCAGTCGACAGTGCGCCGCGCAACGCGATACCGAGCAGAAGCCGCGAATCCGCCGGGCTCAGCGGTGCGGGTCAATTCTTTCTAACGTTTTCCTTCATTGCTGTTTGCGCTTTATCTGCTTACGCCTGGTTTAGTTATCAGTTAATCGGCGAACTGACCGCAGATCAGTCTCGGACAGGTAAACAGGTACAGAGTCTGGAGAATCTGTTAACGGATACTGATGAGACCGTTACCAAATCGGCGGCGGCGATGGGTGCGCAATTGAATCTCCTGGACAGCGAAGTGAGGAAGCTTTGGGATGCGCGCAAGGTCGCAAACCGCAAGGTATCCAATCTCGAAAGGACGGATAAGGCCACGGATGTGACCCTTCAAACGCTCGAGGACAACGGCTTCCGGCAAAAGAAAACACTCGACGCACTGACTGCGGATCTGACTGCACTCCGGACTCTGTCGGCAGATATCGAACGCCTCGCGGGGTCAGCGCGCCAAATTCAAAGCGATGTCGAGCGATTGGCTGATGATGTGAACCGTGCAAACTTGGAGCGCGCTTCATTGGGGAACCGGGTTTCCGCAAATGAAGAATGGGTCGCTTCAATCAATGGCTTTCGGAAGCAGGTCAATACCAACGTGAATCAGCTGCGGGCTGATCTCCGCCAGTTATCAGCTCAGATGGATGCTTTGGTCATTGAATCGACGCTTGCGCTTACACCGGTACCTGCTCCTTAAGCGGGTTAATAGCGAGTGAGTTAATAGAGAACGATCATGACTGTTATTACAGACCGCGATATTGTCGATAGCGTCGCAGATACACTCCAGTTCATCTCCTATTACCACCCGACCGATTTTGTGCAGGCGGTTCATCGCGCGTATGAAATGGAGCAAAGTCGGGCCGCCAAAGACGCCCTTGCTCAGATCCTCATTAATAGCCGCATGTGTGCCATGGGCAAGCGACCCATTTGCCAAGACACCGGTATTGTCACCGTATTTGTCGATATTGGTATGGAGGTTCGCTGGGATACAACAAAGCCACTGGAAGACCTCATTAATGAGGGTGTTCGACTGGCTTATCTTCATCCGGATAATAAGTTGAGAGCTTCGATCCTAGAAGATCCAGCCGGGGCGCGAGAGAATACCAAGGACAACACACCAGCGGTTACCCACACTCGGCTGGTGGCAGGCAAGACGATCGATTTTCGTATTGCGGCGAAAGGTGGCGGCTCTGAGAACAAATCAAAGCTGACCATGTTGAATCCATCGGACAGAATTGTTGACTGGGTCGTTGAGACTGTACCCACCATGGGCGCGGGATGGTGCCCGCCCGGAATGCTGGGCATCGGTATTGGTGGTACCGCCGAGAAGGCTATGGTCATGGCCAAAGAAGCACTGATGGACCCTGTTGATATCCATGAGCTCCGCGAACGCGGCCCCTCGACACGAGCTGAAGAGCTGCGTCTTGAAATCATGGAGGCCGTCAACAAACTCGGGATTGGTGCGCAAGGCCTGGGTGGACTCACCACCGTACTGGACGTGAAGATTATGGATTACCCCACTCACGCCGCCTCACTGCCTGTGGCGATGATTCCCAATTGCGCGGCCACGCGGCACGCGCATTTTGAATTAACCGGTAATGGTCCTGTCTTCCAAGAGGCGCCCAGTCTCGATGCGTGGCCCGAGGTGACTTGGGAGCCGGGAGACTCGGTGCGTCGAGTTGATCTTGATACCGTGACTCAGGAAGAGACCCTCGCCTGGCAACCGGGCGATACGTTGCTATTGTCGGGGACCATGTACACGGGCCGGGACGCGGCGCACAAGCGTATGACGGAGATGATTGCACAAGGTGAAGAGCTGCCCATCGACTTGAAGGGGAAGTTCATTTACTACGTGGGCCCGGTTGATCCCGTGAGAGATGAAGTGGTGGGACCTGCGGGTCCAACGACTTCTACGCGTATGGATAAATTCACCGATAACATCCTCGAGCACACGGGCCTGCTGGGGATGATTGGTAAAGCAGAGCGTGGTCCTGTTGCCATCGACGCTATTCTTAAGCACAAGGCGGTTTACCTCATGGCTGTGGGTGGTGCAGCTTACCTCGTGTCTAAGGCAATTACGGATGCAAAAGTGGTGGCCTTCGACGATTTGGGTATGGAGGCCATTTACGCGTTTACTGTGAAAGATATGCCTGTGAGTGTCGCTGTCGATGCTCAGGGCACTTCTGTGCACATTACGGGGCCAAAACTGTGGCAGGCCAACATCGAAGAGCAAGCCATTGAGCTGTTTTAGCGGTTGATGTTCAGTCATTGGGTAAAGGAGGGGGTGTGTCCGTAGAAACGCTGTACTGGCATGACTATGAGACCTCTGGCGCTTCACCTGCGAGCGATCGACCCTGGCAATTTGCAGGCCTTCGTACAACGACTGAGCTTGAAACTATTGGTGACCCGCTGACGGTCTTCGCTAAGCCGGCACTGGATGTGTTGCCGCACCCAGCGGCAATTCGAGTGACCGGTATTTCCCCCTTTGAAGCCGAAGAAAAAGGACTGTCAGAGCAGGGTTTCATCGCACGCATTCATGATGAGCTTGCACAGCCTGGTACCTGCGGTGTGGGCTACAACTCGCTGCGATTTGATGACGAGGTCACTCGATTCA
>CAJWEV010000023.1 GCA_913031575.1 uncultured Halieaceae bacterium | reverse complement strand
AAACCTGGCGACTGAGAGGTATGCCGCGATACCGAAAAATCGACTCAAATATTTCGCGCGCTGGCCCATGGAGCGCCGCGTTTATTGGTGGCTCAATAACCCTCTTCGCGACACTAACTGCCTCAGTTGAATTCGTTTTTCCGGCCACCCCGGTTACTTTGTAGTTTCAATACTAGTCTCGGGAGTTCTCTCATCCGCTAGTACAAATCAATCACGTTGTCACGTATGTGTCACCCATCGAAAGGGGCACATAAAAGCCAATATATTTTTATTGGAGGTTATTATTATAAAATATTGTTTTTATTACATATTATATGGTCCCCGGGGCCGGACTTGAACCGGCACGCTCGCAATGAGCGGGGGATTTTAAGTCCCCTGTGTCTACCAATTTCACCACCCGGGGTAAACGTAAGCGCGCGATCATATCACGTGATAGCACATACGCGACCCCGCTAGAGGGTGTTACAGTGGTGTTTTGAACAATAACAATCGATAGAGAGGCAGCAGCAGTGGCACCGCAACGCGGCGAGTTTGGTTCACGATTTGGCTTCATCATGGCAGCGGCAGGGTCAGCTGTCGGCCTCGGCAATATCTGGGGCTTCCCCACTCAGGCAGCCAGTAACGGTGGCGCAGCGTTTGTCGTAGTTTACCTCTTGCTGGCATTTCTTCTCGCCTACCCCGTTTTAATGGCAGAACTTACCCTCGGCCGGCACGCCCACGGCAACATGATCGCAGCGCTAGCAAAGGTCTCTAGAAATGGAACACAGCGTGGCATTGGAACACTGGTTGGTATTACGGGCATTTTCACTGCGAGTCTAATTCTTAGCTTCTATGCCATCGTTTCAGGCTGGATGATCGGATTTGGAGCCGCCTATCCGCTTAATGCGCTGGGCGCGACCGAGACAGCCACTTGGCTGTCCGAGTTCGGTCTATCGCGAAACCTCTTGTTGATGCTTATTTTCATGGCACTGACCATGGCCGTGGTTGCTGGTGGTATCGAAAAAGGAATTGAGCGTTGGTCAAAACGCCTAATGCCAGCACTCATCATTACGCTTATTTTGTTGTCGTTTTACGTGATGACACTTGAGGGTGCGGGCAAAGGCCTCGCCATCTATCTAGTACCGGACCTTTCTAAGCTGTGGTCCACCGAATTAGTGTTTAATGCTATGGGCGCGGCCTTCTTCTCACTATCATTAGGCGTCGGCACCATGCTCATCTACGGCTCTTACATCTCTGATGAGGAGCACCTGCCCAGCCTTGGCGTGCAAGTGGCCTTGGTCGACGTCGGTATTGCCGTTTTAGCAGGCTTCCTTATTCTGCCGGCAATGTATGTTGCCGCCGAACGTGGCGTCATGATTTTCAATGAAGCGGGTGGCCTGCTGTCTGAGGATACGCTGATCTTCGTGGTTCTGCCCGCCCTCTTCGACTCCATGAATGAGACCGGGACCGTTCTTGCCTTATCGTTCTTTGGACTGATGAGCATTGCGGCCCTAACCTCGTCCATTTCCATGTTGGAGGTTCCTGTCTCGTTCTTGGTTGAGCGTTTCCAGTGGAAGCGTCTCAGAGCCTCCTTCATTGCAACGGCCATCATTACAGCGATGAGCGCGGCCATTGTCATCAATTTCGACACACTCTTCGGATTGGTTATTACGGTTAGCACACGCTACTCGCAGCCTATTCTCGGTTTGGCGCTCTGCGTTTATGCGGGTTGGGTGTGGCGACGAGACATCCTGATAAAAGAGCTCGCCAAGAACGAAGAAGCGACCACAAGCACATTCTTTATGCGCTGGTGGCCGTGGTACGTCAGGTTTGTTTGTCCCGCTATTATCGTGGCGATTCTCGCGAGATCGATATTTTGAGCCTCGGCTTAATTGGGACTTCGTATGATTTTGGTGAGCTCCTCGCCTCTACCTTCCAGAGCGGCCTGAAGCGCCTTTTCCATAAGATAACGCGCTTGAGCTGTATAGGCATATATGCAGGAGTGAACTGCCGCCTCGTGCCAATTCTCAACGCTACAGGCAGTAGAGTAGTTTTCAAACTCGCTGAGCATCTTGATCAGATCTGAGATGTGCTTTGGACACTCGCAATCAAGCAAGCTCTTTAGCTTCGCCGCAGCATTGAGCGTGCTGTCATCGTACATTCGTGGCTTAGCTTGAATAAGCTCGCCTAGGTTAATCTCACCCTGCTTAGCCTCATGGTCGATCGCTACGCGACCGAGTTCAAACGCGAGACGTGCAGACTCTGGCGGATATTCTAGTGGCGACATACCACGACGCTCGATTTCTTCAATCCAGCGGCTATTACAAAGCTGATAAAGCACCAAAGTACGTGTCGCGCCCAGTCGATTAGCGAGTGTATCCATCGCGTTAATGGCGGTCATCGATACCGAGGGGCAGTGTACCACCAACATATCAGCCTTCTCGTTCACGTCCAGAGCGTCAACTGCGCTCGCGAGTGGCATGCGTGACAAAAATGCGCTGATACCTGACAAGCAGCCTTGGTGACCGTCTAACCACTGGCATAGCTCAGCACCGACAAATACTACCCGTGACTTTGCCGCGGGGATGGCCTTTGCCATGCGGCTGCCACGGTTACTGACGAGAAGCTCGAGCGTTTTCCGGTCAGAGGACGCAATCTCTCCAATCCGTACACCGTCATCTACTAACGCAGTGATGAGTTGTAGGTGCTCGAGGTCTGATTGCGTAAATAAGCGGCGTCCAGACGCCGACTTGTAACTTGCACCCAGCCCGTATCGACGCTCCCATACTCGAAGTGTGTCCGGTTTGAGTCCTGTCAGGCGTGCGACAGTTCCAATGCCATAAAGCGGTCTTGGTTCGAGGAGGTCTGTGGTCTTTGCTGGTGCGTTCATATTTTACCCCGGGTTCTGTTCATTAATTGTCGTGAATTACGCGACAAATCGACGTCCAGATCAGCCTTTTATGTTTCTGTCCAAACCTTGTTCAGGTAACAGCTGGACATTGTCCAGTTTTCTCTGGGCAGGCTTTCCTTTGAGCCGTATAGATACAACTGGCGAATGGGGCAACACGAATGATCGACAACACGAACGAAAAAGACATCGAATTGATGTTTGCGGAAGCACGTCGTTACGACTTGTTGACCGCAGAGCAAGAGCAGTCGATAGATAGCACGAAATGGGGTGCTGTCCGAGAGATTTACGCACTCATCGCCGAGAATGACGAGTTGAGTTTGTATTTCGCGCAGTTTTGCCGTGAATGCCTTGAAAACCCGCCGCAAATACAGCGGTTTCCCAATCGAGATTTACACTTTGTCCTGCGTCGCGAGCTAGCTGCACTATTTAACGATGGATCTCACGCCGAACAGTCGCAAAACGTTGCCAAGAAGCTTATGGAGTTAAAAACTAGCGCGGCGCGTCTCAAGCACGTTGAATCGCTAGAGCTACCAGCGAGCCTAACTATCGGCATCGCCGTTGCGATACTTCGACGAGCAGGTGGTCAGTTTGCCGATACGGTTGCAGACGCTATTGGACACTGGCAGCGGCATTGGCAGACACCGGTCCCGTCGTTTGCCCTCGACCACACTTTATTGTCTGCGATTAAAAAACAATTGCGCACATACACCGAGGCACGGGATCGACTAGTGATGCACAACCTGCGGTTGGTTTACTCGATCGCATCTCGATACAAAGGCCGGGGAGTGGGTTATCTAGATCTTGTCCAAGAGGGGACGCTTGGACTCATCCGTGCAGCCGAGAAATTTGAGTACGAGAAAGGATTCCGATTTAGTACCTATTGCTTTAACTGGATAACCCAAGCTGTAAGGCGATATGTCGGTGATGCCGGCACACTGATTCGCTTCCCTACGCATGTGCAAGAGCAAATCGGCCGCCTATACAAAGAGCGCTACGCGGAGCAAGCACGCACGGGACAGGAAGCGGATGCGGAGACCATCGCAGCAAATGCCGGCATGGACCCCGATAAAGCACGCGAATTATTGCAGTTACGCAACCTCACCGTATCCCTAGATGCACCGAAGTTTGATGAAGACGACGAGACCTTGGTTGACGGACTGGTCGGAGAGACCTTCGGCGAAGCGGGCGACGACGCTGAGCAAGCGTCGCTCGGCAACTTCTTAGGGGATGCCATTGGCAGATTGGATGCAAATGAACGACAAGTTGTTCTGGCACGTTGGGGTCTTCAAAATGGGCCGCCCCTGAGCCGAGCCGAAATCGCAGACAAGCTTGGTGTAAGTCGCGAATGGGTTCGTCAACTTGAGCGATCAGCGCTCAAGAAGCTCAGAGGGCAGATTGATGTGCAACACGCGTTCGATGACTACCGGCAAAGCGGTAACTGGTGACGGATATCCCCGCTATCGGCGCTCCAGGTCGGCAATAGCGTTACTCAAGTCGCCAAATCGAAACTCGTAACCCGTTGACAGAAGTTTGTTTGGAATGACCCGCTGACCTGTCATAAGAAGCTGTTCGGCCATCTCTCCCACTATAAGGCGCATCAACCAGCCGGGTATACCAATGCCTACCACCGTGCTTTTGTGATTGCGAACCTCATCCGAAAATGATCTATGCGTCACCGGGTGTGGTGCTGTCATGTTGACAGGTCCCGATACCGCTGGATTTTCGATGCAATGCATTATGCCGCCCACCATGTCCGCAATGTGGATCCAGCTAAGCCAATGATCCCCCCGCCCCATCCATGAAGCTAAACCAAATCTAAACGACTGTGTCATTTGGGGGTAAGCACCGAGTGCGCCATCCAGTACTACACCGGTTCGTAGGAAGACATAGCGCGTGTCTTGGTCGCAAATGTTGCCGACACTAGCCTCCCAATCACGGCAAAGATCCGCTGAAAAACCAATACCCACCGCGTCTGTTTCAGCGAAATCGCGAACTTTGTCTTCACCGTAGATACCAATCGCGCTACCACTGATGAACAGATCCGGCATACCAACGTGCCGCAAACGCGCTATCAATGTTTCGGTTAGATCGATTCGGCTACTGCGTATCTCTCTCTTGTAAGCTGACGACCATCGCCGATCTGCTAAGCCCGCACCGGCAAGGTTGATCACAATGTCCTGACGGGTACACAACTCGGCGATTGAATTGATATAGGTGACGGCACCTCTACTATCAAGAGACTGCCTTGTCAGAACAGTTACATCGTGCCCACCTGCGACTAACCTCGTGACCAAAGCGCGTCCAATTAGGCCCGTCCCGCCTGTAACAAATACCATCATCGTAGACTTATCCTTGAGAGCACTGACCGCCAACCGAAATACAGTAGCTAACGTATACGCACAATGCATCAAACGATTGAATCTTTATCAACATGGTTGCACCGCATTGAGCGATGGACGGTATTGACTGGTGCAGGCGTCAGCGCCAACTCGGGTATTCCCACCTACCGAGATCGCACAGGCCGGTGGTTACGCGTTGATCCCATCCAACACAAAGAATTTGTCGAGTCTGAAGCTAAACGGAGACGTTATTGGGCTCGTTCGATGGTGGGTTGGGATGGTGTCGCTAGTGCGCGCCCTAACGCAACACACTTTGCGCTCGCTGAATTGGAGCGCATGGGCAAGATAGACCTATTGATCACGCAGAACGTCGATAGATTGCACCAAAAAGCAGGGTCGCAGCGCGTGGTCGATCTTCATGGTCGTCTCGATCAGGTAAATTGCTTAAGTTGCGGTGATCAAGAGTCACGGCAGAGCTTTCAAACTCGGCTATTGCAAGCCAACCCCTTTGTCACCGATTACCAGCACATTGCTCGACCTGATGGCGATGCCGATGTGCCCGATGCCTACGTGGAGAAAACAATCATCCCAAAGTGCAAGCGCTGCTCCGGCGTGCTCATGCCCGACGTCGTATTTTTTGGTGGCACCGTACCAAGGTCGCGGGTAGATACCTGTGCGGAATCACTAGCCAGCGCTGGTGGGCTCCTTGTCGTAGGAAGCTCTCTGCAGGTCTATTCGGGCTTTCGTTTTTGCCGAATCGCCGAAAAATTGCGCATACCCATCGTTATCGTTAATGAGGGTGAAACCCGTGCAGATAATATGGCAACCGTTAAAGTGGAGCGGTCGGCGATGAGCCGTCTGGTAGCTGCTGTCGATCAACTTATTCCTTCTCAAAAGAGCAAATCCGCGTGAGCACTACTATTTTACTCTTCAGACAAGATCTGAGACTCCACGACCATCCTGCGCTGGCGGCTGCAGCGCAGCGCGGCAACGTCTTGCCCGTCTTTATTTATGACCAGCAGGTAGCTGGCAATTGGGATTTTGGAGGCGCGAGCCAGTGGTGGCTTCACGAGAGTTTGACTTCGCTATCAGAGTCGATCCGTTCGCTCGGCGGTCAACTTGTTTTGCGGCGCGGGAATACAGTAGAAACCTTAATTGAGCTCCAGGCATCTACTCAGGCCGATGCCATCTATTTTTCTCGCCAGTATCAACCTTGGTCGGCCGCGCTAGAGGCGTCTATCAATGCGGAATTTATGAGGAGAAGCGTTGAGGTCAAACGGTATCCTGGAACGCTATTGCATGAACCCGGCTCGGTTCTTACAGGGTCAGGCACTTCCTTCAAAGTGTTCACCCCATTCTGGAGGGCGGCTAATAAAGTTCCGGCAGCGATGCCTGTCCCACTCCCAGATATCAGATGGACGCCAACACCTATCGCGACGGACGCCTTGATCGAATGGCAACTTCAACCAAGCGCACAAGACCGCATGCCTGACTGGGCGGAAGGTTGGTCGGCTCTGTGGAAACCAGGCGAGGACGGGGCTAAAAAAGCGTTAGACACATTCCTTGAAGCGCCCGTAGCGCAGTACTCAGAAGGCCGTGATCTCCCAGCAAAGCGGTACACCTCAAGACTCTCTCCGCACCTTAAATTTGGTGAGATATCGCCGCGTCAGGTCTGGGCCGCCGCACAACAACGGAAACTATCGGCGCCCCAATGGAGCTCAGCCATTGATAAGTTTTTAGCAGAGATCGGCTGGCGCGAGTTCTGTTATCAACTCATTGATCTCTTTGGTGAGATGCCAAACACTCCTTTTAAAAATCAGTTCGCGGCCTTCCCATGGGACAACAGCAAAGCTCAACTCAAAGCATGGCAGCAAGGTCAGACCGGCTACCCTATTGTCGATGCAGGTATGCGCGAGCTGTGGCAGACAGGTTTTATGCACAACCGCGTGCGAATGATTGTTGCTTCATTTCTAACCAAGCATCTCTTGGTCCATTGGGTTGAGGGTGAGCGATGGTTCTGGGACTGCCTCGTCGACGCTGACATCGCATCCAATGCCTGCAGCTGGCAGTGGGTGGCCGGCTCAGGTGCTGATGCTGCGCCCTACTTCAGAATCTTTAACCCTATCGCGCAGGGGCAGAAATTTGACCCTGAGGGGGAGTACGTTCGGCGTTGGTGTCCTGAACTGGCTGAGCTCCCTAAGAAGTTCGTTCACGCCCCCTGGGAAGCACCAATACTTACGCTCGCGACCGCAGGGGTCGAATTAGGCACTACCTATCCAATGCCAATTGTGGACCATAAAGCAGCGCGGCAAGGGGCACTTGATGCCTACGAGGTCATTAAAAAAGCGAGTTAGCCCTCGTCAATAATGGCAACCGCACGAGTCCACCCGGCTGAGCCGCCACGAACTTTGTGTGGGAAGCAACTGACCGTAAAGCCAAAGGCTGGGAGTACCTCAAGGTTGTGCATTTTCTCTAAATGGCAATAGCCAATATCTCGACCGGCCTTGTGCCCTTCCCAGATAATGCTTGCGTCGTTGTCAGCGGCATACCGTTCAGCGGTGTAGGAAAATGGTGCATCCCAACTCCAAGCATCTGTACCGGTGACACGAATGCCATGTTCAAGCAGGAACATTGTTGCCTCATAGCCCATACCAGCACCTGCGTTCACGTAATCTTCGCTACCATATCTCTTTCCCGCTGAAGTATTTACCAGAACGATATTTAGCGGCTCTAGTGTTACACCGATGCGCGCTAATTCGTCTTCAACGTCCTGCGCGGTAACAACGTAGCCATCTGGCTTCTCACGGAAATCTAGCTTTATTCCGGCTTGAAAACACCACTCGAGAGGGACCTCATCAATAGTAATTGCGCGTTCAGCGCCGCCAAGCTTGTCGTTCATGGTGCTGTGATAGTGGTAAGGCGCATCCAGGTGAGTGCCGTTGTGTGTGCATAGCTGCACCATTTCAATAGCCCAACCCTCGCTATCAGGTAATTCACTCTTATCAAGCCCTTCAAAAAAGTCGGCCATTTGTTCGGCGCCGGTGTCGTGTTGGATGTAGTCGATCTTGGGACGCATTGGCGGTGGATCACTGATCACGTCGTTCTCCAAAAATATTGATAAATCAATAAACTGTCTCATATCGATACTTCCGTGCGCGCTATCTCTAAAGACCCCACTTTACCGCGACGTTGCCAACTGTCATACCGCCCTTGGTAGTCGGCAAAATCGCTTTGAGGATCTGTTGTTTAAACGAGGGTAATTCTGCAGATCCGGTTCTCTAGAGTGACGATCCGCTAGAAATAACAAGCTACGCGACTGCTATCGTCGTCGAAGGCAAGCTCACCTTAACGGAGAGTCGTCAAAAAAGATTTGCTACAGCGCTATCTCGCTGTCGACACCTAGATCGGGCGCGCTTAAATAAATCGGCAAAGCTGACCACTAGCTATCGGTGGTGATGCGGTTAATCGTAGCAGTGGTGGAGAAACCCTCGACAAACTCTAGGATGACGACTTCGCCACCGCTTTCCAACACATGCTCGTGTCCCGCTACCTCACTGATGGCGTAATCTCCCCCCTTGACTAACACGTCAGGTGAAATCGCCTCAATCAAGCGCGCCGGCGTGTCTTCAGCAAATGGTATGACGTAGCTCACGGACCTTAGTCCAGCGAGCACCGACATACGGGAATCGATGCCATTAACAGGCCTGTCAGCACCCTTTAAACGTGCCACCGACACATCGTCATTAACGGCGACGATCAGCACATCTGCCAGCGCTGCTGCTTGTCTCAAGTAAGTAACATGTCCCGGGTGTAATAAATCAAAACAACCGTTTGTCATCACGATACGCTGCCCTTCTGCCTTAAGTCTCACAACAGCCGCCAGCGCTTCTTGCTCTGTCACAACGCCGAGAGCAGGCAGATCGTTGCCGACATCACCTTCGGATTGCAGCCAAGCATCCTCAAGCTCCTCGCGCGTCACCGTTGCGGTGCCCACCTTGCCCACAACTAACCCTGCAGCCACGTTGGCGAGTCGAGTCGAGTTCTCAAGGCTATCCTGACTAGCGAGGCCAGCTGCCATAGCCGAAATAACCGTATCACCCGCACCCGTCACATCGAATACTTCTCGTGCTAGTGCGGGCAAATGAAGGGGCTCGCCTTCCCTTGACTGCAACGTCATGCCTCGCTCACTCCGAGTAACCAACACCGCTTCGAATCCGTGCTGATCGCAAAGGTCACGCGCTCTAGCACTGATAACTGCATTTTCCTGATGACAAGCACCAACCACGGCTTCAAATTCGGATAAATTCGGTGTAAGCAGCGTGGCACCTGCGTACCTGGAAAAATCCTCGCCCTTCGGATCGACGAGAACCGGCGTTTTCAAGGCCCGACATGCACTGATAATTGCCTCGATGTTAATAAGCGTGCCTTTCGCATAGTCACTCAATAGCACCACATCGTGCTCGGCGATTAGGTTACTCGCGTACTGCAAAAACGACTCGTCTGCGTAGTCATCGAGCGGCGCCTCAAAGTCCATCCGAATAAGCTGCTGATTTCGGCTAAGCACACGCAACTTGACGATGGTATCTGCTGGGCAAGGCATCACTGACCATCGGACACCCTTTGCCTCAACGGCTAAACGAAGTTGCTTCGCATGCTCGTCGTCACCTACGAGACCTGACAGTGTTGTTTCAACACCCAAGGCCGCAAGATTAATCGCCACGTTCCCAGCGCCACCTGGCCTATCATCAATACCCACTACCTTAACAACAGGTACCGGCGCCTCTGGACTGATGCGCGTCGCCGCACCATGCCAAAACCGATCGAGCATGACATCGCCTATGACCAGTACTTTGGCATCACTGAATTTAGGAAGCTTTGTCACCCGATCTTACTCTCTCTATTATCCCACTCGCTCGCCATAGTGCGTCTAAACCAACTCGTTTAAGGCGCTCAGGGCCTCATCGGCCGTGATACCCACCATACAATCAAATTGCCCCGCGCATGTAGGACTCCGCTTACAGGGTGCGCAATCCAGCCCATGATAAATGACTCTGACATTATCGCGACCTGTCTCAAGGTAGGGACAAGTAGAGCCAAAAAGCGCCACAGTCGGAATGCCCGCTGCAATACCCATATGCGTAAGTCCAGTGTCCACACCAATGACAGCTGAAGCATGTTTTACCAGGCCAGCGCTTACACCCAGCGGATACGTACCTACCCAGTTCTTCACGGGCAGGCCCTCTAGTAAAGTAACCGCTTCCTCCCGGTCATTAGGCCCGCCCAAGCAGACCACCTGATGTCCCGCATCGGCAAGGCGCTCAATAAGTGCTCGCCAATGCGCGTGGGTCCAATGTTTTTGCGGTCGTGTCGTAAAGGGTGCAACAACGACATACGAACCCTCAGGCGCAACATTTGTCGCTCGCGCATCATCTTGCACTGACAGACCCAAGACCATGTCAAAATTAGACGTATCCCAGCCCAAGCTATCGGCCAACGCGAGATACTCGGAACTAATGCGTGATGTGATGCTTTTTTCACAACGCTTCGTTAGGAATATCCCATTAGGTTCCTTCGACTTGAAACCTATACGCTTACGACTGCTAGTCAACCAGGCCAGAAAGGCACTCTTTACAAGACCTTGAGCATCGATCACTAGATCATAGTTATGCTTGCGAAGCTTTTGTCTGAAGGCCATCACAGCACTCAGCAATGCTAAGATACGCTTTTCACGCCAGAGGTCCTGCCATTCTTGGCGCGGCCATAAAATGACCTCGTTTAACCCGGGTAGTTCGGTAAGCAGGGGGCGAACGACACCCTCTGCTAACCAGTCAATCTCGGTATCCGGATATCTTTTTTTACACGCAGCAACCAAAGGCGATGCAAAGACCACATCGCCGATTGCACTCAACCGAATTATCAAAACACGCTTGGGCTCAGGGGAAATCATCGTTTTGTTGGCTGTTTACGGTGTGGAGATCTCATTGACTTGCGGGCAATCTCTGTCCAACGCAATCAGCAAGGTAAAAGTAAGAAATATGAGATTACCGCCGATGTAGGAATACATTCCCACGGCTGTTCCCAACGGGAATACAGCAAGCAAGGCCGTCAAACCAGCAACAGCGACGTGCATTCGCTCGTCCTGCACATAGCTCCAAAGCCAACGCAAGAGTAAACCGTAGCCAATCAGTCCAATCAACCCTGTCTCTGAAATCACCTCAAGAATGGTTAGATGTGAGTGCCATGTTTTGGCAAGGCCCGGGATGGTGCTGACGTCGGCTGCGAGTGCATACGTGCCAAAGCCACGCATACCCACACCAGTGAGCCAGTAATCCTTAAATGCCTGCCAGGAGAGCTCCCATAATTGGGATTGATAAAGGAATGATTGATAACGTGCTGGCGCCTCTGCAAACGTGCTCACCTGCCCCGTAACCACTGAAAGATAAACACCGAGCAGCAATCCAATAATCGCCGAAATGACAAAGCCAGTGACCTGCCGCTTTGCTCCAACTTCGCGGTTGCGCAAGGCGAGCATTGCCCACCCCGCAAGACCAATCAACGCCAATACGGCCGATGACTGATGACCGCTCATTACCACGGCTGCGTACACCGGAAGCGAGAGGATACCGACGCCCATACCACCGGCACGCCTAAGTGCTTCAAGGAAAAACGGCGACAGAATGGCTAGCGTTGCGCCGTAACCTAACTGCAGAGAGCCAGTCACAATCGCACCCTCCTCACCCAGCTCCACCAACGGGTCGCCGAGCAGGCTCACACCCGTAAGTAGCTGAATAAAACCGTCCACGGCCCACGCTACCAACAAAATACCGACGAACGACATAATTCGCTTCGCATCGCCCTCTTCGATCTTCACACTCAAAACGACCCAGGCCGCCAGCGCATAGGCGGCAAATCTAAAAACAGCAGAAATACCTCTGTCAAGATTAACCGAGAACAGAAGACTTACGAGGCCTGGGAGTGCAATGCATGCGAATAGCAAGGCCGCTTTCCTCATGCCAGGCGTGGAGAGTATCGCCTCGCGGTTGGTAATCAATGTCAGCAGGCTGACAACTACCATCAACCAGATTAATTGGCGGGTTGCCACACTAACCGCGAGCGAGAAAAACAGGAATACCCACATTAGGGGCGCTGGAATAAGATTTTGCTGTGGCATTCAGTGACTCTAATGGCGTTCTTTATCCCGAATGAGGGGCTTCCAAATCTCTCCGCAGAGTAACTAAATCGCCTATTGAACTCCAGCTGAGGGTTGTAAAATATCCAAAAATCAACAATTTAACTTGCGCCCGCCAGGGCGAGAGTGTTTCATCGCGACATGCTGTTATCTCATCAAAAAAAGTTCCTTTTCGTACATATCGCGAAGACGGGCGGTACAAGTATTCGTGCTGCACTTCAAAAGTATCGATGGCGCGACCCCTACTACGCGCCCATATGGGTCGCCAGTAAGCTCAGCGGGCTCGTAAATCACAAAGTCGGCATAAAAATACCTCGCCACGCCAAGGCAATTGCAGCCAAAGAAATGCTGCCGAGTGACTTCTACGATTCGCTCTTCAAATTTGCGTTTGTTAGGAACCCCTGGGACCTGCAGGTCAGCTCTTATCACCATATACGGCGAGAGCGGCCCCAATTGCTGGCGCCAAATGAGACATTCGAGGAGTTCTTGCGTCGTAAGTTAGATCCCTCACGACCTTGGCAGTACCATATTGACACTTCCATTACGCCGCAAAGCGACTATTTAGTCGACTTGAAAGGCAATCTAATTGTGGACTTCATAGGGCATTACGAGACGCTTCAGCAAGACTTCGATGAGTGCTGTAAACGAATTGGCATTGAGAAAATTGAGCTTCCCCATCGTCGAAAAGCTTACGACCGTCTAGCCTACCGCGACTACTTCACTGCAGAGACGCAGGCGCTTGTAGGCGATACTTTTGCACGCGATATCGAAATACTAGGGTACGAGTTTTAAGCCGCTGCCAGCAGCACTTTGCAGGCCTCCGATAAATCATGTACGGCAATACAGTACTGATGAGGCTCGCCACTAACAACCTGATAGCGATGAGGAATACCCGCCGCCAGTGCAGCCTCCATATCAGAGTGCTTATCACCCACCATCGCACTGCGTGTCAGGTCAATATCCAGCTCTTCAATCGCGCGATAAATAAGCCCCGGTCTTGGCTTCCTGCAATTACAGATCTTCCTATACTTAAGCAGTCTGGCGTCCGGCAGATGAGGACAATAATAGACCCCAGCGATGTCGACACCCTGTCCGCTGAGCTCGTCGCGCATACGCTCAGTCAAGACATGGAAGTCCTCCTCGGTGTAAAACCCTCGGGCAATACCCGATTGGTTGGTGACAATGACCAAAGCATAACCGGCCTCACACAGCGAGCGCATCGCCTCAATCACACCCGGTAAGAATATAAATCTTTCCCAATCCCCTACATAGCCAGCATCGACGTTAATGACGCCGTCTCGATCGAGGAAAACAGCGGCGATTGTCATGGATCAGTCGGCGCCTAAGTTCAGATAGTCTTCAACGAGCACACAAATGATGTGACCAATCAGTATGTGCATCTCCTGAATACGCGCTGTGACATCCGACGGCACAACAAGTGACACGTCACTCTTGGAATTCAGTGCACCACCCGACTTGCCCGAGAGCCCAATTACTGAAGCACCTGCGCGATTTGCGGCGTCGACAGCCTTCAGTACGTTCTCAGAGTTTCCGGAGGTGGAGATAGCAATCAATACGTCGCCCTCCCTGCACAGACCCGCAACCTGCCGGCTAAATACCTCGTCGAAGCCGTAGTCGTTACCAATCGCGGTTAACGCAGATGTATCTGTTGTTAATGCTATTGCAGGCAGTGCACGACGGTCGTTGACAAAGCGTCCAATGAACTCAGCCGCAATGTGTTGCGCGTCAGCAGCAGAACCGCCGTTACCACACAGATAAATACATTGGCCTTGCGCCAAGGCGTTCCCACACAACTTACCAGCTGACGCGATTTCACCTTCAAGCGTGACCATTTTTGAGACTACTTGCCTATGCTCTTCCAGCGTCGACTTTACCAACTCGCGCATGGGCACGCCCCTCTATTTTAAAAATTTGCAACAAACGGACTCAGACCTAGTCTCGCCGGACATGACGGCGTAAGGTTACCACGCGTGGATACCCTCGGAGCAAAAAAGATGTTTGATGAAAACTTCGTCGACCCTTCCAGAGTTAATTTCGATGCGTTTAAAGCGCTGGATAGGACAACGCCTATCTTCATGCTTAATAAGCTTAAATTTCATGACCAAGCGCGATATGAGGTGGGTCATCCCCTAGAAAACACACCGATGACAGGTGCGGAGGCTTATGCCAACTACGGAACTGACAGTGGACCCATATTTTCCCGAGTCGGCGGCTCGATTGTCTGGCGCGGCAAGTTCGAATCGACAGTAATTGGGCCGAGCGATGAAGCTTGGGACCAGATATTCATTGCCCAATATCCAAATGCGGGGGCTTTCCTTGAGATGGTGACCGATCCCGTGTACCAGCAAGCAGTCAAACATCGGCAAGCAGCCGTATTTACCTCGCGCTTACAGCGCTTTACTGAACTCGCGCTCGGAAACACGTTCTGAGCTGCAGGTCTGAAACGAAGAAAAGAAGTATTGGTTTTTTTAAGACTCAGGTTGTTTTTATCGAGGTATAGATTTGGGGCCCAAAAATTGCGGTCTAAGAGGTTGAGGTCGCCTGTTAATTATTAAACCCGATGGACCTTGTCTGGCAGCCTTAGCGCAACGATTTTTACCACGAAACTCATACTTGTCAGGCTTCAAAATTAATTGTCCCTGTCCTCAAAACGCTCGGCTTTTTTTTCGCCAAAACGCTTGTAAATGATAGGTGCGCACAGCAAGACCAAGAGAATGATCGTTAACATATATTCACTATCCATCAACGGGGCCCACAGCTGTTCCCCAAGCTACCATTTCCGAGACACCCTGTGACACCATAGACGACGCGAATCGCACACCGACGACCATCGTCGCGCCCATTCGATCAGCATCTTCTTGCATCCGGTAAATCGCTTCCTCTCGAGCATCGGCCATCAACTTTGTGTAAGAAGTCACCTCTCCACCCACCAAATTTTTCAACCCTGCGGTGATATCGCGAGCGATATTTCTAGATCGAGCTGTGCTACCTCTCACCAACCCCAAGGTACGCATACCATCGGGCACTGATTCAATGCTGATTAGCGCAATATTTTTAGGGTCACTCATAGTGGTTACCTTTTTGTCTATACATGTTTAGAGAGGATCTTTACTCGCTAGGATAAGCAGCGATGCATTCGACTTCCAACCTAGCTCCCAAGGCTAGGCCATTGGCGCCTAAAGCAGATCGGGCGGGGTACGGCGGCTGAAAAAAGCTCGTGTAAATAGTATTGAACTCACCCCACTCTGCCACATCCGCAAGAAACACCGTACATTTTACCACGTCGGAAAAGCCGAGACCTCGGCGCTCAAGCACGCCCTCGATGTTACCCATGATTTGCCGCGTCTCGGCGGCAATACCGCCCTCCACCAACTCGTCATTTTCGTCGACTCCTACCTGGCCAGAGATGAATAAAATATTGCCCACGCGCACGGACTCAGAAAATGGATAGCCTTTTCCTACCATTGGTCCCTCATCGAAGAAGCTTGGATCGGCATTAATGTCCAAAGGTGTCGTAAAAAAAGCAAGCAATACCGCAATGTAAATCCGCATCATCCTCCAACCTCCCCCGATACGCGTCGTGACTATTGAAATGGTTGATAAAACCTACATGTGCTCATACACAGATTCAAATCCTGCTATGATCCACCACCCGCGAGGTGCTCATGGCCCCAGATCTCACCCTTCTATTCATCCCCACCATTGCCTCTGTATCCTTTACGCCCGGATTGTGCATGATACTTGCGTTTACATTGGGTTTATCAATCGGGTACCGGCGAACGCTCTGGATGATGCTGGGGGAATTGAGCGGCGTAGCAACGGTTTTTGCGGCAACGTTTTGGAGTCTTGGTTGGCTGCTATCGCGAGATCCCATCTACTTTCAGGTGCTTTCATTCATTGGTGGGGCGTACCTGTTGTATCTCGCCGTCCACCTCTTCAACCAAACACCTGAAGATCTTAATGCACGCCGACTGGATGAAACCCACGCAGGTGCACTGATATCGCTAGGTTACGTTACAGCCGTCAGTAATCCCAAGGGTTGGGCATTTTTGATTGCGCTCCTCCCCGGCTTCGTGCAAAGCAACGTCGCTTTTTACCCGCAATTCATGACCATGCTGGTCATCATGATGTGCACTGAGTTCATTTCTATGACGACCTATGCGACAGGTGGTCAGTGGTTGGCTAAACGTCTAGCCGCTTCTAAAGGACTCATGAATGTGAATCGCATAGCGGCTATCATGCTCGGCGTAGCCGGTCTGTGGGTGTTCAGTGGCGCCGTGCTCTAGCGTCGTCAGGGATTCTCGGCAATGAACTTTCTGATGAACTCAACAAGCTCGCCAGGGATGTCCTCCTGACAGAAGTGCCCCACGCCCGAAACCTCAATGACCGGCGCCTTCGGGAAGAGACCTCGAAAATCACTGACAGCGTGGTCAGGCGCGATACCGAAATCCTTATCGCCTGATATCAACATCGCTGGTTTTGATTTCATGCCCTCAATGTCACCGCTCTCCATCGTATCAAAGACAAAAGGTAAGAAGCGCCCGTAGTGTACGTCGAGCGGGAAGTTGATCGCGCCTATACAGCTCTCACGGTCCGGGAACGGCGCCGAGTAGGCCTCGATCCAGGTATCATCCACCGCAGCCGTATTCTGAAAACCGATGATTTTCATTACCGACAATACAGTGCTGCCGAGTTCCCCCAATATACCGCTAAGTGTGCCCGCCTCCTCGTGCTTCTCAATCCACCGAAACCAGGGCGTTTTTCCTCCTGCCGACTGACCACCACCGTAACCAAGAACGGTGTTCATGAGGAAAAGTCGTTTTACGAGATCAGGGTTTCTGGCTGTAAATGCACCGGCAATGGGACCACCCCAGTCCTGACAGACGATCGTAATAGCTGACAGGTCGAGATCAGACACGAATCGCTCAAGGTTTTCAACATGAGTTTGCAGCGTGTAGACACGATCTTGTGGCGTTTCAGATTTTCCAAAACCCATATGGTCTGGCACTACAACCCTGAAATTCTCAGCTAGTGGGCCAATCATTTTTCGGTAGAGATAACCCCAGGTAGGCTCACCGTGCAAACAAAGAACGACCTCTCCGTCAGCAGGTCCCTCGTCAACATAGTGCTGTCGAAATCCTGCTGCCTCTGTGAAATTCGGTTTGAATTGCCACGTACCTTTGAACGTCTCACTTGCTGGGATCATCGCAATCACCTTAATGTTTTTCTTAATTTATGCCGGCTGTATGCTTAAACTTGGGACATGAAGCTTATAACGTCTGCTAAAGACCCCAACCTTAATTATAGCACCCGAATGTCGACTGGCGATTACGTTCCGTACGCCTACATAGACACCAGCGCGCGAATTTTTGACGTTCAAGGGAAGGCGGGTGAGCCCAATATCCTGTTATTTCTAAAAGATAGTCATCTAGAATTGACAGGTCGAGCGTTACAGCTGCGCCTGCCTTTCAGACACTTTGTCTTCACGCCGTCACTTATTGACATGGAGCATGGCCGGTGGTTTCAGTCTGCCGAGTTTTGTAACCTTTTTCAGCACGAGCTTGCGCCTATCAGTGCTTTTATCACCGACAGCAACCTTAAGATTGTCGATTTCGTGGACGCGCAAAACCTAAAGGAACTGCAGGAGGAGCTAGAAGACTTTATTTTGCCCAATAATGAATCGTCTGCTCCCGTATTAGTCATCAATGATGCGATCGACGAAGCTCTTGCGGAGGAGCTTATCGAATATATCGATACACACCAGGATGAGGGATTTTTTGCCGACAAAGACTTCAAACGACGACTGCATATTCACCCATCGACCGATTTAGAAATGCGTCTCGACGACAAATTGACCAAGTCCGTATTACCCGAGATTGAAAAAGTTTTTTACTCTGAAATTACCCATCGCGAGACTTATAAAATTTGCCGGTACGCGGCAGAAAATAGCGGCAAGTTTGGGAGGCACCGCGATACAATCTTTCCTCACCTTCATCGCCGCTACGCCATAACGCTGGTTTTAAACGATAATTACGAAGGCGGCGGCATCGTGTTCCCCGAATACAACTCACGAGTTCTGAGCGTGCCCAAATACGGCGCTGTCGTTTTTCCGGGATCGCTTTTTCATCAAGTAAATGAAATTGGATCAGGGAATCGCTACGTCATCATAAGCTTCTTTTTTGGTGAAGCGGAGGCTAGCAAAAAAGAAGGCAGCGAGCGCTATCGCTTCAAAGTTATGCGAAACGTTGCCGGCCTAACGCTAAATAGTTTGATACCCAATTAATTGTTAGCGTAACGGTAGTTTGGAAAGACGCGCTTTAGCTCGTCATGTATTCCTGCGAACTCATAGTAAGATCGCAACGAACGGACATCGCCTACACCGAAACGCACAATACTGTCGTCAAGAGAATCGGCAAAAACCGGATCTACCTGCTCAATATCGTCGAGACCCAACAAATATTTCACCTTTGACCACGTGGCTTCCGGCCATCCTATGCGATTTGTATTGCTGATACGTTTGACCTCATCGGGAATTCGATCACGAGATCCCTCATAGTCTGTTGCCAGAGCGTGCTGAGTGGGACAAAAAATGTCAAAGCCATGAGTCCAGAGACGCACGGCATACAACACTTGCTCTGCAGCATGTAAGCCGAAATCAAGTTCCGGGTCGTAAGGAAACCGCTCGCGATCTTTCGCCCGCATGAACAACATTGCAGCGCTTATACCCAGAGAAGTAATCGGCACCTTCGGTAACATAATCAATGAGCCATGACTCTTAATCGAATCTACCTCGATATACCGATATCGATTCACATGACCAATGCGGTCGAGGTGATCGGGAGACGCCATGTTCTTAATGTTTATTGGATAGTGCGACAACACAGCGTTGTCATTGAGCTCCAAGGCTTTACCGTACTCTTGGATCAGGATCTCGTCCCATCGGGGGAAAAATCGTGAGTGACAATCGATCTGCAAGAAGTAATCAGCGTCAGTCATCAGTGCTTCACAGCGCGAGCGAGCATAAATCGGGCCCCGCGCTTCGGTTACATCGATACGATCAACTGTAACTTGCGCTATGTCATTTAGGGAGTCGTACGAGACGTCGTTTGATTTGGCCTGAAGACACACCCCTATCTCTACGCGAGCTGCGATGGCCGCCTTGTGAAGACAATCATTTACCGTATCTAAAACATCAGGATCGCAGAAACATGCAATTGACACGAAGATTTTTTGCGGAGAACTGTTGTGTTTTAAGGCATCTAACGACACGACTTTATTATCTCACTTAAGTTTGCAATGGCCTTCGACTCTAAAAGCCCACAACATGGAGTACCGTCTGCCTTTCCGCCAAGTAGTGAACGGTTTTTCCATCAAATAGTGCACTCTGCTCAAGCTTCATTTGTACCCGCTGGTAATCCCATTCGGAAACCCTTACCACAACGTTACCTTCAATGGCGTACCCGGTCATCGGATAAAGAGGCCAATCTCCGCGTCCGATAGTGGGTCCCTGGTTGTCCCACATACCGATGGTGGGTCCGGGAGCATGTCCGTAGACACCTAAGGGGTGCGTATAAATAGCATGTTGGATGCCCAATTTTTCTAGGCTACGTTGCGCTGCCGAAAGAATCTCATTGCCTGTTCGACCGGTGACAAACTCTGCCGTCAACGCGTCTTGCCAACGATTGCCAATGCGCATGGCCTCGGTCAAGCCCACAGGCGGCTTCGACTCACCCAGTTTAAGGACATAACCCATCTCCTGAGTATCGGTACATAAACCGAGATAACAGAGTCCCACATCGGTATGAAGTAAATCACCACGTCGAATAATCCCATCGCTCGATCCATCCCCAAGGAACGGCGCGTTCTCACCGAAATCAGCGCCATGCCACTGACGATTCACATCCGGGTGAAACCACGGCTCGAGGCCCTCTTCCTCAAAGCGAGTCCGTATAAACCATGACACATCACCAACAGTGGTTACACCAGGGGTAATGACCTCGCTGCTAAAAGCCCTCGCAATGGTTTCACGTGCAATGGCGACCGCGCGCTGCCAGACCTCAACTTCCGCCTCGGTGCGAGTCTCCATCCAACGCACGACTAAGCGCTCAGAAGACTGCAGCCGAGCTTTCAATTCGGGACTCAAGGACGATGCAAGCTTGCTGTACAAGCTATGGCTAATGCCGTCTGCTACAGGCCAGGTATCGCTCGTATTTACAGCGATCGACTTTGGATCCCGCTCGGCTATCACCTCGGCAAGCCGCTTCCACTGAGCATCTAAATCACCTCCCTCCCACGCAGCCTCATACATAGCGCCGAGCGGATAGCGACTGACGGTTAAACGCTCAATACCTCCATCCCCGCGGTCAAAAAAAACCAACATGGTGGTGCGACGAGCCGTGAAGCGAGGTTTCGGGACAAGAGAGAGGAACACGGGGTCATCGTTGTACTCGCGGGCAATTACGAGCCACATATCCACACCGGTCTCGCGCATTAGGGTTGGTAATAACGAATTAAGCCGGTCCTCAAGCAACCGATTTTGAATTTCAGGACGCCGCTCGTAGTCTTCTATAGCGACGCCTGCAAAGGCTGCTTTTACTGTCAGCAAAAGGAGCAAAAAAGCGCCACAAGTGACCGATCGTTGATGCATCAAGCACATAAGTCTAATTTCCTTTTTATAGCCGTGTTGACGTTGTTCCTGTTATCTCCACTAATTGTTGAAGCGGATCTTGTCTACACCTCTTTGAAAGCCATCGATAGAATTCATGAACACGATAACCCCAAAAAAAACTGTTTCGTCACTTAACGCGACTTTAAAAACCGAATGCCTTTATCTATATTTACTATGAAATTCAAATCATAAATCTATGTTTTTAATAGTAATAATATATAGATTAGCGCTTACTCCAAGCCAAGGTAAATCACGCTTTTTCGATAAAGTCCTGCCAGACACCCATCAATTTTCCAGGTTCCCATATTTTGTTTAAATCAGCCTGGGCCTGTTCCGCAGGCCATCCAAGTCGTTCAGTACGATATTTAAAGAAAAATGCGGAAACCCGCATGTTAGCGGCGCAGTGCACCCAGATGCGATCATCATCACAGGATTCAAGTGCGTTTATAAAACGCTCAAAGTCGCCACGCGTAGGACTTGTAAAAATCACGGGCAAGTGGATGTAACGAATTCCCATGCGCTCGAGAATCTCGTCCTCATTGCCTAGGGCGTTCTCGTGGCTTTTCGGCGCTAGATTGATGACTGTGGTGTAGCCAGCATCTCTAACAAGGCCAAACTGCGCCTCGGTAGGCTGCCCTGAAGTTGCCACGCGGTCATCTAACTGAATGAAATTGAAAATATCGCTAAGTGAATCGAGTCTGCCATCGACACCCAAACGCTGTCGCACCCTTGTTCCCATATAGCCAAGAACTGTCGTAAACGTATTTGTCACGTAACCCCCAAATTCAGCTAGCCTGATAAAAATCTCCGACGTCCAGCTGCCTTTGGTTAGAAGCTTACAGGCAGCGGTTATTGATCGGCTCGCTTGGCGTCCTAAGATTTTCTACAAAGCCAATAAGGGCACTGAAACCAGCAGTTTGATCTCGATGAATCATGCCCTTGCGCCCAACAATTTTTGTGCCCGCAGCGCAGGTCCAAATCTATCAGCTCTCGATATCATGAATAGTCAACCCACCCGCGGTGATAAACGTCAACGAATCAAAATCGTGCCAACGAAATTCATTATCATTCGCGGGGAAACCCAACTTGTGCGCGATATATCCAATCGCCTCGCACTGAGCGAACGCATCAGTCCTATTCGCAAAACGTCCTAGTCGTTCGTCCATGACCCACTTCTTCTTGTTTGATGGTGGATACCATAGTTTGTCACAGCTACCCTATGACGTACCACCACTCTTGATTCGGCGTACATTCCAATTAAATTTAAATTCACGATAAA
Source organism: uncultured Halieaceae bacterium (assembly GCA_913031575.1). Taxonomy (GTDB): domain Bacteria; phylum Pseudomonadota; class Gammaproteobacteria; order Pseudomonadales; family Halieaceae; genus Luminiphilus. The sequence continues at coordinate 9,368 of CAJWEV010000023.1, read as the reverse complement.
AAATTTAGGTGGGCGGTGTGATTGCTTTTGAGGCCACTGGAGCCATTGACGGTAGCGACGAAGCCTTTGAGCCAACTTCGCTCATACCCGGCATTGGTGCCGAAGTTAGAGACGTTTGGTCAGCTAAGCTGAGTGATTCAATGGTTGTGGTTGTCGAGCAGTCTGAGTCGCAGCGTCCTAAGACGACCGCAGGTATCTCGGACCACGATGTCACCGGGGTAAAACACCGTAACCTAATTTTGTCATTGAAGGCCACTGAGGAACACCTCGGTGCTAATACCACATCGGTAAGTGCCTCGGCTCCATTTGGAGATACCGCATGAGCCAGCGATTGGCGGGGCCCATTTTCCTGCTTGTGCTCCTCATCGCACTCAATATCCTCAGTCTCACAGATCGGTTCTTAATCGCCGCTTTCGGCACACAGATTGTTAAAGACCTCGACCTCAGTCATCAACAATTTGGGTTACTGACAGGATTTGGCTTCATACTGTTTTACGCGCTCGCAGGTCCTGTCACGGGTATCTTAGCCGACCGCTTTGGGGCTAGTCGCATACTCACTATCGGCATTCTGCTTTGGAGCGCTATGACTGCGCTGACAGGGCAAGCAAAAAGCTTTATCGGCATGATGCTGCCACGTGCCTTCGTGGGTATCGGTGAAGCGACGTTAAACCCGGCTGCTACCGCTGTTTTATCTCGGGCGTTTGACTCACAACATCGGGCTGTTGTCCTTGGACTCTATTTTATGGGCGGACACATCGGTGTCGCTCTGGCCTATCAGATCGCGGGCATGCCGAGCATTGAATGGCGAGGAGTCTTTACATGGCTAGGCATCATCGGGATTGGTATGGCTTGCTTACTAGTCGCGTTCGCTCGTGCTATGCCTGACGCGCTTGGCCGACCTGAATCAGCAGACAGGAAAGACACCGCTCCGTCGATGATGGGGCTCATAGGCGAGTTATTAAGTCTCGCGAGACGGAACAGCACGCTGCAACTGGCTATCCTGGGAATGGCTTTACTGCATCTCATCTACGCGGAGATACAGTTTATGCAGATTTGGCTTGCTTCCGAGCGAGGCTACAGCCCAGATGCGGCATCCGCACTTTATGGACAGACCTATTTATTAACAGCGGTCCCGGCGTCACTTCTCGGCGGCGCACTCGCTGACCTGATGGCAAGACACCCGTCGTTTAATCGGGCATCGTTCATCGTCGCAGTCATCATGGTGACATTACCTTTAGTCTTTCTTTTTCGGATAGCGGAGCCGGGGTCGACGCTCTTTCTTACCGGAATGGTCGCCAGTATTGCCCTGTTTACGCTTCCTTATGGCGCCATGGTTGCCATTATCTTGGATCAGGTACCTGATGGCATCAAAGCTTCCACGACCGCGCTAACCATGTTCACTGTCAATGTCCTGATCATTGGCAGCGCGACCTATTTCCTGGGGTTGGCTTCGGATATTTTTGCCTCGATCAACTTAGACGAGCCAATGTCCTCGGCACTGCTCATCATGGATACCTTGCTGATTTTGTCGCTCGTGGCCTATGCTCGACTGCACACCAAGTTAAAGGCAGAAAGTTAGCCTACTCTGCAACCCAACCGGAAGATGCATCTACGCATAAAATTACGTTGAATAACGTTAAAAGCTACGTTCATGGCTGGGAGAACTTGTGTATGAGCGCCAGAATAAGACTCCCAAACGCCGCATAAGCGAGATTGGATAGCACCCGACTCCAGTCGAGCCCTCCGAGTTCTATCCAAGCAATACAGGCGATTCCTATAGGCATAAAGCCAATAAAGAAACGTTTCATATTCCTCGACGTATCTTTGAACTCTCCCAAAGCCCAAAATAGCGGGATATATACCGTAAGGAGACAAATGACCGACAAGGCGAAATACGAATAGCCAGGCATAGTGCGAAAACTCTAAAGGACGGGACTTAAAAGGTTACAGCGCCACGCTTAACTTATACAGCCCACACGCCCGTTCCGAGGAAAATAGCCTGAATTTAACTTGTAAATCCCAGTCAACAAGAGGATCGTGTAGATAGTGCCAGATATCAAGGCGTGACAATGCTCCTTAAATACCAAAATCAGGACAGTGAGCAGACCTTGCGCGAGGCGATCGAGGAGTACCATCAGTATCTGACAGACATCGGTCGGCAGATCCTTGCCGATGGCACTGAAGATGCGGATCCGATCTGGCTCTATCATGACGCTACCCATGCGATCTTTGGACAAGACACTACCATTGAGGATGAGGCAGCCTTGGATTTCTGGGTGTTTTTTGGCACTACCTTCTCTTGGAGGTTACTTAAGCAGTATCAGCAGATACCGGAAATTAAAGACCTTAGCAGAGCTATTTTATCCGAGCTGGGCATCATGTTCATTCCGCTACTCTACTGGCGAAACAAGCGCGTACTATGGACTGTCATCCGAAACACTCGTCGAATGAATAAGAAATGGCCATTCGAATTACCCGCTACATTATTGGACCGAAGACTAAGTGAACTTCGCGAGGAGTACGGTATTACTGTCCTCACGAGCGAGCAGAAAGTACCGAGTCGCCTTACAGAATTCGACTACTCAATCGTCGGTAAAATCTCCTAAGTCGACGGCCCGACAACGTACTGATCGTAGAACCGGCCGAAGTTTTCAAGTGTGAACGCTCGAGCTTGTGTGCCGATTTCACCGCCATCGCCGATATACTCAAAGGCGTGATAGCAACCCTCATACACGGTGTGCGCAACGTCTACGCCCGCCTCCCTCAGCTTTGAAACATACGTCTCGGTTTCCCAGTAAAAGGGATCTTTGTCGCCTACATACGTGATGGTCGGCGGCAATCCTGCGAGGGACTCCGCGCGCGCAGGGGCCGCATAAGCGCTAGGGATCTCACAGCGTTCTCTAACACCGCGCAAATAAGCACCCCATCCGATCGCGTTAAGCGCCGTATCCCAAACTGGCGGATCAATACCACGATGTGGGTCGGTTGGCTGCATATCGTCGATCATCGGATAAAAAGGCATTTGGAAGGCAATTTCCACATCGCCTGTATCCCGAGCTTTCAGTGCTGCGGCCGCGGTGAGGCCGCCACCTGCGCTGTGTCCACCAATGATTATCTTACCTGAGCACCCTAAAGCACCTGTATTATCACGTGCCCATATCAGTGCGTCGTAACAATCCTGAAAACCACCTGGAAAGGGCTTTTGGTGAGCCTTTCGGTAATCGGGCGCGATTACAACGCAAGGCCTCGTCTGAATAAAGCGTTTGATTAACTCAGCCGACCCCTCGGGCACACCCATGATGTAGCCGCCACCATGAAAGTAAACCAGACAAGGCAATGGTCCCGAGACGTTGCACGGGCGGTAAATGCGCGTCCGTATACAGTAATCGTCCAAGCTACTGGTTATTTTTACAGTTGAGCACTCAAGCCCTGTCACATCGGAGCCTGCCTCTCTGCGCCGCAGCCAGTCGATGATTCTTATAACACCAGGAACGCGCATGAGTTTCGCCATTCGTCGTAACCGCGGTACTTGGTGCTGAAGTTCGGGGTGAAAATCACCCACTTTGATGTGCATACAAACTTCCTCTTGACTGGTTTTATATTCTCACCCATGCCCTACCACGATCTGCCTTGCTTTCTTCGGCAACGCGAGACATCTTTACGCCTGGCTATGATAAATCATAAGAGAAATGTGATGTCTGAATTTCCATTACCTAATGTTTCTACCGACCTCAGTGGCCAAGTTGCCTTTGTCACTGGGACTACCTCAGGGCTGGGAAAAAGGTTCGCAAAGGTCCTCGCGGCATGCGGCGCCAAAATCGTCGCAACGGGTCGGCGAGTCGATCGATTGGAGGCGCTTGCTGAGGAGATTCGGGCTGACGGAGGCGTTTGCGAACCCATCGCAATCGATATGACCTCACGCGATAGCATTCGCGCGGCGCTGGTTGAAGCTGAAGAGCGTCTTGGCACCGTTCAGATTTTGATCAATAACGCGGGTATTCCTGACGCTGAACGCGCCATTAAGATGTCTGACGAGCTCACTGACGCCGTGTTCGATACCAACCTTATAGGGCCTTGGGTTCTGTCTTGCGAGGTCGCTAGCCGACTGATTGAGCATAAGATGTCGGGACGTATCGTCAATATTGCTTCAGTTGCTGCATTTAACATCTCAGGCGCAATTGCCACCACACTTTACTCTACCACCAAGAGCGCAGTCGTTCGCATGACCGAGTCACATGCAGTGGAGTGGGCGCGAAATCACATCAATGTCAATTGTATTGCGCCTGGGGCTTTTTCTAGCGAGATGATGGATGGCATGCTGTCTCGCGTGGGTGATATCTCACAGGGATTTCCCCGTCGTCGCATTTGTGATCCAGCGCAAATGGACAGCACCCTCCTCTTCTTGGTTTCACCAGCATCGGAATGTGTAACCGGTACGGTGATAAAAATTGACGACGGACAGGGGCCGCGATAATGGGCTTGGTTGAAGCACTGGATTTCACTGACAAACACGTCTTGGTTTGTGGCGGCTCCGACGGCATTGGCTACGGTGTCGCGACCGCGTTCTATGAAGCTGGTGCAGTAGTATCGATAACTGGGACCCGTCGTGCCGATAGCTACAATAATGATTTTAACCACTTCACCTATTATCAGCTCGATGTTCAGGACGAGGCGGCAATAACCAAGTTTGCTAGTCAGTTCGAGGCTCTGGATGTATTAGCTAATTGCGTGGGAGCGGTGCTCTGGAAGAAAGCCGAATTTGAGCGATCCGGCTTTGAAAAGATCCTTAGTATCAATCTTTCGGGTGCGATGCAGCTCTGCACTGAGTTCTACCCGTTGTTGTTGGAGTCTCAGGGTTCGATCATCAACATTGACTCTGTCGCGTCCATCAACCCAGCAGTAAACAACCCCGCCTACAGCGCAAGTAAAGCGGGTTTAGTTCAGTTGACAAAAGCTTTGGCAAAAAAGTGGGGCCACTCGGGTGTCAGGGTAAATACGGTAGCGCCGGGAATGGTTCCGACCAAGATGACAGTAAATCAGTCGAGTCCAGAACAAGAAGCACAGTTCAGTAAAATAAACCCCATACCAAGGTTTGGAAAGCCACAAGACATTGCCGGTGGTGTGCTATTTTTTGCGTCCCCGCTGGCAGCCTACGTGACAGGTCAACAGCTTGTGATCGACGGTGGGTTGAGTCTTTAGGTCTTGCCTAACTTAAAAAGTTACGTAGCGCATATGAGCCCAGGGTCTCAGCAACGACGGTTCCGTTTTCATCCGTGAGTACGGCCTTTTGCTGGAAATCGTATTTGCCCGTCTCTTCGAGCTTGGCGTTCATCTCTTTTGCCTGTTCAGTCGTGAAATGGGCGATCGCGGTGATATCCGACGTAGCCGGCGCCTTGAAGTCGATTTTCAAGTCTCTGACGACGGGTTGGAACTTTCGCGGATTATCTAGGTAACGTGCGGTTATCAGTCCACCGAGAAACTCTCCCAGCGAGAACAGCGCGCCCGCATGCATGATGCCAATGTGATTTCCCGATGCCTTGGTATTGGGAATTAACGCTTTAAATACGCCATCCTCAGCCTCCAACACCTGCAAACCCAAAAACTCGTAAATCGGACAATTCTTTTTCGCGCCCGCCTCGAATGCCACTAAGTCCACAATACACTCCTGAATGTAGCCATCGCTTCTTGATTCTTTAAAGACACCTAGCGTCTCACGGGTTTAGTCCAACTTACAATGATTTAAAGACCTGACGATCACCCATAAAGAAGAAACTGAGTTATGGTTCTTGTCGCTAGAAAACAACAATTAAACGAGAAAATATTAATGAGTAAATACGGTACGACACCCGGCAAACCTCATGAATACCGACAGCAGGGGGAAAAAGCAGTCCGACCACGCGATGCCTCGACACTCATTATTGTGCAGCAAGCAGCAGAGCCCAGAATTCTTATGGGTAAGCGCTCGATGAAGCATAAGTTCATGCCCGGAAAGTTCGTATTCCCCGGCGGCCGACTCGATTATGTCGATCAGCGCATAAAGGTGCCTACCCAACTCACAGAAACGGTACTGACGCGCCTACGTCGGCAAACTCGATCAAATATATCCGACGCCAAACTGCGTGGCTTAGCGTTGGCTGCTATTCGTGAAACATTTGAAGAAACGGGCTTAGTTGTGGGTCGACCGTCAACCGATATATGTCGAACAACTAACAATAGTTGGTCCCAGTATTTCTCGCACGGCGTCGTTCCTCCACTTGAGGACATGGACTTCATCGCGCGAGCCATCACGCCGCCTTACCGCACTCGTCGTTTTGATACACGATTTTTCATGGTGCATGACTCAACTATTCAATCGGATCCTGATCAAGTGTCGAGTGCCTCAGGCGAACTGCTAGACCTGCACTGGCTTACCCTTGACGAGGCCCGACAGACCGACCTCCCCGCGATCACGCGCATGGTGATTGACGTGGTCGAAGAGCGCTTAAAAGTGCCTAAATCACAGCAGCTAGCAGAACCCGCACCGTTCGTGCGTAACGCAAAGTCAAAATGGCTAACGTCGAATTTATAATGCCCGTACGTTTAGTAAGCCTCGCAGTCCGACAGTATCTCACTTCCCGATTTATCTCTTGCCGCCTGTGGGCCTTCAATGATTATTCTGGTTTCAAGCCGCTCTCTTGAAATGACGAGTATTTGGCGTTACGCGAGGTGAGAGCCGATACAATCGAGTTTCAAAAGACAAATTTGAACGGGTGTGCCTCTGAGTTTTATATTTAGTTCTTGGTTGTTACCGCCTAAGGGCGGGTTGCCCAGCAAATAAAGTACGCACCAAGCCATTGGTGTATTTTTTAAGTAGGAGTAGTTGGCGTGGAAAACAAGTTCACAGTTGAAATCAAGTACGCCTGTCAGGAGATTTTAAATCGTTATTACTCAGTCCAAGTAGCGAAGCGTAGCCTCGATTCGGATCCTTGGTGGATTGAAAAAATTTTGCAGATAGAACGCAATTGTGATCGTTTTCTCTGCGGAGAGCATGCTGAAGTTAGTTGGGTGCGCGACTATGGTTCCAAAGATTTGACTGAAAAAGAGTCGATTGCGCGAGATTCTAGCTAGCAACTTTTTTATTCAAAAATTTCAGTAAAAAAGTTAAAAATATCGATAGGGGGACTGTCGTTTTTGATAGGCGTGATGATTCGGCCCGAAGCGTTTACTTTCTGTGTTACGTGACAGTCGAGTACTGGATGTTTCATGGGACAAATGGATTTTTCCCAATGAGCAATGGCGGTGAGCTAACCGCAATATAGAAGCTTGGTTTTCTATGCACTGCCTCCAATGAAGCGGGCGTTTGGAGTCTTGAGAAAGTTCTTATCAAAGATAGTCCGCTTTCATCATGTACTGTACACGGCACCGCGCTTGATATTTAGGAAGGCTTTACATGACCATTATCTAAGCGCATTTCGCGGCCCTCTTTTTCACTTCAATCTGCAATCACCTCATCACCTTGGTTCTGTTCCATTTATGACTGTGATTAAAGTCCTCCCTTTGTGAGTTTTTTTGGATCAAGTAGAATCTCTAGTTCGTCTAAAGGGATATCGGTATCTTCTGCAGCGACGTCTATGATCGGTCTGCCCTCCCGATAAGCTTTCTTTGCAATCTCAGCGGATTTGGCATACCCAATGATGGGATTCAGGGCCGTTACCAAAATCGGATTTCGATGTAATGCTGATTTCAGGTGTTCCTCATTGATAGTAAATGTTTTGACTGCTTTGTCCGCCAACAAACAAGCTGTATTCGCGAGTAGAGATATGCTCGAAAGCAAATTATCAGCAATCAATGGCAACATGACGTTAAGCTCGAAATTCCCAGATTGCCCTGCAATAGTAACGGTTACGTCATTCCCAATGACCTCGGCTGCGACCATAGCAGCGGATTCCGGAATTACTGGATTGACCTTACCCGGCATTATGGATGAACCTGGTTGTAGGGCTTGAAGCGAAATCTCTCCTAATCCAGCCAGTGGCCCAGAGTTCATCCATCGTAAATCGTTAGCGATCTTCATATAAACTACGGCTATTGATTTCAACTGTCCGGAGAGCGCTACGGAGGGATCTTGAGCCCCCATTAGAGCGAAAAAACTATCACCCGGCCTGAAGTCAATCTCTAATTCTGCGGAGAGTAACTTTGCGAAGGTACTTGCGAATTCCGGGTGGGTATTTATTCCAGTTCCTACGGCTGTACCCCCTAAAGCCAAACTTTGTAACGAAACTGAAGTTTTCTCCAACAAGCTTAGGGCGCTTTCCAACTGACAGGCCCAACCTAGAAGCGTTTGATCAAAGCTAACAGGCATGGCGTCCATTAAATGAGTGCGGCCCGTCTTGCAAACACCTGCAACACTTTTTGCCTTGCCCTCAATCGTTTGTATTAGGTGCAGCAGCGCAGGCTTCAAATCATCCTCCACAGCAATTCTAGCGCTAACATGGATAGCGGTTGGAATCACATCATTGCTGCTTTGACCGAAATTTACGTGGTCATTGGGATGGATTGAATTGCCGCTCAAATCAGAGGCAATAGCAGCAATGACTTCATTCGCGTTCATGTTGGAACTGGTACCACTGCCGGTCTGAAAAACGTCTACTGGGAAATTCGACATAAGATTGTCACTCCCCAAAAGTTGTTCGCACGCTGAGATAATCGAGTCCGCCGTGCTTTCATCGACGCATCCGAGGGTTTTGTTAGCCAATGCGCAGCTTTTTTTGATTTTTAGAAGCGCCCTGACGAACTTTTCGGGCATTTTGCGACCGCTAACAGGAAAGTTTTCTACTGCCCTTTGGGTTTGCGCTCCGAAAAGTACGCCCTCATCGACCTGCAACTCACCCATGCTGTCCTTAACCGTTCTCGTCCGTTGCATAATAAAATATCCTCCTCTCTGTCGAGTTTTACTGGATTAGAAAATATCCGGCCAAAACATTGATCTCATTCAGTTTCCTATTTAGCTCAAGTCTTTCCCAAGGCGTCCGCACCTTGTTATGTAGGCAGCGCATTGGACGATGCAAGTTACCGAGGCACTGCCAGCACCAGCAGTGGGGAGCGGGCGTGTTGCAATTAGCTTCTACGAGCACGTCGATCAGCCGCCTTACGAGATCCACCGTAGCGTAATCTTCAAATATCCCCGCTACGGCCTCGCAGTCCGATAGATAACCGTAGAGTATCTCAGGGCTAGTGGGCGCATGACCAGATCGAGTGTCTCGCTCGATTTCACTAAAGCGGCCCTTTCGATTGGCGCTTACCTAGACGCATTAGAATTGATAATGAGAACCCTTACTCATAGTAATCTGGAGATGGTGATTGTGCACGTGCGTATTTAACGCCAAAAA
>CAJWEV010000022.1 GCA_913031575.1 uncultured Halieaceae bacterium | reverse complement strand
CGTCCCATGACAAGACCAACCTCAAACAGGAGCCACATTGGCAGTGCTAGCAGTGTTTGGGAAATCACGTCGGGTGGCGTGAGCAACATGCCCATGACGAAACAGCCAACGATGACATAGGAGCGATTGTTTGCGAGTTGATCAGCGGTAACCACGCCGGTGAGTATGAGAATCACCGCTGCGACGGGAACTTCAAAGGCCAGGCCGAAAGCAAAGAAAAGTTTTAAAACGAAATCGAGGTATCGATTGATGTCGGTCATGACCGAGATGTCCCCGGGACCGACGGTGGTAAAGAAACCAAATAGAAGAGGGAAGACAACGTAGTAGGCAAATGCGACGCCGGCATAAAAGAGTATGACGCTAGAGGTCAACAACGGAATAGCAATTCGCTTCTCCGATTTATACAGACCTGGCGCAATGAAGCCCCATAGCTGAGCCAGTATGACCGGCATGGCAACGAATACGGCGAGTACCAGCGACAGCTTAAACGGCGTCAAAAAAGGAGACGTCACTTCAGTCGCAATCATTGATGACCCCACGGGGAGGAGCGATCTCAGTGGCTCCGAAACGTAGGTATAGAGCTCATTAGCAAATGGAAACAACGCCAGAAATGCGACAATGACCGCAATAAGGGCATTTCGAAAACGGTCTCTTAGTTCGCGCAAATGCGCGACAAGGGGCATAGGCTCGTCAGTACTCACCGAGGTCAGGCTCCCTTCTCGAGGGGACTCTCTACCTCAGCAGGACTCTTTACAGCGGGCTCTTCAGTGGCGCTGTCTTCAGCCGGGTCGTCTGCGTCAGTCTGCGATGATAGGGGTGTGTTTGATCCCGATTTTAAAGCGGCGCTGTCAGCCCCGTTCCCGGGAAATGATACATAGTTCTTGTCACTATTCTCATTAAGTGACAGGGCGCTGCTGACATCGGTCAAATCTTGCACTTCATCGCGACTTTCTTTCAATGCCCGCATTACCTCCTCGTTGTGCAACTCTCGGCTAACATCGGATTTGATTTCCTCGAAGCTACGACGCACGCGTCCTAACCATAACGAGATAGAACGTATAGCACTTGGTAGTCGTTCTGGCCCAACCACAAAAAGGGCTACGGCGCTGATGACAAGGAGTTCAGCAAAACCAATATCGAGCATGATGGGGGGAACCTCTTAAGGGTCTTCTTTCCGATCCTCAGACTTGTCGATTTTGGCGGTATCACTGTCGTTGCGCTTCATTCCTTCTCGGAAGTTGGTAATAGCGCTGCCCAGGTCTTTTGCCGCACCAGGAAGACGCTTGGTACCAAAAATTAGAACTACGATCGCGAGAATGATGAGCAGTTGCCAGATTCCAATGCCGCTAAATCCCATAGTTATTCACCGTTTTGTTGAGTGTGCTGGGCTTCCATGCCTTGATCAGCGTTGCGTGATGCCTTTTCCTCGAGGCCAGATACACCTTGCCGCGCGGCCAAAGCTGCCATGACGTCATTATGACTGATACCAAGCCGATCGAGCATCACTAGAATATGAAATATGAGGTCGGCCACCTCGTTGATCACATCTCCAGAGCGGCCCATCGAAGAATCGGCATTCTTGGCGGCCAACACTACCTCGATGGCTTCCTCGCCGACTTTTTCAAGAATTTTGTCGATGCCTTTTACGTTCAAACTTGCGACGTAAGAGGTTTCCGGATCCGAATCACGCTTTTCGGCTACGACCGCAGCAATAGCATCGAGAACATCACTCACGCGTCATTGCCCCCTAGTATCCAGTCCTGATCGTCGGGCTCGTAGAAAAAACAGGAGCGGCGGCCTGTATGGCAGGCGCCACCACCGATTTGGTTCACTTGCAATAATAAAGTGTCGCCGTCGCAGTCTAGTTGCGCGGCAATAAGACGCTGGATGTTCCCCGATGTTTCACCTTTGCGCCATAAACATTTGCGAGAGCGAGACCAATACACGGCACGCTTTTCAGCGAGCGTTAGGCGGAGTGCCTCCTCGTTCATCCATGCCATCATCAACACTTCACCCGTATTGGCATCCTGCGCGATAGCCGGTAGTAGGCCGTCTGCATTCCAGTTTGGCTGCATAGTTGCGGGTGTATCGCTATATTGGGGAGTGCTCATGACGCGATTATGCCACGTCAGTTCTGCCTGATCACTTGCGGCGACGAATCAGACCCACGATGACAAGGAGGGTTCCTATCGTCACATACCACGGGTTACTAAGCTCTGCGAGTACGGAGACGATCAACGTAGTAATACCAGAACCTATTAACAGTGGACTGCCTTCTGAGGGTTTGTCTTCTCTAGGCGTTGTCTTGAGCGCCTCTCGCTGGGTTGCAAGAAACTGTGGAATCACCTCAGGCAGTTGCGAGGCGTGATGTACAAAAGCGGGTGCGTCGCGCTGCAGTTGTTTAATTACATTAACGGGGCTGTATTGACGTTTGAGCAAGTCCTCAAGGAAGGGCTTGGCTGTTTCCCAAAGATTGAGCTCCGGGTAAAGCTGGCGTCCCAGACCCTCAATATTGAGCAGTGTCTTTTGCAATAGCACGAGCTGTGGCTGGACTTTCATATCGAAAGCGGACGCCGCCCTGAACAGATTAACCAGCATATGCCCGAGCGAAATTTGATGCAGTGGCCGATCAAAGATGGGTTCGCACAACATGCGAATAGTGGCCTCGAAGTCCTGAACACGTGTCGAGGAAGGTACCCAGCCGCTCTCGATATGAAGCTCTGCTACCAGCCGATAGTTTCGCTGGAGTATCGCTAGCAAGTTCCGAGCAACGTAATACTGATCACCTCTGGAAAGTTGCCCTACGATGGCACAGTCAATAGCAATATAGGTCGGGCTCTCGGGCGATGTCGCATCCACGAAGATATTGCCCGGGTGCATATCGGCGTGGAAAAAACAGTCATCAAATACCTGAGAGAAAAAGATCTCAACGCCGCGTTCAGCGAGGATCTTCATGTTGACGTTGGCCTCATTGAGAGCGGCAATATCGCCAATTGGGATACCGGAAATTCGTTCCGAAACCATGAGCCGGGGTGTGCTGTAGTCCCAGAAGACGGTGGGTACGAAGACGAGTTTGCGAGCAGCGGTATTTTTCTTCAACAGTGATGCGTTGGCCGCCTCTCTGCGTAAATCGAGCTCGGTTGTTATCGTGACCTCATAGTCTTCCACCACCTCGGGTAGACGCAGGCGCTTTAGGTCATCAGAGAGCCGATCGATGAGACTGGCAATTCGCTTCAGAAGACGAATATCGGCTGCAATTTGCTTCTCGATTCCCGGTCTCAGCACCTTCACAACCGCCTTTTCACCATCGTTTAGCGTGATGGCATGGACCTGCGCGACCGAGGCTGCTGCGAGGGGCTCGCTGTCAAACGTCTGAAAAGCGGTAGCAATGTCCGTTTGCAGCTCATCTTCGATGATTCTGATGGCTGACTCGCCAGGGAAGGGCGCAACCTTATCCTGCAGACGAGCTAGTTCGTCAGCAATATCGTCCGGAAGTAGATCCCTGCGAGTGGACAGCAACTGACCAAACTTTATGGGCACGGGACCGAGAGATTCCAAGGCGAGGCGTAATCGCTGTCCTCGCGGTCCATCACTGGCTTTAGCCCTCGCTCCTAAGAGGCGCTTCAACAGACTAGTCGTTGCCGAACTATTGGAGATAAGAGCACCCAAACGGTGCCGTCTCGCGATCAGCAAAAATTGCAATGCGCGCTTCATTTAATGACTCCAGTCAGACTGGAGGCCCGCTTTTTGATGCGCTTGAGACGAGACTCGATACGGTCTGTTCTGAGCACGAGATCGTCTACAGCTGTGAAAAATGAATCTAGCTCAGGCTTTGGTGGCGAGAGGCGACCTTCCTCGAGGATAAACTCACTCAGCTGTCGCTTCATTCGCCGGTGCGTTGCCCCCGACGCTCTTGTTATTGCACGAATAACTTCCGCCAATTGGTGGCCAAGGACAGGGCCGATGGCATTGACTATGGGTGCTTCCCAGTCGATGTCGAGATCACCCACAATCGTCTGTAGCTGCATTAGCGGTGCAGTGTCGCCGCTAATCTTTACGTCGCCATTGATGAGCGCCGCCGCAGGGTCTGTTGCAGTTGCAAGGTGCGAAAAATCCCGCCAGGTTCCCTCAATTGAAACAGTGGCTTTTGTTTCCTGGTAATTCGCGATTTGAATGCCGCCGTCTTCTTCGACACTGACGAACATTCTCAATGCGGGTTGTGTGCAATCAATCTCAATGGCAAGTGGGTGAAGTTGCTTTAACCGGCTTTGAGTCCCGGGTGATAACTCAACGGCCTTGGCAATCACAGTCTCGATCGCAAGGCAGACGCCAGCAATAACGGCGGGATCATGCTCCACGTTACTAGCCCTTGATGCCTCTGTGCACAGCCACAATGCCGCCCGTCATATTGTGGTATCGGCAATCAACGAAACCGGCGTCCTCGACCATCTCGAGCAGAGATTCCTGATCGGGGTGCTTCCTGATCGATTCGGCGAGGTATCGATAGCTGTCAGCGTCATCGGTGATCAGCTTTCCCATCGCGGGTAACGCCGAGAATGAGTAGGCATCGTAGACCTTCGACAGTAACGGCGATGTCGGCTTGGAAAACTCCAGCACCAATACACGACCACCGGGCTTTAGAACGCGATGCATTGACCTAAGTGCCTTGGCTTTATCGGTGACGTTTCTGAGGCCAAAGGCAATAGTGATGCAATCAATGCTGTTGTCTTCGAATGGCAGGAACTGGGCATCGGCTTGCACCACATCAATATTGCTCAGCGCGCCCTTATCGATGAGGCGATCGCGGCCGAATGACAGCATGGCAGCGTTAATATCTGCCAAGATAACCTTGCCGTCGGCACCCACAAGCTTTGAGAACTTTGCAGCGAGGTCGCCCGTACCACCGGCAATATCGAGAACGGTCTGCCCGGATCGAACAGCACTAAGCTCAATGGTAAAGCGCTTCCAGAGTCGATGTAGGCCGCCTGACATCAGATCATTCATAAGATCGTATTGTGCCGCAACGGAATCGAAGACCTCACGGACACGTCCGGCTTTTTCTGCCGTTTTGACTCGTTCATAACCGAAGTCAGTGGTGTCGTCATTCAGATTGTCTTGGGAGCTCATGGCCAATTCCTATTTCGGTGGAGATCTTGTCTCAACCTATGATCTTTACAATGTCTGTGTCAGGGTCTCGTGACTCGCCCGCCTTTGCCAACTTCGTTAAATAGTGGGCCCAAAGCCTATCCTTGTTTTCGGCGAGCTGCGCTAGGTACGCCCAAGTGTACAGTCCGGAGCTGTGTCCGTCGTCAAAACCAAGCTGTACCGCATAGTGTCCGATTGGCTGAATGTCGGTGATACCTACGTCTTTTTTGCCAGTTTGCAATACTTCCTGACCTGGTCCGTGACCCTGTACTTCTGCCGATGGCGATAGCACTCTGAGTAATTCAGCGGACAGCTCTACGGGTTCATCGCCAGGAAAAGAGAGGGTCAAGACGCGTCTGCGACTGCTGTAATTAATAGTCTCGGGTGCCTGAATGGTCATAGAGTTCAACCTATGCTCACTGAGCACGCTTCAGAAGAAGTGTATCGATATCTGACTGTGCGGTGAGCGCTCTCGCCTTGGCCATCGCCGAGCGACTGTCAAAGGGGCCAATATACACGCGGTGCCAACTCCCTGTATCGGTATTCATTTGTTCAATTGAGGATTCCAGCCCCAAGAGCGCGAGCTCGCCGCGGCGCCTATCGGCATCGCCTAGGGCTCGAAAGGAACCAGCCTGAAGCACGTACTGCGTGTATTCAGACGGGCCGGTTTCCACCGAGGGTCCTGTATCCAGGCTGAAGGATTCGTCTTCCAGCGTATTAAAGAAGGTGAAGCTAGGTTGTGGTGTCGTCTCCACAGCTCCACCGGTGGAGGGCGAGATTGCTGCGGGTAGGGCCGTTGGATTGATACCCGCGACGATGCCCAAGCTGGCAATAGCGCCCGTCATTACGCCGACAATAAATCCATTGACGTGCGAGGCATTAAATAGGGCAGTGTCTGCAGATTTTTTCTTGGTTTGTGAGGGTGTGCGCCGAGTTGCACTCGCGGTGTTTCGTTTGCGCTTGGTATTGGTTGATGAATTCGCCACGATCACATCGCCTCGGGTGCAGAGACACCTAGAATTCGGAGTCCACTTGCAATGACTTGCTGCGTCGCGCTGACGAGTGCCAGTCGCGCTAGGCTGATTTCCTCGTTGGCTTCCATTATCTTGTGCCCGTTATAAAAGGAGTGGAAACCCGCTGCCACATCGCGAAGGTAGTTAGCCACGGCGTGCGGCTCAAGGCGCTTAGTTGCACCTGCAAGCACCTCTGGGTACTTGCTGAGTACCAAAGCCAGTGACTGCTCCTCGCTACTGTTCAGGAGTTCCAGATGCGGAATGCCGTCAGTAGCTGTCCACTGCCCGAACTGCTCAAGTGCTTTACGTTGAACGCTACAGATTCGCGCGTGAGCGTACTGGATGTAGTACACGGGGTTTTCATTACTTTTGGACAGAGCAAGGTCAATATCAAACGTGAGTTGGGACGTTGCTGCGCGCGCAGTTAGGAAATAGCGTGTGGCATCTCGGCCCACCCAGTCGATAAGATCACGAAGGGTGACGTAGCTCCCGGCGCGCTTTGATAACTTGACCTCTTCACCGTCGCGCATGACGGTCACCATCTGGTGAAGCACGTACTCTGGCCAGCCTTCCGGAATGTCTACCTTCAGACCCTGCAATCCCGCTCTAACTCGAGTGATGGTGCTGTGATGGTCGGCTCCCTGCTCATTAATAACGCGCTCGAAACCCCGATCCCACTTGTTGTGGTGGTACGCCACATCGGGAACAAAGTAGGTGTAGCCACCCTCGCGCTTTCGCATGACACGGTCTTTGTCATCGCCAAAATCGGTTGTGCGCAGCCAAAGCGCACTATCCTGCTCGTACGTGAATTGATTGTTGATCAGCGTTTCGACCGTTTCCTCAACTGCGTTCGACGTATAAAGCGATGACTCGAGAAAGTAGCAGTCAAAGTTGACGTCAAACGCCTTTAGATCTTCATCTTGCTCACGGCGAAGCCAGGCGACAGAAAAAGCCTGAATGTTAGCTGCGTCCGCGGGATCGCCAGAGGCCGTTACCGTGCGGTCTGCTGCATTAACTGTCTGCTTATTTTGATAGGCCGCCGCGACATCTTTTATGTAGGCGCCCCGATAGCCATCGGCGGGCCAGGCGGTATCACCCGGCTCTACACCATCTATTCGGGCTTTCACTGACAGCGCAAGATTACTGATCTGCTGCCCCGCATCGTTGTAATAGAACTCCCGATGCACCGACCAACCGGCATTGTCCAAAAGCCTGCAAAGCGCATCGCCAATTGCAGCTCCTCGACCATGCCCCACATGCAGAGGGCCCGTTGGGTTTGCTGAGACAAACTCCACCTGAACGCGCTTTCCCTGACCTTCATTAGAACGGCCATATTCCTCGCCTGCAGTCAGGATGGTCTTGATAATAGTGACATTGCTCGCTTGAGAAATGTGAAAATTGATAAAGCCCGGACCGGCGATATCACTCTGCGCTATCACGTTATTTTGGGGTAGTCGCTCGATGATGGCTGTCGCCAAGTCGCGCGGTGGCATGCCGGCTTTTTTGGCAAGCACCATCGCTACATTCGTGGCCAAATCGCCATGCTTGGTGTCGCGTGTATGGTCTACCTGCGGCTTGGGAAGTTCACCCTCTGGCAGCATGCCTTCCGTTTGGATTGCCCTAATAGAGCGCTCGATTAAATCAACTACCTGATCTTTCATTGATGTCGCTTGGTCTGCTGTGACGTGTAACGCCTTACCTGGTGGGAGATATTGTATCTCGTTAAAGCGTTTCCGTCGGGTCGATTTCAACAAACCAGCTTACTTTTCGACCTAATTTTTGCTGTGATCCAATGTCTCTTGCAGCCTCCAGCAGAGAATGTACTGCCTTACGGGTCTGGGCGTGCACAACAATTTGATAGCGGTACATGTTGGCACGACGTGTCATTAGCGTGGGCATCGGGCCAATTAAGCGCACCTCGTCGTGGATTGGCAACTGCTCGCGCACGGCATCCAAGAAATTTATAGCGTCTCTTTCCTGCTTGCTATCACTGCGAATCAAGCCTATGGCTCCCTTCGGCGGCAGGCGAAGTACTCCCCGACGGACTAGCAGGGCGCGGGCCTGGTCCGAATAAGATCGTTGCACAAGCTGCTGCATCATTGGGTGGTCTGGACTGCGGGTTTGTATCAAGACTTTTCCCGGGAGAAAGGCCCTACCCGCGCGCCCAGAAACTTGCACCAGTAGCTGGAGCAGCCGCTCCTCTGCCCGAAAATCTGGGCTATGCAAAAGGCTATCTGCATCGACGACGACGACGCAGGTGACCCGCGGGAAGTCATGTCCTTTGGACAGCATTTGCGTGCCTAACAGTATGGCTGATTCAGCGCGAGCGATAGCTTGGAGGGCTTGCGAGAGCGTTTCTATATTTTTGATGTTGTCACTGTCTATTCGGAATACCGGGGTCTTACTGAAGTGACGGTTCATCAAGATCTCAAGTTGCTCGGTCCCGATGCCTCGACTTGTGAGGCGATTGCTATTGCACTGCTGACAGTAGGTCGGGGCGCTAATTTTAGTGTTGCAGTAGTGACAGCTCAAATGCGGTGGTGAATGATGAACGGCCATCGATGAGTCGCAGTTTTGGCAGTCTGCAACCCATCCGCAGTCCTCGCACTGCAGGCTATGAGCGAATCCCCTCCGGTTTATAAACAATAGTGCTTGCTCGTCTTTTTCCACAGTGCAGCGAATCTGGTCAATCGCCTCCTCTGATAATCCACTTCTGAGAGCAAGGCCACGGGTGTCGATCAGAGAGATATCAGGCAGTTTGCTCCCGTGTGGCCGCTGCGTAAGAGCATGGTGCTGATACCGGCCGCGGTCGCAGTTAGCGATTGACTCCAAGCTAGGTGTGGCGCTTCCCAAAATAATGGGGCAATTGCAGATCTGAGCACGTTTAACAGCGACATCTCTCGCCGAGTAACGGGGGTGGTCCTGTTGTCTGAAAGACGGGTCGTGTTCTTCATCGACGACTACAAGACCCAATGCCCGGAAGCTACAAAATACGGAAGAGCGTGTACCGAGCACCACTTGGGCCGCGCCTGAACGCGCCATCGCCCAAGTTCTAGCTCGCTCTGCTTCAGTGAGTCCCGAATGTATGAGGGGTACTTCGCACCCCAATGCCGCTTCGAAACGCCGTTTGGTTTGCGGCGTGAGGCCAATTTCGGGGATTATTACCAGAGCCTGTCGACTTTTTGCTACGACCTCCTTAATGCATTCGATATAGACCTCAGTTTTCCCGCTACCCGTAACTCCCTCGAGCAGATGTGGCGTGAAGCCAGTCATTTTTGCTTTCAGCGTGGCACAGATCTGGTGCTGCACTTCGGTTAATGTCACCGTCGACTGGGGCGGATAAGCATGTTGGTTTGCTAGCTTTTTTTCTGCTACGCCTGATTTAACGAGGGCCGAAATGACCGATGCAGAAAAACCCGCTTTGGTAAGGCTGGCGATCGGGACAGTTTGTTCACCAATAAATTGAGCGGCCGCCCGTTGTTTGCTGGCTCGAGTGGGAATCCTATCTATCGTCTCAGTGCCAGACTTTAGCGCGATGTGATCAGGCTCAGCAGTCCATGTGGGGCGTCCTTTGCGCTCTGCTGTTGCCAAGCCCAGCTGCAATGCCTCTCCTTGAGGGATGAGGTAATAGTTAGAAAGCCACTGAAGTAATTGCAGTTGATCTAAACCCAGCAGCGGCACCTCTTTATCCAGTAACGTTTCCACGCGTTTGAGTGCTGTTGTGGTGGTAAGTTCACTCCGTCTTTCCTCGAGAAAAATCCCGATTACATCGCGGCCGGCGAATGGAACTTTCACGCGAGCCCCTGGCTGGGGCGTTACTTGCGTGGCTGAGAGCGGCAAATATTCAAAAACCTGGTGTAGAGGTGATGGCACCGCGATGACCCATATTAGAGGGCTTGAATTGGCTTTCGGCTCTGGTATCATCCGCGCTCTTTTTCGCTAGACACCCACACGATGCTCGAGGGCAACATGAAGGCAGATATTCATCCGCGTTACGAAGAAATCACTGCGCGCTGTAGCTGTGGCAACAAAATCAACACGCGTTCAACGCTTGCACAGGATATCACTATTGATGTCTGCAGTCGGTGTCATCCGTTTTTCACCGGTAAGCAGAAAATCGTTGATTCTGGTGGTCGCGTCGATCGCTTCAACAAGCGCTTTGCTGGCCGCAGCTTGCAGAAGTAAGCACCTACTTCGGATCAAAGACGCCGGCTTTTGTCGGCGTTTTTTTTACCCTTAAAAAAGTGTCGCCTCAGAACAATCCGTCTAAATCCTCGGAGTCGGAATTATTCCGGCTACGTTGATTGGCAGGTGTAAATTCCTCGAGGAAAACCTCCCAGATTGATGCGGACTGGCTATCTGTTCGCTGTCCTGTCTCCTTGTCGACTCGCAATCTGACGACCCCGGGCGGCATTTCTACTACTGTGCTTTCTGGTGGTAAGGCGACTTGCATAAAGTCGATCCAAATCGGTAATGCCGCGGTGCCACCAAACTCCCTGCGGCCCATGAGACTGTAGTCATCAAAACCTACCCAGGTAGTGGTGACTAGATCCCTGTTGTATCCCGAGAACCAGGCGTCTCTCGGGCCGTTTGTGGTTCCTGTTTTACCGGCAAGATCATTACGGTCCAGGACGCGAGCGCGCCGCCCAGTGCCGCGTTTTATAACGTCCTCCAGCATGGAGGTCAGGACATAAGTAACGCGCTCGTCTATAACTCGAGGCGCCTCTCTGAACTCGGGCTCGGCGTCCTCCAGTAAATCTTCGATCCGCGGCGCCTCAAGGAACTCATTGTCCAACGCTTGCTGTCCACAATTAGAGCAGGCGATCAATGGGTCGGCCTCGTAAATGGTATTACCGTCGACGTCTTCAATCCTGTCGATGAGCCAGGGTTCAACCTTAAAACCACCGTTGGCAATAGCTGTGTAACCGCCGGCCACCTCGAGTGGCGTGAAGGCATGGGTACCGAGTGCTAGTGTTAAATTGGGCTGCATCTCGTTGACATCGAACCCGACCCTAGACGCCATTTCGATAAGCTTACGGACCCCGAGTTGCTGAAGGACGCGAATTGACACTAGGTTTCTCGAAAATGTGAGTGCTTCGCGCACGCGGGTTGGACCATAAAAGCGGCCGCTGTCATTTTCGGGACGCCACAAGTCCTCGTCGGTTAAGTTCCCCACTACAACAGGCGCATCATTGATTAATGTTGCTGGATGAATTCCATTTTCGAGGGCGGCAGCGTATAGAAATGCCTTGAAGTTGGAGCCTGGCTGGCGCTTCGCCTGTGTCGCTCGATTGAATTTAGACAGCACAAAGCCCATACCGCCTACGAGGGCCTTGATCGAACCGTCGCTTGGGTCGAGCGATACAAGTGCTCCTTGGACGCGGGGTACTTGCGAGAGACGGAGGCTATCGCCTGTTTCGCTGACTCGGATCAAATCACCCACCGACAGCAGGTCGGTGAGAGTCTGAGCGCTGCCTGTTTGTCTGTCTTCGTCCAGATAGCGGCGAATGCGACGGAGATCCTCCCGCCAGGAGAGGAAGCCATCGCTTCCATCCCGAAGAAGCACGCGAGCCCCATCCCCGAGCAGCTCAGTGACAATGGCGGGTTGCAAGTCAGCAATAACTGGCATGGCGCGAAGTGCGCCTCGCCAGCGCTGGTCTAAGGCCTCGGGTGTCTCTTCCTTTAGCGGCGGATGTTGCTGCTCGGGTCCGCGCCAGCCATGGCGATTGTCATAGGTAATTAGCCCATCAATCACAGCGTCGCGAGCAGCCTGTTGCAAATCTCCATTGACGGTTGTGTAGACCACGTATCCATCGGTATAGGCGCTGCTGCCCAGTCGCTCGACGGTAAACTGGCGTGCCATTTCAGCAACGTAGTCAGCATCTACTTCAACCTTCAGGCCATTAAAGGAAGCAATATCGGTGCTGGCGACTGCCTCGTCATGGGTCACTCGGTCAATCATGTCGAGCGATAGCATGCGACCTAAAATCCAGTTGCGTCGGATTTCACTGCGCTTGGGGTTACTTAAAGGGTTATTGCGAGAAGGCGCTTGCGGCACTCCAGCCAACATGGCGTGCTCTGCGACTGATAGTTCGCTGAGTGATCGTCCGTAGTACGTTTGTGCCGCCGTTTCAAAGCCATAACTCCGGTGGCCTAGAAAGACTCGATTCACGTAAAGCTCTAAAATCTCTTCTTTACTCAGGCGTTGCTCAATTTCCAGTGCAAGTAGGATTTCTGTGAACTTCCGGATGAAGGTTTGATCCAGAGTTAAGAAAAAATTTCTTGCCACCTGCATTGTGATGGTCGAGCCGCCACTTTGCTTACTTCCAGTCGCTAATAACTCCGATATGGCTCGAGCCAATCCGAGGAAATCAATTCCCGAGTGTTCAAAGAAGCCGTCGTCTTCCGCGGCAAGCAGTGCGTCAGTAAAGCTCTGAGGGAGGTCCTCGTAGCGTGCCGGTATTCTTTTTTGCTCACCGAACTGGCCGATCAATTGCCCATCGGAACTAACGATTCGGAGCGGGGTTTGTAGCTTGATGTCGGTAAGTGCTTCAGCCTCAGGTAACTTTGGACTGAGGTACAAATACAGACCGGCTAGCCACCACACACCGGCAGCTGTTATTAGCATAAGGGCTTTTGCGCTTTGTTTGACTACCGACAAGACTTAGGTCTCCGGCTTTAGTGTTAGTTTGAAAAAGTAATTTTTCACCGCATTGTACCCATATAGTTTAACTTCCAATTCGCAGTTTATCTAAAGCTGTGTTGCAATGAATGGTGACTATGATTGGCGCCAGCCGGCGAACGAGAAATGACATGTGCGTCTTTTTGGTCGGTCCCCCCGGGGCCGGAAAATCAACCGTGGGTAGGCACCTTGCCGCACACTTGCAGGCAGAGTTCTTTGATCTTGACGAGGTGATACAGGAGCGAGCTGGCGCAGACATTCCGTGGATTTTCGACGTGGAAGGGGAGTCAGGTTTTCGTGATCGCGAGTCCGCCGTCGTCCGTGACTTTGTATCGAGAGATAATGTGGTGATTGCGACTGGTGGTGGCGTTATTCTGCGGACCGAAAATCGCACCGCGATGTCGATCGCGAGCACGGTTGTTTATTTGGAAGCATCGTTATCGACTCTAGTCAGTCGAACTGAGGGTAGGACTAAACGACCGCTGTTGGTGGGGAATAATGTTAGGGAAGTTCTTCAGGAGATAATGACTGTGCGGGAACCTCTCTATCGTGAAGTTGCCGATATCACGGTCCCATCAACCGGTGGTTCTGCTAAAAGGCTTGCAGGGGTGATAGCGGAAAAACTTAAAGCCTTTAATAAAGGTGAACCATGAGTCCCAGAGCACCAGAGGTGTTGGTTCGACTTGCCGCGGAGGCGCCCGATAGAAGCTACCCAATTCACATCGGTCCGAGCTTGCTTGCCCGGGGAGATATGTTGCGCTCACTTGTAGGAGACCGCAATGTTTGTCTCGTTACCAACCAGACTATCGCGCCATTATTCCAGTCATTTGTTTTTGATGCGCTGCATGATGGCGGCGATGCTAGTCGCAAAGTGACGGTCGTTGAGTTACCTGATGGAGAGGCGCACAAGACGCTCGCGTCCTATGAGCGCATCCTGACGGCTGCCCTTGAGGACAAACATGAGCGCAGTACCGTGTTTATTGCGCTCGGCGGAGGAGTTATTGGTGACGTGACTGGATTTGCCGCCGCTTCGTTTCTCCGTGGCGCCGATTTCATTCAAGTGCCAACGACGCTGTTGTCACAGGTTGATTCTTCCGTGGGTGGAAAGACGGGTGTCAACCACCCGATGGGCAAAAACCTTATTGGGGCTTTCCACCAGCCCATCGGTGTCATCATTGATACTAAGACGCTAGAGACCCTGCCGGACCGAGAATATGCAGCAGGCATGGCCGAGATCATTAAGTACGGCCTGATCGCCGACGCCGCCTTCTTTAATGACTTGATCGGCCACACGGACGCATTGATCAGGCGTGATGAAGCGCTTTTAGCAGATGTCATCGCGAGATGCTGTGCGATTAAAGCCGATGTGGTTAATCGGGATGAGCGTGAGGGTGGTGTGAGGGCTATATTGAATTTCGGACACACCTTCGGCCATGCCATCGAAAAGGAGCAGGGCTTTGGTGTTTGGTTGCACGGTGAGGCAGTGGCGGCCGGTATGGCCATCGCCGTCCGGATTTCAGCCGGTCGCGGTGCTGTTGAGCCTGACGCGGTCACGGCTTTAATCGGCTTCTTGCAAGCCTTCTCCCTTCCTACCGAGGCACCCAGTGGTATGGGTGTCGATGCCTTTATGTCTGCGATGCAGGGAGATAAGAAAGTGCAGGCGGGGAAAATTCGCTACGTGCTACTCGAGTCATTGGGAAATGCCTTTGTTACTCCAAACGTCGACGAATCCGAAATAGCCCTTAACTTGTAAAACTCACCATAGATAGGGCAGGCCTATCTTGCGTTTACGCAAATTGTAGATAAAGGCCCAAAAGTGTAAACTATTTGGCCTTTTTGGCCTCGTGCGTTCATTGCGCAAGGCCCCAGTTTTATCAAGCGAGCAAGCTCAGGCATGAAGTCATCAGGCATCGTGAAGGCTGCCGTTGGCACGACTAACGAAGTGCGCGGCTTATATAATCCCGACGAGTTCCGGGATAACTGCGGTTTTGGCATGATCGCCCATCAGCAAGGTGTGGCGAGTCATAGATTACTGCAGACGGCCATTGAGTCTCTCACCTGCATGACGCATCGCGGTGGAATCGCCGCTGACGGAAAAACAGGCGACGGATGTGGGTTGTTGCTCCAGATGCCCTCCGACTTCATGCGTGCTCGCGCGCGAGATCTTTTAGGGCGTGAACTGAAATCAACCTATGCAGTAGGCATGGTGTTCATGTCAACCGACGCTAATAGCCAGACACGTGTCAGGGAGTCATTTGCGGTCGCTGCGGCTGAATTTGATTTCTCGGTTGCCACATGGCGGGTAGTACCGACACAGCCGGATGTCTGCGGTGAGATCGCGCTCGAGCAACTGCCCGCCATCGAGCAAATTTTTTTAGAGACGGGCGATGCAACCCATGAAGAAGTGACTGCACGGTTGTTTATGATTCGACGTCGTGTCGAGACGGCATTGGCAGCCGAGCCGGATTTTTACATTTGTAGCCTGTCAGATCGCGTTATTTCCTACAAAGGTTTAGTGATGCCGGCCGATCTTGAGCACTTTTTCCCCGACTTGGGCGATAAGACTCTCAAGACTGCAATTTGTGTTTTCCATCAGCGGTTTTCTACCAACACATTACCTAAGTGGCCGTTGGCGCAGCCCTTTCGGATGTTGGCTCATAACGGTGAGATCAATACGATCGAAGGTAACCGCAATTGGTCAAAAGCACGCACTCCGAAACTTTCTTCAACCTTATTGCCAGATCTGCATAGCGTCACGCCACTGGTTAACGAATCAGGCTCTGACTCGTCGAGTCTGGATAATATGCTTGAGTTGCTGGTAACAGGAGGTGTTGACTTGCCCAAGGCGCTCCGCATGCTTATCCCGCCTGCCTGGCAAAACATCGAAGACATTGATCCGGATTTAAAGGCCTTTTACCAGTATCACGCAATGCACATGGAGCCCTGGGATGGTCCGGCTGGGATTGTCTTAACCGATGGCCGATACGCCTGCTGTCTGCTTGATCGAAACGGACTTCGACCCGCTCGCTGGGTAACAACGATTGACGGCTTCATCACTCTGGCATCTGAGGTTGGTACCTATCACTACGAGCCTGAGTCGGTTGTGGCCAAGGGCCGTGTTGGACCAGGCCAAATCTTGGTTATCGATACCGAGACTGGTGAGGTGCTCCACACCGCAGATATCGATAACAAACTGAAAGCCAGCAAGCCATACAAGCGATGGCTGCGCGACAATGCCCGGTATATCGAGGCCTCTTACGATACGAGAGTGTCGTCGCCCATTGAGGGCGATGAGCTCGATGTTTATCAGAAGATGTTCCAGGTTAGCTTGGAAGAGCGTAATCAGGTTTTGAAGCCTTTGGCTGAATCAGGCAATGAAGCTGTGGGCTCAATGGGTGATGACACGCCGATGGCCGTTCTCTCCACCAGAGAACGATCGCTATACGACTTCTTTAGACAAAAGTTTGCGCAGGTAACCAATCCACCCATTGATCCTTTGAGGGAATCTATTGTGATGTCGCTCGAGGTCGACCTTGGAGGCGAAGGGAACTTATTTGAGGAAACCGAGCTGCATGCGCGGCGTGTCAGTTTGACTTCGCCTATTCTTTCTCAGGGGAAGTTTGAGTCTATCCTTGCACTGAATGAGTCGGGCTTAAAGGTTCAAGTCATTGATGCGACATACGATCCTGAAGTCACCACGCTTAAAGTCGCAATGGAGGCCCTGTGCCACGAGGCGGCTGCACACGTGACGGGTGGCGCAAGTGTCTTGGTGCTGTCAGATCGAAGTATCGCCGAATCTCGAGTTCCAATTCACAGCTTGCTCGCTACAGGCGCAGTGCATCACCACTTAATTAACCATGGTCTGCGTGCAGACTCAAACCTCATTATCGAAACAGGGAGTGCGCGAGATTCGCATCAGGTGGCCTGCTTGTTGGGTTTTGGTGCGACTGCGATCTATCCCTATCTGGCTTACAGTGTGCTGGCGGATCAATTGAACAGCGGCGAGATCCTCGGTGCGCCGTCGGTCTGTTACCAGAACTACCGAAAGGGCATCAACAAGGGCTTGCTCAAAATTATGTCCAAGATGGGTATTTCAGCGGTGAACAGCTACCGAGGTGCTCAGCTGTTCGAAGCGGTGGGCCTTGACGCTGAAGTGGTTGAAATGGCGTTCCCGGGCGTCTCTTCAAGAATTGCCGGCGCTGGTTTTGCTCACTTGGGATTTGACCAGAAGCAGCTGGCGCGAGCAGCAAGACTTAAGCGCAAGCCAGTGGTTGCCGGTGGTTTATTGAAGTACGTACATGGCGGTGAGTATCACGCCTACAACCCCGATGTTGTCATGAGTTTGCAGCGTGCGGTGGTCAGTAATGATGCTAGCGATTACAAGACATACGCTGGTCATTGTAATAACCGGCCGGTTGCCGCTTTGCGTGATCTACTCCAATTAAAGCCTAGCCCGACACCCATTGCACTGGATGAGGTTGAACCTATTCAGGCTATTCTCAAGCGCTTCGACTCTGCAGGAATGTCACTCGGCGCGTTGTCCCCGGAGGCGCATGAGGCGCTGGCGATGGGTATGAATGAGATTGGTGCGCGTTCGAACAGTGGCGAAGGCGGTGAGGATCCAGCGCGATACGGCACTAACCGCGTTTCCAAGATTAAACAGATTGCCTCCGGACGATTCGGCGTTACTCCTCATTACTTGGTTAATGCCGAGGTGCTTCAGATCAAAGTGGCACAGGGCGCCAAGCCGGGTGAGGGCGGTCAGTTACCGGGTGGTAAGGTCAATGACCTTATTGCCCGTCTCCGATATTCGGTGCCTGGTGTCACACTGATATCGCCACCACCGCACCATGATATTTACTCGATCGAAGATTTGGCTCAGTTAATCTTCGATTTGAAAGAGGTTAACCCCGACGCCTTGGTGTCGGTGAAACTCGTATCAGAACCGGGGGTCGGCACAATCGCTGCGGGCGTTGCTAAAGCCTACGCAGACCTCATCACCATTTCAGGATATGACGGTGGTACCGCGGCTAGCCCGCTGACATCCATTCGGCACGCTGGTTCTCCTTGGGAGCTGGGACTGGCTGAGGTCCACCAAACCCTGCGGGGCAACCGGCTGCGTGGCAAGATTCGCGTACAAGCAGATGGTGGCATGAAAACTGGTCTTGACGTTGTCAAAGCCGCTATTTTGGGTGCAGAAAGCTTTGGTTTCGGTACGGCGCCAATGATTGCAATGGGCTGCAAATACCTTCGCATCTGCCACCTTAATAACTGCGCGACCGGCGTCGCAACACAGAACGATCAGCTCCGTGAGGACCACTTTGTGGGCGATGTAGAGCGTGTCGTCAATTTCTTCCGCTTTATTGCCGAGGAAACAAGGGAATGGATGGCAACACTTGGTGTTTGCAAGCTCGAGGACCTCATTGGTCGTGTTGATCTTCTGGAGCACATTGATGGCGCAACCGAGAAACAACACTCTCTCGATTTGCATCCAATAACGTGGACTGATGAAACTGCGGTTGATCAGCCACACTTCTGCGAGGTTGAGCGCAACCCTCCCTTTGATAAGGGTGAAAAGGCTGCATTGATATTAGATCAGGTGCTTCCATCTATTAAGGCGAAGCGAGGTGGTGAGTTCGAGTTCACCGTGACGAATTGCGATCGCTCCATTGGCGCCAGACTGTCAGGGGAGATTGCCAAGCGTTACGGTAACTTGGGCATGGAAGATGCACCGGTTGTTCTCAAACTCAGAGGCACGGCTGGCCAGAGCTTTGGCGTATGGAATGCCGGTGGCCTTCATATGCGTCTGGCTGGCGACTGTAACGACTACGTGGGAAAAGGCATGGCCGGTGGAAAGCTCGTGATTTATCCGCCGGAAAATAGCCGGTTTGAAAGTCGCGATGCAAGCATCATTGGTAATACTTGCCTCTATGGCGCCACAGGCGGACGTCTCTTTGCATCGGGGTGCGCAGGAGAGCGCTTTGCCGTCCGAAATTCCGGCGCGCATGCGGTGATCGAGGGTGCTGGTGACCACTGCTGCGAGTATATGACAGGTGGTTGTGTCACCGTGTTGGGTGCGACGGGGTTGAACTTTGGCGCGGGAATGACGGGCGGCATGGCCTTTATTCTCGACCAAGATCGTGTATTCCCCGATCACTACAACAGCGAGTTAGTCGAAATTCATCGTATCAACGGTGAAGCTGCGGAAGCACATCGACACTTCTTGCGAGGCAACATCGAAGAATTTGTCGCTGAAACGGGTTCTAATTGGGGGCAGACCATTCTTGATAATTTCGAGGATTACGTCGGTAAGTTTTGGTTAGTAAAGCCCAAGGCGGCCGACTTCAATCAACTATTGGCGCGATTCCGCTACACAGATTGAGGCTGACGCAATGAATGAGCGATTAGCAAATCCATTCCAGTTTATCGATGTCGAGCGGCGTGATCCTATTAAACGGTCGATGCAGTCTCGAACTGAAGAGTTTGTCGAAATATACGATCCGTTTACAGAGCAGACCGCAGCTGAGCAGTCTCACCGATGTCTGGAGTGCGGAAACCCTTACTGTGAGTGGAAGTGCCCAGTTCATAATTTGATACCTAACTGGTTAAAACTGCTGTCAGAGGGGCGTCTATTTGAGGCGGCTGAACTGAGTCATCAGACCAATACATTACCTGAAGTATGTGGACGGGTTTGCCCTCAAGATCGTTTGTGCGAGGGTGCTTGCACTTTGCATGATGGATTTGGTGCGGTCACCATTGGCAATGCTGAGAAGTACATCACTGATACGGCACTTGCGATGGGTTGGCGTCCAGATCTGTCGGATGTCATTCCAACGGGCAAGCGAGTAGCTATCATTGGCGCTGGGCCCGCCGGTTTGGGTTGTGCTGATATCCTGGTGCGTAATGGGGTTTCTCCCGTTGTCTTCGATCGTTACCCCGAAATCGGTGGGCTATTAACCTTCGGTATTCCGCAGTTCAAGCTTGAAAAGCAGGTCATGCAGCGCCGCCGAGAAGTTTTTGAAGGTATGGGCGTTGAATTCCGCCTCAACATGGAAGTTGGAGTCGATATTGAGGCCGATGATTTACTCGAAGAGTTTGACGCAGTTTTCCTTGGTATGGGGACCTACACAGCGATACAAGGTGGTTTCGAGGGTGAGGACTTGCCTGGTGTTCACAGGGCACTTGATTACCTCGTCGGAAATGTGAATGAAAAAATGCGCTACCCACAGCCAAAAGAAAATTTCATTAATTTGACGGGCAAGACTGTTGTTGTCTTGGGCGGTGGCGATACTGCTATGGACTGCGTGAGGACGGCTGTTCGCCAGCAGGCTGAGCAAGTATTCTGTGTATACCGCAGGGATGAGGAAAATATGCCTGGCTCGCGTCGCGAGGTGCAAAATGCTCGCGAGGAGGGTGTGCAGTTCCTTTTCAACCGACAGCCTATTTGCGTCGTCGATTATTTTGGCGAAGCGATTGGCGTTAAGGTTGTGGAGACACGCCTGGGTGAACCCGGCCCTGATGGCCGGCGTCGACCTCAGCAGGTAGAGGGTTCTGAAGCAACTCTTGAAGCGGATGCCATTATCATGGCCTTTGGTTTTCAACCGAGCCCGACTCAGTGGATGGCCGACATGGAAATTGCATTGAATGACTGGAAGGGTGTGATTGCGCCCGAACACCAGACCTTCAAGTTTCAAACAACAAATCCCAAAGTCTTCGCTGGTGGTGATATGGTACGCGGATCTGACTTAGTGGTTACGGCCATTTGGGAAGGGAGGCAGGCCGCAGAGGGCATTTTGGATTACCTAGCGGTCTAAATATAAAAAAATCAGAGTGAGTTTGCATAGAGAAGCGGCTACTCGGGGGATCCTGCCGATATGGCACCACTGCAAAATGATAGATTTTTGCGGGCCTTGTTACGTGAGCCCGTAGACCGAACTCCTCTTTGGATGATGCGCCAAGCGGGTCGTTACCTGCCTGAATATCGTGCCACGCGCGCGAAAGCCGGAAGCTTCATGGGTTTGTGTACCCAGCCGGAACTCGCCTGCGAGGTCACTATGCAGCCGCTACGTCGGTACGATATGGACGCTGCTATTTTATTCTCCGATATTTTGACCATTCCTGATGCCATGGGATTAGGGCTTTATTTCACGGAAGGAGAAGGGCCTCGGTTTGAGAGACCCTTATCTACTGAGGCCGATATCGCTGCGCTAGAGCCCAACAGGGCGCGGGATGAGTTGGGCTATGTCATGGACGCTGTTTCTTTGATTAGGAAGGAGCTCAATGGCAAGGTACCGCTGATTGGGTTCTCTGGCTCTCCATGGACATTGGCCACTTACATGGTCGAGGGTGGTTCGTCCAAAGACTTCGCAAAGACTAAGTCATTGGCTTTCAATAATCCTGTGGCGATCCATCAGTTACTAGATAAGCTTGCGGACGCTGTTGCGGTTTATCTAACAACTCAGGTTGAGCAGGGGGCACAGGCGCTCCAAATTTTTGATACTTGGGGTGGCTCGCTAAGCCACAGTGATTATCAGGAGCTTTCTCTCCGCTATATGCAGGCAGTAGTGGAGCGTTTACCTCGAGAAGCGGATGGCCGACGGGTGCCCGTTATTGTCTTCACCAAAGGTGGTGGACAGTGGTTAGAGCAAATTGCTAATTGTGGCGCGGATGCGGTTGGTCTCGACTGGACGACCGATATTGGAGCGGCTCGCGCACGGGTAGGTGACCAGGTCGCACTGCAGGGCAACATGGATCCAGCCATGCTCAACGCGCAGCCTGAGCGGATTCGCGAGGAAGTCGCAAAGATTCTGGAGAGCTATGGCTCTGGAACCGGACATATTTTCAATCTAGGTCACGGCATCACACCTGGAATCGATCCTGAGTGTGTTCGCGTAATGGTCAACGCCGTCATAGAGTTATCGCAGATTTACCACTCGTAGTCAGGTATTTCATGATTCATATTAAGCGCGGGAAGGTCTGAGTCAGGTTTTCCCACGACCTTAGCTGGAACGCCTGCAACCGTCGTGTGTGCTGGTACATCTCTCAACACAACGCTGCCCGCACCCACCTTGGCACCTTCGCCAACCCTGATGTTCCCGAGTATCTTTGCGCCAGCACTGATCAACACGCCGTCGGCAATTTTCGGGTGCCTGTCGCCATGCTCTTTACCCGTTCCCCCGAGTGTCACACTTTGCAGTATCGAGACCTTGTTGCCGACAACGGCGGTTTGACCCACCACAAGGCCCGTCGCATGGTCCAACATAATGCCACTGCCAAAAGTGGCGGCTGGGTGTATATCTACGCCAAATTTCATAGACGCTCTACTCTGCATTAGTAGCGCAAGTGATCGTCTACCGTGCAGCCAAAGCCAGTTTGATACCCGGTGCAGCTGCAGAGCGTGAAAGCCCTTAAAGTAGAGAAGAGGTAAATGAAATGACTCGCATGCCGAGTCTCTGTCAACAACTGCTTGCAGATCATCACGCATTGCTCGGCGAATCTCGTCACGCGTAGAAAATGCCTCGGAGATGACATGGCACAGTACGCGAGCGGGAATAGTTGCACAGTCGATCTGATTTCCAAGATGGGCGCTGAGTGCGCTTTCCAAGCTCGAGTGATTAAGGACGCTTGCTCGCAGGAAGTCCTCCAGCATGGGTTCCGCGCGAATCAGTTCACGCACCTCGGCGCAAATCGTCGTCCAGAGCGGATCTTTTGCGTGCTCGGCGTCTGTAAAAGGAAGTGCATTCACCACTATAAAGACCCCATTGTTATCACCACACACATTATCGCAGAGACCTATAATGATTCTAGAGACTTAGGCTAGAGTATGCTCTGCATACCCATAGATTTTCATTATTCGCGGCAAACTTACGCTCGAAGAGTGTCAAAGGCTCTGTGGCTGATAAGCTCTTGACCTCAGTGTTTAGACCCAACAACTGGGATGCAGCAGCAAATTCATCGACATAAATTTTCCAGTTACTCCTGATCTCAATTGAGCCGCCTAATTGCTTAAGTAATGGAAACGAGGGATGGCCGTGGACTCTGCGCTTGAGCTGTGCCTTTTTTGGCCAAGGATTTGGATACAGCAGATAGTGCTGTTCACATACAATATTGGCTGACACCAACTGAGCCCATATATGCTCGCAGTTGCCACGAATCAGGCGATAGTTGCATGACTGCGTTTGCACGTGACGCCTCAGTCGGTCTGCCGATTTATCAATACCAATGACCAGCGCTTTTGGGTGCTCCGATGCGAGTTTTGCCGTGCTCATTCCTGTTCCGCAAAAAGAGTCCAAGATGAGCGGTCCATCGTGAGCCTCCAACAACGCGATAATTTTTTTCATGGCCTCGCGATCGTGGAGGGGTATCGGCTCCTGCCAAGTTGATGTCATGTGTTTCTGCACGAGCGTAGCGAGGTCGTTGTGAATCGAGGACTGATTTGAGTAGACGCTGGTGTTGCCCTTACGATTCATTTGATACGAGTCCTATTGGTTGCGATTATAAACTTTAATTTTATTGGGCTAATCTGTCATGCGACGTGATGTGAGACCTTATTGGGTAAAGCGGTTGTACCTGAAGTTTCGCGAAGTTTGGATTTGGTGGTTTCTGGCGCCGCGATGCGAATCTTTGGGAGCTTTCTCGACCATCATGTCGCCTTGGTTTGTCATCATATCAGGTCCCAATATCCGGATAGGGCATTCCTTTACGGCCATTGGGGAAATGCATCACCCAGTCCAAATTGGCGTATGGGGCCGCAATTTTGGTGAAGGGCGTGTAGAGATCGGCGATGCTTGCCTAATGAGCCCAGGTGCAAGAATCTCCGCGAGTGACCAGGTGGTTCTCGGGAATGGCTGCATGATGGCTCATGGCAGTTACATCACTGACTCTGATTGGCATGGACTTTATGACCGCGTCAATCGAGATAGCACCCCTAAGCCCGTTCGTCTGGGAGACAATGTGTGGTTAGGTGACCGCTCCACCGTTTTGAAAGGAGTGACCATTGGCGACAATAGTATTGTTGCCGCAAGTTCGGTGGTTACAAAAGATGTGCCAGCCAATGTCGTCGTCGCGGGCAATCCGGCCGTGATTGTAAGAGAGCTTGATGAAAATGAGCCTCGCTATACCCGAGAAGATATGTTTCTTGACCCCCCTGAAACGCGAGCTTATTTTGATTCCCTCGATAAAGCTCTGTTGGCAGATAATTCGTTTTGGCGATGGGTTATCAATGCTTTATACCCGCGTTCTAGACGCGGGCAATGAAGTTCCGTGGCCGTCGCCACAGTAAGTGCACTGGCCTCCAATGCACCTCTGCGCTTCAGAGCTGCTGCTCCAGCTAATCAGCAGATCGGTAACAACTTCGCGGTAGAAAAAGATCGATTGCAGATGAATTAACACTGCAATCTTTTAAGCGCCTGCAATGACGACTCGTTCTCAGATTTTGCGTGATTTTTTGCAAAAATCTCAGGAAATCGTATCCATCGCACACATACAGTGGATCTGATCGATGTAACGCAGCCAGCTCGGACTCGCGAGGGTAAGTAATGTGCCGGTAGGCAGCAGCCACATTGCGGAACCAGTATGTTTGCCAGTGCGTGTCTCGATACCTTTTTAAGTCGATCTCAACCTGGGCCAAATCGATAATATTCTTACCCTCACCTGATTCTAAAAGCGCCACGGACTTCATCGGGCATAATCGCTTTTTTGTGATCGGTAAAGCCCTGCTAAACTCTAGATGAATGCACCGTCTGCGCTGTTATACACGTAATCTTGAGAGTCGCTATGAGCAACGAAAATCCCGAAGATGACCATCCTGTTCTGTCTGAGAAAGATCAAGCGCGAGTCGATCACTTCATACGCACGGGGGTAAATGCGACGGAAAAAAAACCTTTCCGGCCTATTCTGCTTGTTGTTTTGTTGATCGCTGTGGTGACCGGATTCAGTTTGCTGAGTCAGGTCCTTGCTCGTATGGCGGGAGTATATTGAAGCGCGGCTTCCACTTATTTATTTCAAGCGAACGTCGTGGCCGGATTAGTTTGCCTTCCTCCAAGTCGCACCTTGGCATGTTTGTCGGTTTGGGCACTTGTCCGTGCAGCTCCGGCACGGCAAGACCTAGACTGAATGTTTGGGAGAAATGTTCATTGGAATGCAGTCACAACTTGTATTGTCTATTGCGCGGACTCTCGCGTCGGTTATTGATCGTTGTTAATAAGACTTAGCTGTACGTGGGAAATTTTCTTGTTAATAACTGAAGACTGAGAGTGCCAACAGCATGGATCGACCTACGTGGCTTGATCCTTATTTAAGATTTGAGTTGGCCGCCTTAGTTGACCTATCGATCTTGGGGTTTAAGGTGGGTTGCAGGCATTCTTGTCTCAACCTGTACTGTTTGATTGTCACGACGAGCTCAATCGTAAGGTGGATAAACGCTTCAACGGCGGCGAGGTTGTCTATCCGCGAACTTCTAGAGTCCATCTGGTAAGTCCATCAATAGTGAACTCTTCGCGATGTAGAGGGGATGCCGGGGGGCGCCTTGCTGAGTGATGCCTACACATTGCCAGTCATCGCGAAGTGACAATATATGCCGATCACGGCGTATTGGCAGACCATAAGACTTCAGTCCTTGGTTACCCCACATGGCAACAACTGTGTGTGCTTTTTTAATAGCGTGGATTAAAAATTGATCGTTTTGTGGTCCTACAGGGTCTTGTTGAGTCGATAAAATCTGCGGATAGCGGCAGCGTACTGCAAATAGGTTTGTCAGTTTGATCCCAGAAAATCCCCAGGCTCTCGCCAGCGCCATACATTTTCTTACGGTGGCATCATCACTGCTTGCCGTGGCGGTTGAGGGGTTTAAGCCAACGTAAAGGCAAACTGGGCCCTCTGCCCAAGTTCTTTTTAGAAGGTAGCGATAACGACCACAGTCTGAAAATATAGCCGTTGCTTTGGCGTAGCTAATCTGCCTCACGCTGCCAACTAGTTTCCGCTGCAAACTTGGCACGAATAAAATCAGAGTGGGGGACATACAGTAACTCTGAAGCCTTTCTGATCGCAGCTTCCTCGTATTTATCAATCACACCATCGGCGTAAGCAATGTGCCAAAGTTGCTCCACCAGCTGTACTCGCTCACCCATCGACATTCGCTCACAAGCGCGGCGTGTATATTCAAATAGACCGGCTGAGCGTGCTTGCTCATTCCGAGCAGCGTCCAGTAATTGGATGACATCTTGTTGAGTCAAGCCAAGATTTTGGCCCTCCAGCCAAGCAGTCATCGTTTTTATCTCCGAGTCACTCTCTTGAAAGTCACTTTTTGCGACCTCCCACATGAGCACTGCCAACGTCATCCCGAGTTCGTCACTATCGTTTCCTTTCTCGGATTCCGATTCCCTTAACTGAGTTAGCTTTTCTAGCCACTTAAATGCCACGTGATATCCTTTTCCTGCAATGGGGCGGTGCACTGCGTCCTTTCGGTAACGAGTCGCGAAATTTAACTAGCTCCTATTGTAAGGACAAATCCGAGTTAATAACTCCCGATGCGCATTATCAATTCACACAACGTTGTTTTTTTGATTCCCGTGATGGCAGTGGTGTTAGGCCTGCTTGCTACTGCCACAGAAATAAGGCGATCTGAAGCTCAAAGGAATGAGTTACTTCAGGAGCGGTTCGAATCCGATGCCGGCGTTAGACTGCTAGTCCGTGATACCCTAGCGCAGCGCCTTCAGACGCATATGCGGGGTTTTATTCAGGCGCTTTCAACTACGAGCACAGCAGAGCTTGAGCAAACCATTGAGCGAGCAGGAAATTCCCTCTCTAATAATTATGGCTCTGATCCTGCATCTCAAATAGTTCATTTTTTTGTGGCGACAGTAGATCCTGAGCGGGGTGTTGTGATTGCGCACGCGTATCCAAGACTCGAATTAATTGGGCAGGAGATCTCGGGACATCCGATGTTGCGCAATTTTGATTTTTCGAGCCCAGCCGGGCAGATTGATCAAATCGGTTTTCTGGCGTCTCGTGAGAATGACCTGTCTTTTACATCTGAAAGCCCGGTGGTTCTCCGACGTCATGTATTTCGACATCCAGATGCCACTGTTCCCGTCATTGGAATTGTTAAGATCAATCTTATCGAGATGCAGAGATACATTGATTCCGAGCTGCGAGAGCTCGGTCCTCTCCCTGATCTCGATGTCACCGTGTATGAGCCATTGACTAATGAATGTTTGCTCAGCTACCGCGTGGATCGCGGCAGGTCTTCCTGCCCTGAAACCACCCCAGCTAATGCGCTGCAATACATATCTGAAAGAAATGGATTCCGCACATTCGTCACCGCGACCCCAGAATACGTGAAAGTATTTGAGGCGAATCAACCTGTAAATGCCGCTCTTGGAGTGATTCTCACACTCTTTGCAACCGCCGTTGCTCTAGCAGTGGCGCTCTTCATCCGAGAGCGATTAAGCGGCGCAGATAGGGAGGTAACAGCCTATCGAAGCTACCTCGATAACAAAGAGATACTCACCGGCGCAATACATGCAATTGTTTTTGATAACTTGACTCAGTTGGCCGAGCTCGCGCAGCGTCTGAAAGAGGCCCCGAACATGGCTGACACCGAGCGACGCTATATCAATATTGCTCTGTCTGAAATGAGTCAGATGCGTTTGAGTCTCGACGCAAAAATCATGGCAGACCGTAATACGCAGGAAAGCCCAAAAACCCCAAGTGATTGGGGGGTATTTTCAATCGGAGAAGTTGCTACAAAAGTTGAGGCTGACCTCAAAAGGCTGGGATTGGATGAGGGCATTGAAACGCGTGTGCTTTTCGACGACAGCCTGAAATCTGATATTCAGGGCTCCCCCTATTGGGTGGAGTCAGCGCTTTTAGCGTTTATTAATGCGTCGTTAACGTTTCTAGATGAGGGTTTTCTTGAGCTCTCTCTTTGGACTGAAACCTCGCGATTGGGTGAGCCGGAATTACTGGCAAGGATAAGAGACACGGGAATTGAATGGTCACTCGAGGATCCAGATCTAGATCACGCTTCAATCACTGTTTTGAAAGAAATTCTTGAGGGGCTTGGGGCGTCAATCCGTTCAACGTCCGGTTCTTCGACCGGCAGTCAAGAACACGTTATACGTTTTACTGCACCTTAAAACTAAATTTGCATACCCACGTCATTGTTTGCAAATTTCAGATATGGAGGCGTGTTGCTGGGAGCGAGATATGCTGATGGAAGTCAGTGACGCCGATTACCAAGGGCCGAGGCTCAGCGTTACTGGTTGACAGCGATAATCGGAGCAGTGAAGCGGTGTCCCTCTCCGTAATGAGTTGTAATAGGATCTACCGCGCTCACTTTGGCGACAATCTTCTGTCTTAGTCGCTTAATCACAGCATCCAGAGCACGATTGGCCGACGCGTCGAACCGTCCATATAGCGATCGCGTAAGGGCCTCTCGGTTTGTGGGCTCAGAGGGAGCTTCCGAGAGCGCTAAACAAACTTTGACTTCATTGCGTGTTAGTGCCACGACTTGACCATTAGGCGCTACAAGTTCTCGTTGGAGTGCCTTCACCTGCCATGGAAAGTTTCCTGGTGTCTTAGTAGGGAACGGCACCACCGCAGCAGGTTTGGGTGAGTGTCTCACCACGGGTGTTGCCATTGCTTCGATGGCTGCAATGATTTCGGCGGTGCCATCGGGTTCCCTTAGCAGCAGGTTCACCCCTGCTCTGTAGAGCCCTAGTCGCATCTCAGCGTCAGCTAAGTTGCCGAAGAGGATAACGTTCCTCGCTTTATTTTCGGCTAGGTATTTAGCCAGTACATGACCGGGCTGGTCCTCGAGGTGCTGGTCAATCAAACAAAGACTAAAGCGTTCGGGTGAGGACCATGCGGAGTAACAATCTCGCGCGAGTGGCGCCCGAACGGTTTTATAGCCCTGAATGTGGAGTGACTCTGTAAGTTGCTTGGCCAGGTGATCATCCGATACGACTAACAATGCACTTGGCTTCTCTGATAACTGGCTCATGACACTTACCCCGTAGCTCGAGAGGGCAAGATACCACGTGGGTTTTGCAATGGGCGGTTCCTCCGGATTTTGCAGCCATATTTGTCACTATTGGTGGTTTTTGACACTGCCGCGGCGAAGTTACAGGTAGTGTTTTAGTGCACGCTTTGCTGGTGAAGATTACTTACCCAGGCGATCCCTCAAGCTATAAAACAGCATGCCTGCCACTAGTGATGGTCGTCGGAGCAGGGGGCCACCCGGGAATTTGAGGGTCTTGAGCCCTGACATAAGATCAAAATCATCATTGCCCGCATCAATGGCCGCCGCAATCAATTTACCCGCCATGGTGGCGGTGGGGACACCGTGACCTGAAAAGCCTTGTGCGTAATAAACCATACCTTGATGGACTCCAAGATCTGGCATGCGATTGCGAGTTATGGCGAGCGTGCCTCCCCAGCCATAATCGAGTCGCGCATCTTTTAGCTCAGGATAGATCGCTAGTAGTTTTGGCCGCACAAAATCGGTAATAGACTCAGGAAATTTATCGCTGTAAGTCTCGCCACCACCAAAAATAAGTCGGCGATCCTCTGACAGCTTCCAGTAGTTGATCACAAATAAGCTGTCTGACAACGATGCATTCATCGGATTAACTCGATTAGCCGTCGCTTCGTCCAAAGGCTCGGTCGCTACGATAAAATTGTTAATAGGCATGATATTACTGGCAATCGGTGGGAATAAGTTGCCGAGATAACCATTGCACGCCAGGACCACCTTCTGTGCTTTGATCACGGCTTTGTCTGTCGAAACGGTGGTGCGGTCGGCCTTAATGTCTATACTTTTGACCCTGCTCTTCTCAAATACATAGGCTCCCATCGTCATAACCGCTTCAGCGAGACCAAGGCAATACTTGAGTGGGTGAAGGTGTCTTGCGCCGCGATCGACGACACCGTAGTGGAAGCCGACGCCAGACGTAAGCTCTTCAAGTGATGATGACTCAACACCGCTGACTTGATCGTAGTTGTACTCTGTTCTGAGGTGGTCGACCTCGTCCCGTAACTCGTCGACGTGGGATCTCTTTGCAGCTAAATGGATATTGGTTTTGCCGAGTTCGCAGTCGATACCGTTTTCCTTAACAAGGTCCGAGACCAAATCAACGGCCTCAAGCCCAAGTCGCCAAAGTTCTTTGGCGGTCGGTTTGCCATACCATTTTTCGAGAGAATACTGGTCCGCTCTTTGTCCGATGCCTACGTGTCCACCGTTTCGACCGGAGGCTCCCCAACCCACGCGCTCTGCCTCAAGAACAACAACGGACTTCCCTGATTTTGCTAAATGCAATGCGCACGATAATCCAGTGTAACCACCACCGACGATACAGACATCATAAGCAAGGTCTCCGCTGGCGGGTGGTTGCTCTGCCAGCATGGGGGATGATGCGACATACCAACTGTCGGGGTAACTGTGCATAGGCTTCGACATAGTGCAATTATGCGGCTTGATAGGATTGAATTGCCACACCATACTGACCACACATTAGCAACATGAAGGCTTTATGAGCGCGTCGAGAAAGCGGTCTGATAAAAACCAAACAATCGTGTATTCGCCCGATGTCGATATGGCGAGCGCGCCGACTCAAAAAAATGCGGCGGATATCCGTGCATGGCTTGAAGCGAACGAAATTTCAGAGGTGGAATGCCTAGTACCTGACATGACGGGCAATGCCAGAGGGAAGTTTATCCCGGCGCACCAATTTCTCAACAGTAGTGATCTCAAGCTCCCCGAGTCCATCATGGTACAAACGGTGACGGGTGAGTACACCGACGAGCATTGGGTTTTTGTCGAACCCACCGATACAGACATGCTGTTAGTGCCTGATCCAAATACCTTGCGAAAAGTTCCTTGGGCTCGGGAGCCCACCGCGCAAATTATCGCCGACTGTTATAAGGCATCGGGGGAGCCACATCCTTTGGCTTCGCGTAACGTGTTGAAGCACATCATCAAGCTTTATGAGGAGGTTGGTCTGCGCGCAGAAGTTGCCCCCGAGGTTGAGTTCTTTCTGGTTCACAAAAACATCGATCCCGATTATGAGTTGATGCCGCCGAAGGGGCGTTCAGGGCGCCGCGAGGTCGCACGAATGTCATTTAGCATCGATGCCGTGGCCGAATTTGAAGACTTTGTGGAGGACATGTACGACTTTGCTGATGATCAGGCGCTGAGTGTCGATACCCTCATCCACGAAAATGGCGCTGCTCAGCTCGAGATTAACTTTAACCACGGCGATCCATTGGATATGGCCGATCAGGTATTTGTCTTTAAGCGGACCGTTCGGGAAACAGCGCAGCGTCACGATATGTACGCAACTTTCATGGCCAAACCTATGCAAAAGGAGCCTGGATCAGCTCTGCACATTCATCAAAGTATTTTGTCGCTTGCAACAGGCGATAATATTTTTAATGGTGCAGACGACCAGCCTACCCCAGAACTCATGCATTACATCGCAGGATTGCAGCGCTACACGCCAGACTTGATCAGCTTTTATGCGCCGAATGTGAACTCGTATCGTCGCTTAGCACCTGATATCTCAGCCCCCATTAATTTGAGTTGGGGCTACGATAATCGCACCACGGCATTTCGAGTACCTGATAGCGCGCCTATCAATCGGCGCGTGGAGAATCGCTTTCCTGGTGCTGATGCCAACCCCTATTTGGCAATCGCTGCATCGCTAGCTAGTGGCTTGCTGGGTCTAGAGCGCAAATTACAGCCCACGGCGCCGCACCAAGGCACAGCAAATGATGACAGCGTGGAGGTGGCGCGTTCACTGGAGGAAGCCGTTCGACGTTTGAATGCCAATACGGATCTTACTCGCGTGATGGATGACCTTTTCCTCCGGGCTTATGCCGCGGTAAAGCTCGATGAGTTTGAGGAGTTTAATCGGGTAATAAGTTCCTGGGAGCGTGAGCACTTGCTGCTCCAGGTTTGATCTTTCGTCGTTCATCATGTTGTCCGCAATTTTCCAAAATCGAACGTTGTTCCAATGTGTTAAGTACGCGGTTTATTTGGCACTACTCAATAATGTCTATCTGTTCCTTGTAGAGGAAATTGACTCGGCTACAGCGCTAAATACATCAGTCTCCTCGTTGGTGAATGTTTTTCAGATTTTCTCGGCGACCATCGATACGGCGGCATGGCTTGGCTTATTACTATTTTTTGAGCTCGAGACTTATGTGTTGTCTGATCAGACCCTGCGGAGCGCAACCGGCCGAGCTATTAGGGTGATGCGAGGCATCTGTTTAGCAACTATTTGCATTGCGTGTTGGGGATATTTTGCGGAGTTCTATGGGTTGCTCGCAAGCGAGCCACTGGATCCAATGCAGTGTGGCATGGTGGATAACAACTGGTCCTTGCTGAAAGATCTGGATAAATTTGAGCCACTAATGATTAACGCCTGCGGTGAGGGTAATTGGGTGGTTTTAAGTAATTACGATCGTGTGCT
>CAJWEV010000021.1 GCA_913031575.1 uncultured Halieaceae bacterium | reverse complement strand
GTTGAGGGGCTATTCATTGCCCTGCATCATAACCGACAATAGAGCGGACATTAATGGCTCCAGCGGCGGACCAATGATTAGACGCCTTTTTTTTATGGGTCGCTTTGTTGAGATGTAAGAAATTCAGTAGAAGGTGATGACATGGGTCTTTTTGAGGATCTTAAAGCGCGAGGCTTAGTGTTTCAGACCACAGGCGATGCAACATTCGAGGCGTGGTTAGCCGAGAAGCCACGGACCCTGTATTGCGGGTTTGATCCTACAGCTGACAGTCTGCACATTGGCTCACTCGTCCCTCTGCTTACGCTCAAGCGATTTCAACTAGCGGGCCATACGCCCATCGCGCTTGTTGGCGGTGCAACAGGTTTAATCGGCGATCCCAGCTTCAAAGCTCAGGAGCGTGTATTGAATACGCCCGATGTGGTGGCCGGCTGGGTTGAACGCCTACGTCGCCAGATGTCTCAGTTTCTTTCATTCGATGGCGATGCCGCTGCCATCATGGCTAATAACCTCGATTGGACCGCTGATGTCGACGTACTGACTTTTTTGCGCGATGTCGGTAAGCACTTTTCCGTCAACAACATGATCGCAAAGGAGTCTGTGAAGCAGCGAATCGAGCGCGAGGGTGCGGGGATTAGTTTCACTGAATTCACTTACATGATTTTGCAGTCGTTTGACTTTACTGAGCTGAATAGACGCTTTGACTGTGAGCTCCAAATTGGTGGCTC
Source organism: uncultured Halieaceae bacterium (assembly GCA_913031575.1). Classification (GTDB taxonomy): domain Bacteria; phylum Pseudomonadota; class Gammaproteobacteria; order Pseudomonadales; family Halieaceae; genus Luminiphilus. Next base: position 31,953 of record CAJWEV010000021.1, on the reverse strand, counting down.
TGATCAATGGGGCAATATTACGGGCGGGATTGACCTTACTCGGAGAATGAACGGAGCATCGGTGCAGGGACTGACCATGCCCCTGGTTACCAAGGCCGACGGGACAAAGTTCGGCAAGACTGAGTCAGGGACGATTTGGCTGGATGCGGGAAAAACATCACCGTACGCCTTCTATCAGTTCTGGTTGAGCACAGCGGATGCCGACGTGTACAAATTCCTCAAATACTTCACCTTTTTGACGGTCGAGGCCATCGATGCTCTGGCGCAGGAAGATGCTGAGCGCGAGGGTCGGCCTGAGGCGCAGCGTGTATTGGCGCGTGAGGTAACACGGGTCGTTCATGGCGATGGTGGGCTAGAGGCAGCTGAGCGCATCACATCCGCGATGTTCAGCGGCGATGAGTCGAGCTTATCGGAGTCAGATCTCGCCCAGCTGAGCCTAGATGGATTACCCAGCTCGGTAATCACCCGAAAAGCGATGCCGGAGACCCTCACGCAATTGTTGACCGACGCGGGTATGGCTACGTCGGGTAAACAGGTCAAAGATGCACTGGGTCGGTCGGCGGTATCGATCAATGGTGTCTCAGTATCGGCCGAGAATAATGCCGATCCTGCGTCCTGCTTTGCGCCTGTAGCTGCTATGCACGGGCGTTATTTCATTGCACGTCTAGGCAAGAAAAAGGTCCACCTGTTCGTTGTGGAGTGAATCCATGTTGACAGTTGGAAGCCTGCTCTCTTGAGACAGCTACACCTCATTCGTCACGCGAAATCCTCCTGGGAGCACCCTGACCTGTCCGATCACCAACGGCCGTTGAATGGCCGCGGTCGTCATGCTGCGTCCCTCGTTGGCCGGTCTATGCACAGGGAGATTGAGGTTAGCGGGCACGAGACACCGCTGTTTTTCGTCAGCACCGCCCGACGTGCACGCGAGACCTTCGATGGCTTAAAGATTGGCTGGCCAATAGTCAGCGAGCAGGTGCCGAGTTATGACGATGCCCTTTACACCTTTGATGAGACGGACCTCATTGATTGGATAGCCGCTGCCAATTATGGCTTAGACAGTATTGCTCTCATCGGCCACAATCCTGCCATGACTGAGCTCTCCAATTTTCTGTGCCCAGCACTGGCACTCTCTAACCTACCGACAGCGGGATGGCTTTGGTTGCGCTTTTATGACGACTCATGGGGTGCGTCCGTGCGCGCGCCTGGAAGAGGTCGTTGCGTCAGTATGTATACACCCAAATCAGGGAAATTGCTGTGAAAGCAGCACCATACAGCCAGTCGAAACGTGCTCATACGCTAGCCACTGCTACAGTTTCGATACCGCCTTTCAATCGAGGATGCGCTGTGCTTGTCGGCCCGATAATCAGATTCTCAGTTTGGGAAGGGCCGTCGCGATGACGCCGGCGATTTTTGGCTTAGGAGGGACAACGCTCTCGGCTACAGAGCGAGATTTCTTCAAAGAAAGTAAGCCATTTGGCTTTATCCTGTTTGGTCGCAATGTAGAGCAACGGAGTCAGCTTCGTGCGCTGACCGATGACTTGCGCTCGCTCACCGGCCGGGACCAATTACCGATCCTGATCGATCAGGAAGGCGGCAGAGTCGCCCGTATGCAAGCGCCAGAGTGGCCTGCCTATCCTTCCGCAGCCATCTTTGAAGCTCTTTTTACGCACGATCCGAGCCGCGGTCTAGAGGCGTGTGCGTTGAACTTCGAGGCTTTAGCACTCGACTTGGCGGAGGTCGGTATTACCGTCACCTGTGCGCCCGTCCTCGATGTACCTGTAGCGGGTGCTCACGACGTCATTGGAGACCGCGCTTTTTCACAAAACCCGGATCACGTGGCGGCACTCGGTGAGGCCTGTTTGGTCGGTCTGAGGGCCGGTGGGGTTGAGGGTGTGATTAAACACATACCGGGTCACGGCCGCTCAGTCGTGGACTCACACAAGGATTTACCGCGCGTAAGTGCATCAGATGCCGAGCTATCGGCGGACCTCTTACCATTTCAGGCATTGAGCGGCGCGCTGATGGCCATGACCGCCCATGTCATTTTTGATGCCTGGGATGCCGACCAATGCGCCACCTTATCACCTAACGTCATTGATCAGGTCATCCGAAAAAAGATCGGTTTTAATGGCCTTTTGATGAGTGACGATCTCGATATGAAAGCTTTGTCGGGTGAAATAGGCGAGCTTGCCCTAGCGTCACAGCAAGCAGGCTGTGATGTTGTACTGAACTGCTGGGCAAACATGACCGATATGGTGTCTATCGCAAAAAAACTATCTGCACCCTCGATTAAGTCACAAGATCGCATGTCACGCGCCTGTGCGGTATTGGTGTCGGCCGCGACTTCCGCGACACTCAGTCAGCGGCAGGCAGTATTGATCGAAAGACGCGATGAGCTGATGTCGTTTTAGATGGCGGGTACGCCAGGGATAGTAGAGAGATTGTGCTCAATGAATATCGACTTGGTACGTTTGTTAAGCACTGGGCTGGGTGTGCTGGTCTGTCTGACTTTAGTCACGGCCTGCACCGCGTTGCCTTCAGATCTTTTTGGGCAAGGCCCGGTCGATCTTCAGGTGTCTGAGGTTCCAGAACTACAAAATATTCAATGCGAGGAGCCAAGACCTAAGATATGCACGATGCAATACGAACCGGTCTGCGCCGTGATGGAGTTGGGGTCGATTAACACGTACCCTTCGGCCTGTAATGCCTGTGCTGATATCGCTGTCAGTGCCTGGCGACCTGAACCTTGCGAGGAGTAAACATGTCATTAACCAACCGAATTTTACTGGCAATGGTTTTGGGGATTGGTCTTGGGTCCGTCCTAGAGGTGGTCTTGGGGTTACTCAGTCCAGAAAGCGGCCTTTACGGATTTTTATACAACGGCATGGTGATGGGCCTGTTCGATGTGCTCGGTCGGATTTTCATTGCGTCACTGAAGTTACTCGTCGTGCCACTGGTTCTGGTATCCCTGATTTGCGGCATGGCGGCTCTCGGGGCCAGCAGTCGCATGGGACCCATCGCAGGAAAGACCTTGGGGCTTTATCTCGTCACGACCTGTATCGCTGTGAGCTTGGGTCTGGCGATTGCCCTTGCTGTTGGACCCGGCGAGGGCGTAAATGCCGTTGCGAGTTCCGACTTTGTTCCAAAGGAAGCGCCGCCCATCAAAGAAACATTAATCAATATTTTCCCGACCAACCCTGTCGCCGCCATGGCCGAAGGCAACATGCTTCAGGTGATCGTGTTCGCCTTGCTCGTAGGCTTTGCACTGACACGTGCCGGTGAGGCAGGCCAGCGTTTGATTGCCTGGTTCCAGGATATGGAAGTCGTTGTGATGAAAATGGTGGGAGTATTGATTGAACTGGCGCCTTACGGTGTTTTCGCCCTACTGACCAAGCTTTTTGCCACTATGGGGTTTGGCACCATTTTCGATTTGGCAGCCTACTTCTTTACCCTGCTTGGTGTGCTCTTGTTCCATGGATTGGTGGTTTACGGTCTGGTTTTACGCACACTAACGCCGCTGTCTCCTGCCATTTTGCGACAGAAGATGCGCCGCGTCTGGGCCTTTGCTTTTTCTACTTCATCATCGGGGGCAACCTTACCCGTTACGCTCCGAACCGTTGAGAAGCGACTCGGCGTAAATAAAAGTGTCGCTGGTTTTTCTGTGCCCCTGGGCGCAACTATCAATATGGATGGCACCGCTATCATGCAAGGGGTTGCCACCGTATTCATCGCGCAGGTGTACTCCATTGACCTCTCCAGCAGCCAGCTTCTAATGGTCGTTCTCACCGCCACCTTGGCGTCTATTGGGACTGCCGCGGTACCCAGCGCAGGCTTAATCATGCTGTCACTCGTATTGACGCAAGCGGGTCTGCCAGTAGAAGGGATTGCGCTTATTCTCGGTGTCGATCGTTTATTGGATATGGTGAGAACAGCGGTGAACGTGACGGGTGATGCCACGGTATCGACCGTCGTGGCCTACCATGAAGGGCAACTCGATGAAGTGATCTTCAATGACCCTGACGCCGATATTGAGGGTGACGATGAAACCCAGAGAACAGCTTCATGAGCCTGTCGGTCACTGTTGTCCCGGTAACGCCCTACCAGCAGAACTGCTCGATTATTAAGTGCGAGACCACAGGGTTGGCCGCGGTGGTCGATCCCGGTGGTGATACCGATCGCATCAAGGCTGCCATCGAAAAGATGGGCGCTAAGGTAGAGAAGATTTTGCTCACTCACGGACACATGGATCACTGCGCTGCAGCGGACGTCTTGCGTAAAGAGTGGCAGGTTCCTATCGAAGGTCCGGAGGAGGGTGATCGGTTTTGGATCGATAATCTACCCAAGTGGTGCGAGATGTCAGGCTTCCCCATGGCTGAAGCTTTTGAGCCTGACCGTTGGCTTGTTGATGGTGATACTGTGACAGTCGGTGCTCTTGAGCTTGCGGTTATCCACTGCCCAGGCCACACCCCAGGACACGTGGTCTTTTTTGACGGAGCACAGCGATTAGCTTGGGTGGGTGATGTTATCTTTGCTGGCTCTATCGGGCGCACCGACTTTCCAAAAGGTAACCACGACGAACTTATTCACTCGATAAGAGAAAAGCTATTTCCGCTCGGAGATAACGTTCAGTTCGTTCCCGGACACGGGCCGGATTCCACCTTCGGTCGCGAACGTGCAACCAACCCGTTTGTTGCTGACGCCCGGTTTGGCTAAGTATAAGACCGCTTAGGCGGCGACAAACCCATCCCAGGTCGCCATGTAATCGATGAATTTGGGTCCTAGCCCCTGAGCCGCCAAGTGTTCTCTGGTGACCGGCAGGCTGTGCATTTCGAAATCCGCATTTGTCAGTGCTTGCCTCGGGAAGTCAGCATGGATAACCGCTGCACGGCCTACGAGGACAAAGTCCAAACCACTTTCTATGGCTTTCTCACAAGCCTCCGCTGAGTACAGCTTGCCGGCTGCACCCAGTGCGACTCCTTTTCGAGGCAGGTCGGTGAACACTTTGAGGAGCGACTGTCCGGCGAAGGCTTCATCCTTCGCGTCTTTGAAAACGTCCCAGAGCGACATATCAAGATAATCCAAGCGAGGATCGACGAGGAGTTCCGATGCAAGGTCGCGAATTTCCTCTGTCCGTTGGCCAAAGCGCTCGGGCGATAGGCGGACCCCCAAACTGAACTCGCGACCACAGGCTTGGTTGATACCGGCAATGATGTCGAACAGTACTTTTGCACGCTTCTCGGAAGAGCCGCCATAAGCGTCATCGCGGCGATTGAACTGGGGGCTTAGGAACTGTGCGAGAAGGTAGCCATGCGCACCGTGGAGTTGAACGCCATCGAACCCTGCTCGCTGACTACGAACGGCGGCAGCAATACAGTCCTCGATAAACCCTTCTACTTCTTCAACGGTCATGGCTTTCGATCCCGTCGACTCATCGTCAGAGGGGCACATTGGCACATCGTCGCAGTAGCTACCCATGGCACGCATGCCGCCGTGGTGGAGTTGGACCACCGCATGGCTGTCGTGCGCCTTTATCCCTTCCGCGAGCCGCGAAAGACCGTCTAAGTGTAGATCTTCGTGTGCGCCTAGCTGCCCAGGGAACCCAACACCTCGGTGCTGTACTGAGGTTGCACAGGTCATAGTTAGTCCAAACCCACCCTCGGCTCTGCGGGTAAGCCAGTGGTACTCGTCATCACTGAGTACGCCGTCAGCACCGCTCTGCAGATTGGTCAGGGCGGCGAGCATGTAGCGGTTCTTAATGGTCGATCCGTTGGCAAAGGTGAAAGGAGCTGCCAGAGCGCTCATAAGCTTATCCTCGGTTATTAGTTTTGGTATGCGGTACCGGCGAAGACGGTGCCGATGACCTCAATTGATCGTAATTGTTCAAGTGGCACGGTCAGAGGATCCGCCGCCAGCACAGTAAAGTCCGCCGCCTTTCCTGCTCGTATTGAGCCGATAGAGTCTTCGAGCCCCAAGATCCACGCTGCATCGATGGTAATGGCTTTCAGCGCACCGTATCGACTCATTACTTCACCTTGTCCCGTTTTTTCGCCCGATATATTTTCGCGCGCTACTGCCGTCCACATCAGCGTCAGCGGTGAGAGCGGCGCCATGGGACTGTCGGAATGGAGTCCGACCGGAACGCCTTTTGATTCCAAGGAGCCCAGTCGCACCATTTGTGGCCCCCGATCGGGGCCTAGCCAATCGCCGCTATACATCTCCGACAGAATGTAATGGTAGTAGGGGTTTGCAGAGACAGCCGCGCCAAGGGCCGCGAGCTTTCGGTTTTGATCTTCCGTACTGTAGGCAAAATGCTCAAGCGTCATGCGGTGATCAGCACGAGGACTCTCGCGCAAAAGGTAGTCCAGAAGATCAATGAAGCGTGCCGTGGCGGCATCACCATTGCTGTGAGCGTGAATCTGAAAGCCAGCGTCCCAGAATGTTTTGGCGAATCTCTTGAGTGTGGGCACATCGACCATCCATACGCCTGTATGCCCATCGAGGTAGCCAGGTGACCCCATCTGCGAAAGGCCCGAAAAGATCGCGCCATCAATCATGAGTTTGAAGTGGTTACCCACTGCCACATGATCATCATTCATGGCTTGCCATTCGCGGACTTCAGCAAGCGCTTGCTCCGCAGTTTTTTGGCGCGTAATGAAATCGGTAATGATGGGTGTGAGAAGCACTCGAACACTGACAGGGTCACTGGCTACGGCGGCTTTTATTGCCTGAATTTCACCAACGGGGTTGCCAAAAATGCCGGTGCCCATATCTGCAGCAGTCGTCACCCCTGATTCGTGCATCATCGAGAGGAAGTTTTGCATGCCACCCATGTAACGCTTGGGTTCAAACAGGAAGCCCATGCGCGGGAAGACAGCGCGAAGCCCTAGCTCATAAAAATGACCGCGCTCCCAGTTGGTGCCCTCATGAATGGCATCGGCATCTTCCTCGGTGACGCCGAGGAGTTCCCAGGCGGCATCATTGCCGATGAGCTCATGAAACGAGCGGTGCCAAATCATGACCGGCGTATCGCCAAACCAGTCATTGAGATCATCCCGCCACACCTCCCCGTGCCACAGAGGGTGATAGCCAAAAGCAACAAAAGGCACTGATTTGTCGTCATGTTGTGCGACTAGATTTTGAAGCGCACTTCGATAGCGCTCGGGCGTTGTCGCTCCCGGGAAATCACCTGTGGGGAGGTACCAGTCATCAGGCGCAAGAAAGGGGAACTGCGTCAAAACCGCTGGCAGGGTCGGGTGAACATGAGGATCAATGAAGCCGGGGGTCATGACCTTGTCTTCGAACTGTCGGTCGATCCTCGCACCTCGTGCGGCAATCAGCGGACTCAGACTATTTAAGGAGCCAACGGCTAAGACTTTTCCGTCTTCCACCGCTACGGCGGTTGCCTCAGGTAGTGCTGGCTCCATCGTTCGAATGAGCTTAGCTGTGTAGACCACTGTTTCCGCTTGGACGCCGTGCGTTATTGAAAGAATTGCAATAGCCACAATTATTGTTATCGGGCGCATGAGACCTCCCTGTATCGCACTGCCATAATGTCATGAAATATGGGATGACAGCAGTAGGCTTATCGAAGAACTTTTAACCAGTCTCCGGTGCGTGGCTCGCCACTGGGGTAGTAGCCGTTAATCAAGCGCAATTGATTTTCTGCGTCGGGTACTCGAACGCCCGAGCTCAGCGACCCGAAGGTGGCTCCCCTAGGTACCTGCACGTAGTTAAGGACGTGGCTTTCACCCCGCTTTTTCTCTCGCGCAAAGAGCGGTCGGAAGGAGGTGATGATGGTTTTAAATCCGGCATCGGCACCACTGAAGTCGCTGGCTTCGCCCTCGAATAAAAAGCGGAATCGGTGATCAACAATACCTAAGCGCTTCTGAACACCGCCGGTGCTTGCCAGTCCGGTTGCTCCCTTCAGGCCCTCGTTTTCAATCGACTCCTGTGCACTGACCTCGCCAGAGGCAAGTTCGGGAAGTGCGTCGTCGGGGCTTTTATCAGGGTCGACTTTGGCGATTTTGATTTTTAGCGCCGCATCGGAATCAGGGGCTTTAGCCACAATCTCCCGCGTGGTTGCCGTGACAACCCAGCCCTCAGGGTGCTCAAACGTAAAATCCAGTTTGTTGTGGTAGTACCGCAGGGGGTCACTTTGCGCCTCGGCGCTCGCACCGACCACCATTCCTTCGGTTTCGCGCCTGAACCTGCCAGGCAACTCTGGATTCTCGGACATCGTGTCGAGATCTAAGTTGTTGGCCGTCTTGATAACGGTTTGCAGTCGCAAGTCATTTCTTGGGTGGCTGGCATACAGCCCGTGGTAGGTGCCGGAGGGTTTTCCTGAAGCCTTGGCGACAGCTTTCCGGTAGCGCTCTTGATCTTTAAGAACACCGATTACCGATAACAAGGCATCGGCGTCGTATCCGCTTTTATGCATGAATTCGGCGCCGGCCGCGTCCGCTTCGAGTTCCATATCGCGACCGAAGCCTGAAATAAGCTCTGCGCCGTACATGCTGGTCGCGTCATACAGATCGCCCGATCCGGTTAGGATCAATGCCGATACCGCTGCCACCTGATTGGTAATGGTCTGAGTTTTCCGGCGAGAGTGGTGCCGCTCGGTGATATGCCCGATCTCGTGCGCAATCACCCCAGCAAGCTCTGCTTCGCTATCTAGATAGGCGAGCAGACCTCGGTTGATATAGATGAGACCGCCGGGCAGGGCGAACGCATTGATGTCAGGCGAATCCAGTAACGTAAAGGTGAATTCCTGATTGGGCATGCTGGAGTTGGCGACTAATCGCGCACCGATTTCGTCAATGTAGGCCTGTAACTCAGGATCGTCATAGATGCCAATGTTCGCAATCAACTTCTCGTGCTCTTCAGCAGCATCGGTTGGAATGCTGACGGGGCGACCACCGACGGTGACAGTCGATGAGCCCGCACAGCCCGCGATCAGGACGGTGAGGCAGAGCGAGGCTAAGAGTCGTTTCACGGCTTAAGACCCAGCAGATAGGTACTGCAAGAGCTGGGTTCCCAGGCTGTCGCAGGCGGTATCCTGAACGGGCGCAATGATCGGAATAGGAACAACGACGGCAGGCATGTAGCTTTGTCCACTGGTTAAGGCACTCATCTTTCCGACCTCGGCCCCGTCATCAAAGTTCCATATAGTGGCTTCATATTCGGACTCGGTACCCCAGGTACCGAAACCAAAGCATCCGGCACCTGTTGGTCCAACACCGCAGGTCATGGAGCCACTGCTGTTGGTGTCCTGGGTTCGGCCATCAATCCAAATCATGTAATTGAGATCCAAGTCCTCCAGCTTGTTCGCAACGCTGGGGAGCATCATTAATCGGCCAACGCTCTCGATACTGAGGGGCGCAGTCCGCGGCTCGAACCACGGGTATAGAGCGTCAACAAATTGTCGCTCTTGGATTACGCTGATGCTCTCGCTACCGCGGCTAATGTGATTGCCAATGCAGTCTATAAAATCTGGTTCGGTGTCGTAGTCAGGCGCATGACGCCGACCGAGAATGACAATGCTGCCATCCACCATACCCGCGACAGGCGCATCGAATGTCATTTCATCAACATTGGCAGTCACACAACCCCCAAGTAGGCCACCGAGCATCAAGACAGAAAGCAGTGCGCGCTTCATTGAGCCTCCTCTGGATTTTCAATCCAATCCATCACACCCGGCACACGCAGGAAGCTAGTAATAAAATTGGCACCTGCATCGCGAAGGGCCATGACGGCAGCCAAGTTGACGGCATCGATGTCTGATTGCATAAAGGCGGTAGGCGTTTTCCCGTAGGCCGTCAGTGGCCATTCGGCAAAGGGCTGCACGTTTTCTAAAGAGATGGCAGCATTTTCTGCATCAACAATTTGCTCGGGCTCAACCAGTGCCAGGTTGTAGCGCATCCAGATCTCGTACACTTTAACGTTGGTGTACAAGGGAATGGCGTACTGTACGTCGGCCACTTGTGGAATGAGGACAGCGTCGACATCGTAGGCCTGTAGATCTTCGTAGCTCTCAATGAACACTACGTTCTGGAAGAACGCTGGAAAAAGGGTTGACCAGAACTCGACTTGTGCCCAACCCGTGCTGACCCGCCAGCTGACTTCACCACGGCCGGTGGCATCATCGACGAGCTCGTGCTCTTTAAACTCCTGAGTAAACAGAACACCTACCGATACGGGTACGGGATCCACCAAGGGCGTGGGGAATGTTCCTTCCACAATGACTTCTCGACTGGTACATGCCGCCAGTACGAGGAGAATAATGAGCGTCAGTAGACGCTGCGCCTTACGGCCTAAAGTCATTGAGTCCAACAAACGTCCCACCATTTCGATGCGTCAGTTCCCTCATGAGTGTAGCAAAACGAATGCCCGTGTCCTGTAACTCGGGCGGCCTAATAAACTGTACGGGGAAGCCCACTGCATGGATGCGCACGCGTCGCTCGCCAGTGCCTGCTTCAGCGTTCAACCGATCGACGGTAAGCACGACTTCTTCAATGGATCTGCCCGTAAATTCATCGCCAAAGACGTAGATGGAGATTTTTTTGTCGCGGTCATAAAACGATCGGACAGCCTGCGTGATGCCTTCGACCGGCGACGAATTAGAAAACGCATTCCAGTTCGCGAGATTACGCAGGATCAGCTGTCGGCGCGCGGGCGTGTCAGGTATCCACTGACCAGCGTATCGCGAAAACAGGTAGTTCCCCATGTCGTTCATGACCTGAATGCCCTTCACGTTGGGGTAGATATTAAGTGTTGCTTCCATCTCGCCGAGCATGCGTTGCCAGGCATAGGAAAACATAGAGCCCGAGGTGTCGATGATGAAGATGATGTACTCGCTGTCGACTGGAATGCCGCCAATCAGTTGATTCTTCTTCTCGGCATCACGTCCGAGCAACCGCTCCTCTTCGTCGCTTAAGTCCTGTCGTGCAATAGCGAGTTGCTCTGCGACGATGCTGTTCGAATTGCGGGTTGTTTGCAGCGAGTCATAACGTGACTTCGATGACGCTAGCGAACCCTGCAGAATCGCAATCTGCTCGTCAAATTCAGATATTTGCTCGCGCTTTGCTGCCAGGTCTCTGTTGAGCACTGTTGTTTCGCCTCTAATTTCAAAGAGCTGTTCGGTTAGCTCAGCGACGCGCCCCTCTGCGATCACAGTGGACTCTTCGAGGACCTGTGGCTCCACCGTTTTGGTGATCATCAGAAGCAAGATGACTGCGCCAAAGCCACAGCAAATGACGTCCAAAAACGACAGTGAAATCTCAGGTGCGGGTCGACGCTTGGGCATTACGGCCAATCCTCCGCGGGCGCCATGAAACTCCCACCTGTATTCTGCGCCAACTTCCAGAACTCGGACGCCGCCATCGGGTCACCTTCCATGGGTGAAAGCACTACGTTGACTGGAATGTTGGCCGGTAACTTATCGATAGCATCGCGGTAGTGTTTCAGTCGGGCCGGACCCGAAACCGTATTTTTTCTCGGTGTATCTTTTCCCTGAGTGGGTAGACCATCGGTGATAATGAAAATGTTATCGGGCTTGCTATCGAGCTCATTGAGAAATTCAAAGGCGTTGTAAAGCGAGGTGCCGCCTGACGGCAAGGTCTCGCGGACTGAAGTGATTACTCGCTCGACCTGATCACTATTGGCGACTTCAAGCCATCTGCCCTGCGTCTCCGGTAGTGCAAAACGGGCTTCGGTATTGAACAGAATAATCTGGTAGCGCGATCCTGTAGGCAGTTGAGCTGTTAGCCAATCGACAGTATCTAGGGCCTGAACCCATTTTCGAGCGGCGCGTTGTCGATCACTCGACTGATTTCGCAGGCGGATGACATTGACGACCTCTGGTGCCAACATGCTGGCCGAGGCATCGATCATGATCGCGATACGGTTGCCGCCGAGCTTGAGACCGGTCAGATACTGACGATTACCCTCGCCTTGGAACTCACGCGCGCTTTGGCCACCGTCTGCCTCTGCTGCCTCGCGCAATTGCTGTATGCGCTCCTCCAGTGAGTTGATCTCAGCTTTTAGCGCCTCAAGGTCGGTGGTTTCACTGACATCCGATTCTTCCAGTGAGGCGATTAACGCCTCCAGTCGATCAAGCTCCTCGGTGACAACTCGGGCGCGTCCCTGCGCTTCAACAATCTCGAGATCGGTGCTGCTAATTGCATTACGTAACCGCACGAGACCCTCTTCGCCTTCTCGAATGTCCTCTTCAAGCAGATCGACCTCCGACAGCACCTCGGCGTTTACCGACTGAATTTGAATCTCGATGGAGTGATCGATAATCAGGAATACGAGAACAACAGCCCCGAAGCCACAGGACATGATGTCCAGAAAGCTGAGGTTGAATGTATTGGCCTGTCGTTTCCGCCGGGGCATGGATTACGACTCAACGATAATGAGCACGGCTTCTTTACCGTCGTTACGATACAACCGACTACCGACAGTGAGCCGATCATGCGAACCAGAGACCGACAATACATTGATTCGGTCGCGCAGTGCCTCGTCAATGCAGGGAACACCCTCATGCTTGATGACGCCAAAGCCAAGGTCCTGCTCGTCTGTGTCTGCTATCCGATACGCCACAGCGTCGATGAGGATATGGGTGGGGTGATCACCCGTTACCGCGCCCTCGGGAACCGGAGCCTTGCCAATCTCATCAGTCACGGCAGGCGCGACCATGGCGTCGCCACTTGCCGATGTGTCGATTGATTCATCAGCTGGTGTTACAGCGCTGACCCTCCGCCGGTTGGAAATGCGAGTCAGCGGCTGATCATTTGAGTGATCGAGTAATAGATCCTCTCCGGCGGCTGTGAGGGAATCCATAGAGGCAACTGCATCGAATGTGATGCCCGGAAAGACCGATAGTGATTCGTCGATGCTCAGCGCTCCTGCTTTCGCATTGATAGCTGACGCGATTTTTTGTCCTGCTTTCTCGAGACGTCCTCTCGAGACTTTGAATGATGTTGTTCCGAGCTCAACCGAGACTTCGGGGCGATCTTTTAGTGCTGCAAGAACGCCGGGGAGAGCATCGAGCAGGGTTTGCTCGGACTCAGCACTTCGCCGCGGATCGAAGCGTGTTTGATCGACACAGGCATCAGCACATTCCTCAAGGCACAGTTCCAGTAAATCGAGATAGCCAAGGCCCGGTATTGCCGTAATCTTTGCTACCTGATAGAGATTGGCGTCAATAGTGACCTCGCTCACGACGAGTTGTCGCCATTGCAAGTTTAGGTTGAGGCCTGAGCCCAGCTCCGCGGGGTGCGCGAGAAGCGCTCTGTCGACCACTGCACTGGGGTTCACTCCCAGCGAACCTAAGATACCTAGTAGCAACTCAAGCTGAGCCTGCTCGAGGTTTCCAGGTGTGATAAGGCAAAGGCTGTTCACGCCATCGCTCGATGCGAATAGGCCTTTTAGGTGTTCGTAGACCAAATCGGCCGTGTGACGCGCGTTGCCAAATGTGTTGCCGAGTGGCGTGGTTGCAAGCTGACTGAGCATGTCGGTTCGCACGTCTAAGGGTCTGCGTTTGAGTTGCGCGAATGCTGCATCGCCGAATACGAAGTCATCAGCCTGAGATAGGACGATACCCGGAGACCGAACGGCCTGCTGGCCGGAGCTCAGTGTCAGGCTGGCATCGGTGAGATCAAGAAAGGCGCGACTCATTTAGGCGCCGCCAGATGACGAATGAGCTTCTTGTCCACATAACGCTGCGTGCTCAGCACCAGTCGCTCCTGAGTTAGCTGCAATTGGTGCAGCGCAAACATGATGACAATGGATAAGACCAGCGCCACGAAGGTGCTGTTAAAGGCGACGCCGAGGCTTACCGTGACACCTGAAATATCGCCTTCAACCGCCTTATAGGCCTGCCCAAGCGCGTCACCGATGCCGCGCACAGTACCAATAAACCCGATAGACGGGATGGCCCAACTGATGTAGCGAACCATCGATAATTCGGAGTCGAGTTTATCGGCCTCAATATCGCATTGCTCGCGCACTGCCTCGGAGACAGCAGGGATGCTCGCTGTAGTGGAGAAGCGGCTGAGAGCGTTGAGGAGTGTGCGTGGTAACAGTAGTTCCTGCTCTGTTTCCGGGAGTGCTTCGATGCCTCGAGCATAATTTCTCGCATCTTGGGGTAGGAGCGTGGTGCCCTCGGTGACCTGAATGAGGTTCCGCTCCAGCATGGTCGCTTCCTGACGCGTCGTCCACGCTTTGAGACCCATGATTGCTAGAGCCCAGATCATCAGGATGAAACAGGCCTCCTGCTCAAAATCACGAATAACAACGTAGAGTGACCGCTCGGGCACAAAGGCGGCTCCCGATGCCTGCAGCGCTGCTTGTGCCGCCAGCTGAGCGTCGGCAGAGGGTCGGATCAAGCCTACGTAAAAGGCGTGTACGACGATGACGGCTGCAAGTAAAGCTAAGACTTGGAATGCAAACTCTGACGGGATTCTCGGTTTAGACATGCGCATTCACCTTAGATATCGACCGGAAAAGACACGGATCGATCTTCGCTAATCCGTTCAGTGGGAGTGTAGTTGTCATCCGTTGCTGCGGAGGAGGCCGCAGCTTCTGCGGGTACGTTAGCCGCCTCAGGTCGAGCGTCATCAACGCTGTCTTTAGCTGCGTTTGCACTACCCGCCAAAGCGGCTTGCGCAGTGCTTGTGTCACCCTCATTAATCACAGCAGTACCACCAGAGGCGGGAGCGACTTGGGTTCTGTCAGTCTTATTTACCGTAGCGTCGGTACCTTCATCCTGTGCGAGGGCAACGAGTGCGAGACCTGCAAAGGACAACACGCCAACCCAAATTTTACTCTGCATACCTTGCCATCCTAAATCCAACGTCATCACGCCCACGCTCACCATAATCACGGTAGGTCAGTCGAAGCTCTCGCAAACGACTCAGACTCCAACTGGCACCCCTGATCGTGTAGTTATCGCCCTGAGGATCCCCGAGAGGATTTTCTTCGATCGCCTCATTGGGTACGGGTATCCGGTAGACGTCATTCACCCACTCAGCGACATTACCACCCATATCGTATAGGCCTCTGGGGTTGGGCGGAAACTTTCCGACCTCGGCGCTAACCACAGCGTTGTCAGTGTAACCATTGAGGATACGCCCTGTGACCAGCGCGGAAGAGGCGTCGGCGAGGTTGGCGCTTCCATCCTCGGGTGGCCAGGCTTCTCCCCAGGCAAATCGCCAGATTTCTTCCCCTTGTACCCGGGTAGCGAACGCCCACTCAGCCTCAGTCGGAAGACGGTATCCGGTAGAAGCGCTGTTGAACCCGGTGATAATGCCATCGCGCTCGGTATAAAAGGGCGGCAACCCCTCGCGCGTGCTTAGCCAATTACAGAAGCTGGCGGCCTGCTGCCAAGAGAGCTGCACGGCCGGTTGGTGTTCGCGGTTTAGGCTCTTACCTCCCGCCTGTCCTGACTCATGATTTTGTGTGAATTGGCGGAACTGCGCATTCGTAACTTCGGTGGTCGCCATGTAAAACGCACGGGTCAGACGCACAGGTCGCTCGACTTCGTTGGCGCCTCGTCCCGCATCGCGTCTAGGAGCGCCCATAGTGAACTCGTTGACTGGACTCACCTGAGGATCGATTAAGACCAATGTTTGGCCCACCGAGCTGGTGATCTCCGGCTTGATGGCGGCCTTTCTCGACTCTTCTTCAGTGAGCAGCGCCACACTAATTCTCTGTTTCAGTCCTGCTCGCGGCGTTACGCGTCGTTCCACACTTGCATACCCTGGCGCTCTAATGGTGATCACTTGCTCGACACCCGCTAACGACAGTATCTGGCTTCCCTTGCCCCGGTCATTGCCATTGACCTGAATCGTGGCATTGCGGGGTGTCACCTGAATATCGACTTCGCCCAATGCCGGTAACAAAACGACTTGTCGGTTAACGCTCGCACCCTTTTCCAGTGACAGGCTAAAAGATTTGGGTAAGTAGCCCGCGCGGCTTAGCTCGATGCGATGCCGTGTCGCGGGTTCCATCGTGACGTCAGTTGGAGTGGCGCCGACAAAGCGACCATCGCGGGTGACAACAGCGCCTGCAGGGATTGAGGTTAAACGGAGTATCCCCGCCGCCGGTGTGAGTTCGATAATGCCCAGGTCGACATCGGTATCGGCGACAGAATCGAGCTCGACCACCTCGTCGACATAACCCGGGGCACTGAAAGTGATTTCGCGCGCGCCTTGCATGACTTCGAGTACTTGTTCGCTGGATGTGACCGCCGACCAATCAACGTTCTGCTGATCAATGCTTATTGAGACCTCGGCAGGAATCGTCTCCACTGACACTCTAGCCCAGCCCGGCGTCAGGCTGGCAGAGAACCGCTGTGTTTGGGCTCTTCCCGTCACCTCAATGGTGGTCTCGTAGGGTAGATAACGCTCGGCCACCAAGCCTACGGTTACCTCGCCCGCGTCTACCTCATCGATGGTCAAGGGCGTGACACCGATTACGGTCCCGCTCAATGACACAGTCGCTGACGCCGGTACGGTCTCTATAACCAATGTCCCGGGCAGAGGCGTTAGCACCACCGCCTGTGTTTGCACTTCGGCATCGTCTACCCGCAAAGTCCCAGTGTAGGCTCGATATCCCTCAGCGGTGACATTGAGCTCATAGGAGCCGGGTCTCATCAGGAAACGCTCACCGAAGGGTAAATGCAGTCCCGAGATATCGATAGTCGGTGTGGTTTCTGACTCCACAGTGACTGATACCGATCGAGCCGTGAGCAAGAAGAACAGGACATAGGCGATGACCAAGCCCGCTACGACCAGCAATGTAGCGGCTGGCGTTATGCGTCGAGTTGTCGCCACTGTTGTTTCACCCCGAGGTTCAAATGCAGTGGGTGACAAGGGCTCGGATTGGTTGCGCTCCTTAGACATTAGCGAATGATCGCCTCCTCGCATCGAACGTCAATACGATTATCGGATGTGGCGTTGATACTGGCAGTGACCAACACGTCTCGGTAACCGTCGCGGCTACCCAGGAATTGATATTGGCCGGGCCGAAGCGAGACGGTTCTTGATGAGACGGTACCCAAACGGGCAACACGCTTGATGGTTATCTCCGTTAGACCATCTGAGGTGATGACGACGGGCAGCGGTGTACTGGCCGTAGCCACTGCCGATCGAACCGCCGCTACTTTGTCTTTGAGCACAGGCGATGTTTCGGCGCTCGCGGCTAGCGCGGCCTCGGCCTCTGACAGAGAAAGTTGCGCCTCACTCAGTACAACAGGATCGACCAGCCGCGCTTGCTTTTCCACGATCGTATCGAGTTTCGCAAAGAGCTCGGCCAACGGGCGGGCCTGATCAAGGCCATCTGACGCTTCAACAAGACTGGCATCAATGGCAAGCGCCGCCTCTAACACGTCAACTGCCTTCGCCCACAGCTCCTTTGCCGCAAGATCAGCGGCCTGACTCAGCAAGTCATTGAGGCGCGATAAGGTCTCTGCCTCCTCGAGCTGTGCCAGCGCCGCTCTCGGACCATTGGCGGCGGGAAGAATAGTTCGTGCCGACTGAAAGGAAGCCCGTGCGCCGGTGAAATCATTGTCACCCAATAACGCGAAACCTTTCGTCATGGCATCTTCAAAACGCTGCTGGGTTAGTGCCGACTTGTACTGCTGAGCTACGTTTGCCAAACGCTGGTGTGCGGGATCGAGCCCCAGCGCCTCATCGACTTGAGATACCGCAGTGCTCAAACGACCTTGCTCGAAGCTTGCCCTCGCGGCTGTTTCTAGCTTTGTAATGGCCGGCATGAGGGGTACGCGTTCGACAGCATCGAACACCACATCGCTATCAGGCGCCATCTGTTGAAGCAAGGGAGCGATCGTGCCTGCTGTGGCTTCATCGCCTGACTCGATCGCGTCGAGTAGCAACGCCAGCCTGCTATCGATTTCGTTGCTTAGCCTTGCTTCGAGTCCGTTCAACGAATCCAGTGCCTGCTGATACAGAGCTTCGGCCGCATCAAAATCTTGTGCTCGGTATAGGGAATCACCTTCTAAAGCGACGGCACTCGCGGCTAAAAAGTCATCAGCGGCCCATTGATCAACACCGCGCGACTCGAGTCGAGACTGGGTCTCCAGCAATGATTGCAGTACTTCCTGCGCTGAGCGCCTTACTTTGGCCAGCTGCGCTTCCGCAAAGGGGCTTCGTTCCGAGGCATTCTCTTGCGATCCCATGGGCGATGATGCGGAGGTTGTTTGCGTGCCTTCCGCAACAGAGCTCGGTCCAGCTGAAGACTGAGTCTCAGGTGTGTGCGCGAGCTGAGGCAAAATGAACACGACGAACCCGAGCAGCATCACGCCTACCGCTAACGCTATCCACGTGCCTAGGGGCCGAGGGCTATCGGAGACCTCTTGTCCACTTGGAGCGTCGGCTCTGGGCTCAAAGGACGCCGCGCGCAACGCGTCTTTGCTATCGTCTGTCATCTATCGGCAAGACTCGTTTATGGGGAGGGCTGGCTTATATCGGTTGGAAGCTCAGCAATTTCGGCAGCGTAGATATCACTGAGAATCTCACGCCACTGTCCGTATTGATCCGCAATCGTACCTGAAAGCTGGATAGTTCGGTCTTCCAGCTCGATGACTTGTGGCGTGATTTCAGCCTCCAATGACTGTCCTAACTCCTCGAGTGCCAGTGAGTGAATATTGGCTTCGGCCCTGCGCTCTAGGCCGCTCTTAATCAGGCCGCCACCCGCGTACATCCCGACGGCACCCGCAGTTCTCACATTGCGATCATCGGAAGTGGCTGCCGCGATACCTGCCAGTAACGAAATACCACCCATGATTAACTGGGTTTGTGCTTCGTTTTCAAGCTCACGCAATGCGACGGTTTCCTCGTAGCTCAAGCGACGCCATTCGTTATAGGGGCCACCCATCGAACCTGAGAAGTTGTCGTAATGGCCTTGTAGTGTGTCGACGAAGATGTGGTTGCGCTGCTGAATGGCGCCAATTCGCGCCATCATGGGGTCACTCTCTGCGGGTAGCCGGACCGCGCGTGTCAGTGCGCCCTCATCGTCACTGAGATAGCCCTCAAAGGCCTCGGGCGCGAAACTCTGGGCAAACTTCAGTTTGGATACATCTCTAATAGCCAGCCGATCGCTCCGAGCTAGGGATTTAAAAACCGCAATTAAGTCGTTCGCTATATCCCTGTAGATAGCGAGAAACGGATCCTTCTTGACGCGTTGAGTCTGCTGATAGGCATATCGACTGGTCGTCCCGGCGTACTGTTTATCGAGCCAGATACGTCCCTGAGCATCTACTGCCCTTATGGCTAGGGAGAGTGCCTCTCCATCTGACTGCGCTATTGCCCCCGTGACTAGAACATCGGTGATGTGCTCGGAGGAGGGCACAACCCGACTAGCCCCCCAAACGCCTTGATCATCCAGCACGAGAGCGAGTTCGCGCGCCATAAACGTCGCCTCGGCGCGCCTAATTTCGGGATAGATGCCTTCTTCAGGGTCAACGTCCGCGATGCCCGGATCAAAAACCACCACCGCAATATCTAGCACCTCATCACTGGGGAGTGAGGTCTCATAGGTGCTTAGTGCTGGCACTGCCGTTGTTTTTACCGTCTCGGTAACGCAACCGCTGAGTAATACCAGCAGAGTCAGCAGTGTCGTAAGACGATTAATCATTCTTCGGGTATCTCAATACCTTTGTACTTTCGATATTCGTCCCATAGCGCTTCCCGGATGTCGGGATCAGGCTCCCGCATTGCAGCCTCGCGAAGCTGGCGCGCAACAATGTCATCATCATTGCCCGATGGAATGTCCTCAGGTGCCTCGTAGACGGCTGGGGCATCAGGCGCCCCTCCCGAGCGGCCACCCATACCGCCGCCCATGGAGCCATATCCACCTTGATCGTCTGCTTCATAAGGATTTCGACCACCGGAGCTTGTCTCGGTTCCCGAGCCATTTGAGCTTTGCGACGAGCTTTGGGTAGTTGCGCCTTGTTCCCGTTGGCTTTCCCGCTGCTGACGTTGTTCTTCCCGAATAATGGCATCAAACACGCCTGTGCTCTCTTCGAGCTGCCTATCCAGCACGGCAACACGCTCTGCTGTTGTCATGGTGTCGGTGGCACTCCAGTCAGGCTCTAAACCACCTTGCGCGCGTGTGCCGCCTGCCTGGCCTGTGCCTGTATTAGATGCAACTTGCCCGTCAGCTTCGCCTGATGATGGATTTCCATTGTTGCTGCCACTTGAACCGCTTCCTGATGAGCTACCACCCCCTTCGCTGGAGCCATTACTCGAACCACTACCGCTGCTGCTACTACTCGATGACGCAGTGTAGACCGGCTCTTCATCCACTAGGCTGGGCAGTGAGAGATCGCCACCAATGGAGTCACCGAATCCTGGGTCGCCGCCTGCCATCGCACCATCGCCCGATCCACCAGGATCTCCGCTTTCCATACCGCCGGAACCGCCTCCCTGGCTTCCGCCCGGCATGCCGCCACCCGCGGCGCCACCGCCAGAGGATCCGCCGCCCGATGCACCGCCGCCAGAGGATGCGCCACCGCCCGATGACCCGCCAGCAGACGAACCACCGCCGGATGAACCACCAGACGAGCTAGATGAACCACTAGAGCCGCCGCCACTTGAGGATGAGCTACCGGATGAGCCGCTAGATCCAGAGCTGCCGCCGGGTGGCATGGATGCAGACGGGCTGGAAGGTGTCGTTGGCATACTCGCTGAT
This sequence comes from uncultured Halieaceae bacterium, assembly GCA_913031575.1. Taxonomy (GTDB): domain Bacteria; phylum Pseudomonadota; class Gammaproteobacteria; order Pseudomonadales; family Halieaceae; genus Luminiphilus. Next base: position 11,241 of record CAJWEV010000021.1, on the reverse strand, counting down.
GGGCAACCCGCCAAGAGTGGCAGAATCGCAGCTACCGCAATCAGACCTTTCATCGCGTTACCGTTCACGTTGATTCCTCCGTCGTTACAGCGCCTGGTATTGCCCAATGCTTGGGTTCAAATACCCATGTAATCGTCTCGCTTTCCACCGGTTTTCCGTCCTCGAAAACAGGCCTAAAGCGCATCTTTTTCAGCCGTCGAAGAACCCGTTCTGGGCCTCTGATGCCCTCGACTACTGGGAACTGAATGCGCTCCAGATTGACCGCTTTACCGGTCGCGCTGATATTGAAACTCACAACGAGGTCACCCTCCGCGGGTTCGCTCTGTTTGATATCCAGCACAGGATCAAAGCCCGGTACCGCGGGTAATGCCACTGGTGTATCGAGTATACGGAAGATCGGGTAGGGTTCCGTCGATGATGCGACCATCAGGGCCTCCGACTGCCCAGCATCATCTTCAGTTGCCTCAACGATAGGATCCGGCAGTTTCGCTGCTTCCGATAGGTCTTGCTGCACATCGGCAATCAATGTTGGTCCGTTTGCAGTGATGGTGCCCGCAGGTTCAGTGTAAGGGGTCTCTACCTCTGTCGTTAGCGCGTCGCTTGTTGGTGTAGTTTCAGCGTCGATCTCAAGTTCGTCACTTTCTGCATCGAGGGCGTTTTCCTCAGCAGCTGGCGCCTCGCTCTCCGCTAAATTTTCACCATTAGCCAGTGCGAGGGCTTCTTGGTAGAAACTAATGGCGTTCATTCGATTGCCAGTCCACCACGCCCAGTCGCCCATCCGAAGAAGGTCTTCCGCCTGAATCTCCCGACTCACGCCCAAGCTATCTCGATTGAGCTGCTGCATGGCAACAAGAACCGACAAGCCGCGTTTAAAGGTGGCTTTGCCGGCAGCATAATTGGTGGCATCACGGTCCATTTTTCCGGGCATTGCGGCCCCGATGCCGCGATGACTCGCCAGTAGGTATTGCGCGCGCACCATGCCCTCTAGCGCAGGAATCAACGCTTCCGATTCTTCACCATAGGTGGCGATCGATTCATTGAGTGCGCGACGGTAGAAGTTCCAGGCTTTGCCCATTCTGGCTGTGGTTTCCTCTTCCTCGTCAATATCCTGGAGTAGTGCGTATTGATGCCACTCCGCCTGTGCCAGTAGCGCTTCTACTTTTTCCGGTCCGGAAGGGATGGTCGTCGATTCAATGCGGGACAAATAAGCCTGACGCTCGTCTGCCATCGTAAGCTGGTCGAGCGCACGATGGCTGGCAATCTCTGCGCGGAGGTACGGGAGCTGACTTTTGGCATTGAGTCCATCATTAATGCGACTCAGGTGTGCGGCGCGCTTTAGCTTTTCAATTGCTTCGCTGTGCTGTCCGCTGCTTTGCAGGTAAATGGCTTCGTTCCATAGGGTTTCTTGCTTTCGAGGGTCATATGCACCATACAAACCGTCCTGTGCCCAAGTCAATGGCGCAGTCAGTATAAGTGTCGCTACTGTCAATGCGGTCGATAATGCGAGACCTGCCGAAAATACTTTCACGAGTCAGTCCTCTGTTTACACCCAAGTATAGAGATAGTATTCACATAATCTCTACGTCTTAGCACAAGGTGTGTACACTTCCGCCGCGACCGGGGATTGGGCGTGATCTGGACAGGTGATAACACTGGGTGAGCAAATGGGCAAATTCGTAGACGACACGGCACTTGAAGCGATCGGCGAAAATCGGTGGCGTGCCAATTTGCAAAAGGGATGGCGAATTGGTCGTGTACCTAACGGCGGCTATGTTCTCGCAATTGTTGGACGCGCGATATCGCAGTCACTAAACCATGCGGATCCACTCTCGATTAACGCGTTTTATCTCGAGCCGACCCAGCTGGGTGAAGCGGAGGTTGAGGTTGAAATTCTTCGGCTTGGCAAAGGCACTCAGTTCGCATCGGCACGCCTGTATCAGGACGGCAATCTGAAGATTGTGGCCAACGCAGCCTGCACCGATCTCGATCGTTTGAAAGGCCCAACCAACACGATCATGACGCCGCCAGATGTTCCGCCCTTAGAGTCCATCGACGTGCCGAAACACAGTGTGCTGGAGATTCACAACACGATCGATACGCGCATTGTGAGCGGCGGAGAGTTCTTTGCTGATCAGCAACCCACCAACACCGGTGAGTTTATTGCCTACATGCAATACGTGGACGGCGCCGATATTCATCCAATCGATCTCTTAATGTTTGGCGACATGATGCCGCCGCCTTCTTTTACACTTGTACCTAACGTAGGTTGGGTGCCGACCGTAGAGATGACCGTTCAATTGCGCGGTAAGCCAGCACCTGGCCCCATTTTATGCAGGGCTAGATCGCATACCTTGATAAAGGGCGTGACTGAACAGGACTGTGAAATCTGGGATGCGAATGGCGACCTTGTTGCCGTGGGTCGCCAGACAATGAAAGTGCGATCGCTGAGCTGAGTTACCAGACCGCGACGTGGCCCCCCGGTCGCCTTGGATCTGCATAACCGTAAAACCAGCCATCCTCAATCTGTACCGAGTTGACCCGCCCGATGGTGCTGTTAGATCGCAATATCTTGTGTTTACTCGCCTCGAGAATAGACACCGTATCGGGAGAAATACCTGGCTCCACCATGGCCATGTCGGGCATCCATTGGTGGTGAATTCGCGGGGCCGACGTCGCCATACCGAGTGTCATGTCAAATGCCATAACGTTGAGAAGTGTTTGTGCGACGGCGGTAATGATGCGCGATCCACCGGGACTGCCCGTGGCTATCCATGGCTTTCCGTCTCTAAATACAAGCGTTGGTGTCATTGAGGAAAGTGGTCGACTACCCGCCGATACGGCGTTGGCTTCTCCCTGAACCAAGCCGTAACCGTTGGGGAACCCGGGTTTAGCAGCAAAGTCATCCATTTCGTTGTTCAGTAGCATGCCGGTGCCAGGAACGACAATGCCTGAGCCGAAACTAAAGTTAATCGTGTAGGTGTTTGAGACCACGTTCCCGAACTGATCGACGATGGAGTAATGAGTCGTTTCAGTACTCTCTATATCTTCCAAGCTACCCGGTCGGATTTCAGCTGAGGGTGTCGCCACTTCATCACGGATGATAGTCCTTCGCTGATTCAGATAATCCTCGCTCGTTAATTGTGCGACGGGAATCGCTGTTCGGTCAGGGTCACCCAAATACTCGCTTCGATCGGCATAGGCGAGCTTCATCGACTCGATGAGTAGATGCAGGTACCTAGCGCTGTTATGACCTAAGTCCTTGAGCGGGAAAGGCTCGAGTAATTTCAAGATCTGAGAGACGTGGACGCCGCCTGAAGACGGCGGTGGCGCACTGACGAGTTCATAGTCACGGAATCTGGAACGCACCGGTTTGCGCTCGATGGCGCGATAGCTCGCCAGATCGGCCTCGGTTATTAGTCCGCCGTGTCGCTGCATTTCAGCGACGATTAACTCGGCAGTTCTCCCTTTATAAAAGCCGTCACTTCCCTGATCGCGGATACGTTTGAGGGTCTTGGCTAAATCAGGCTGTTTGAATACGGTACCCAGGGCGGGTGCTATGCCGTTACCGCCGAGGTAGACACGATTTGCCTCAGCATTTTTGAGCAAGCGCTTCGATGCAGAGCGCAAATTGAGATGCAAGGCTGCGGGAACTTCGAAACCAATTTCCGCGAGGTCGATTGCCGGTTGAATCACTGTCTTAAGATCGAGTGAGCCGTACTTTGCCAGTGCGTGAATCATTCCCGCAACCGTGCCAGGAATACCAGCTGCACTGACACTGTTGTAGGCCATCTGTTTATTCACGGCGCCATCTTCGTTAAGGAACATATCTCGTGAGGCACTACCTGGCGCCATCTCACGATAATCGATGAACACCTGCTCGTTGGATTCCGCCAGGTGCACCAGCATGAAGCCGCCACCACCAATATTGCCTGCGCGTGGCAGCGTGACCGCCAGCGCAAAACCTGTGGCTACCGCTGCATCAATCGCATTTCCGCCACGCTTAAGCATCTCGAGACCTGCCTCTGAAGCGAGCTTTTCAGGACCAGAGACCATGCCTTTGGATGCAATGGCAGGGATAAAGCGAGTTCCGTAGTCAATCAGCGGCCCACCTTGGTCCTCGGCTTGTGCGTTGACAGTGGAAGCGTTGAATGTCATCGCGATGGCGATGAGCAGGCTGGCGAAGCGCATGAGGGATCTCCAAAACTTTCGGTGTAGCAATTTTGGTGCAAAGCTAACACATCATCGCGTTTACGCAGAGTACTGCCCACTTCGATTACCATAGGGCCCTTAGGAGGAGTCATGGAACTAAAAGATTACCGCCGGCAGTACACCAAAGGCGGACTGCGCGATGAGTCAATGCCCGATGATCCGCTGGTGTTGTTCGAGCAATGGCAACAAGACGCCAGTGCAGCGGGGTTGGCCGACCCTACGGGGGTGGTGGTGGCGACGGTTCAACCTGACGGATCAATCCGTCAAAGATTTGTCCTCTTGAAGGGCGTCAGCGAGGACGGTTTCGTTTTCTTTACTAATTACAACAGCGACAAAGCAGCGGCATTAGTCAAAAACGAACGGTCGTCGATGCTCTTCCCCTGGAATGAACTGGATCGGCAGGTCAGTGTGTCGGGAAAGGTAGAGAAAATCGCCGAGTCCGATTCAGATGCTTACTTTGCGGCGAGACCTCGAGCCAGTCAGATTGCCGCCTGGACGTCCCAGCAAAGTCAGCCAATCGCCAGCCGCGAAGCGCTTGAGGCTCAGTATCAGGCGACGCTAGAGCGTTTTGATGGTGACGACGTAGCTAGGCCGCCGCATTGGGGGGGCTTCAAATTAGTCCCTGAGCGGATTGAGTTTTGGCAGGGTGGAGAAGACCGATTACACGACCGCTTTGTGTACCAGTACGCCAATGGTTGGAGCCGCTCACGCCTGCAACCCTAGGTCAGGACACGCGGTGAATAAACCTTTGGATGTAATGGGGTATCGGCGGAAGCTCTAACACTTGACGGCGCATGATATCGAGTCCAATGGCCGCGACAATAATCTGAAAACGCTCTCGAGAACCTGGCACCTGCAGTCGAATGGCCTGGTGGTGCACTGTTGTGCCCCACGCCATCCAGACGGTGCCTACGGGTTTATCGTCTGACCCGCCCCCGGGGCCTGCAATGCCCGATACCGCGATACCCATATCCGAACCACTCTTTTGCAGTGCTCCGGCCAGCATGGCAAGCACAACCGGCTCACTCACTGCGCCGTATTGGACCAGTGTTGTCTCGGGAACACCCAGTACGCTGCGCTTGGCTGCGTTAGAGTAGGTGACGAACCCGCTGCCGAAGACTTGCGATGAACCTGCTTCGCGTGTGATGAGCGACGAAATCAAGCCGCCAGTGCAAGATTCTGCAGCTGTCACCGACAGTTGTCGATCGAGCAGTGCTCGCTGCAAGGACATGGCCAGCTGCTCGTCGTCGTACCCGATGATGTGATCGCCGATGAGCTCGCGAAGTAAATTTTCGGCGTCGTCTCGGTTATCTAGGAGATTGGCGTTATCGACCTGCAACTTGAGTTCGAGCTGGGGCAGCCCCGATCGAAAGCCCAAGGTTACCCCGTCCGGCCAATCATCAGTGCGCGCATTCACCAGTTCCTGAATCGTCGACTCGCCAATACCAAAGGTTTGTAGTCTGCAGATAAAGGCAGTACCACCGCCGACACGCGTAGCGACACGATCACAGATTTCGGGGAGCATTGCAGTGAGCTCCACCGGAACACCGGGCGTTGTAATCACCAGTGTGCCATTCACCTCTAACGCAAAGCCGACGGCGCTGCCAATTGGGTTCGCAACCAAGTCAGCGCCCTCAGGAAGCAGGGCTTGCTTTAAGTTGCTTGCATTGAGCTCCAACCCCCGCCGTTCACACCACTCTTCAAGATGCTCAATTGCCTTCGGGTGATTCACTAGTGCTTGCCCGGCAACTTCCGCCACTAACTCCGCAGTGAGGTCGTCTTCCGTAGGCCCAAGACCGCCGTTGATGATGACAACCTCTGCGCTCGCACACAGATCAGCAAGGCTGTCGCTGAGTAGCGCAGGATCATCGCCGACGGTTATTTTCTTACCGACGCCAATCTTATGCGCTCCCAGGGCGAGTGCGATGCGGGAGGAATTACTGTCGACCGTATCCCCACTCATCAACTCGTTGCCCGTTAGAAGTAGGGCGACCTGCAATTGCTTACTCATGGGGAGTCTTCATGAAGTGCCATTAAAACTCGGCATTGCCGGGGGTTCGGGGGAATGGAATAACGTCTCGCACATTTTCCATTCCCGTGATGTAGGCAACCAAACGTTCAAAGCCCAAGCCAAAACCGGCGTGCGGCACCGTGCCGTAGCGGCGAAGATCGCGGTACCACCACAAGGTATCTTTTACCGCCGCATCCATTCGCGCGTCCAATACATCGAGGCGCTCTTCGCGTTGACTGCCGCCGATGATTTCGCCGATGCCGGGCGCCAACACGTCCATGGCCGCTACCGTGCGTTCATCGTCGTTCAGGCGCATATAAAACGCCTTGATGTCGCGGGGATAATCAGTGACCACGACAGGGGCTTTGAAATGTATTTCTGATAGAAAGCGCTCGTGCTCTGAGGCCATGTCAACGCCCCATTCGACAGGAAACTCAAACTTCCTACCAGCTTTCAGTAAAATGTCGATGGCGTCGGAGTAGGTCACTCTTACGAACGGCTGATCGACGATGTTGGTTAATCGCTCGAGCACGGTGTCATCGATTCGTTGTTGGAAGAAGCCTAGGTCTGTCTCGCAATCGTTCAGCACGCGCTGCGTGACAGATTTCAAAAGTCGCTCAGCCAGCGTTGCGTTATCCGCAAGGTCGGCAAATGCGACTTCAGGTTCAACCATCCAAAACTCAGCTAGGTGTCGTGAGGTGTTTGAGTTTTCGGCCCGGAAGGTCGGTCCGAAGGTGTATACTTTGCTCATCGATAGGCAGTAGGACTCGACTGCGAGTTGCCCTGATACGGTCAAATACGCATCGCTACCGAAAAAGTCCTGAGAGGTGTCGACTTGACCTTTGTCATCCCTTGGTATGTTAGTGAGATCGAGCGTGCTGACGCGAAACAACTCACCAGCACCTTCACAGTCACTGGCCGTGATAATAGGTGTATTAACCCAGTAGAAGTCTGCCGAGTGGAAGAAGTCATGAATGGCGTTGGCTAAGGTATGACGCACGCGTGTTACCGCACCGAAGGTATTGGTTCGCGTCCGCAGATGGGCCTGGGTCCGAAGGTACTCGAAGGTGTGACGCTTTTTGGCAATGGGGTAAGACTCTGGGTCGTCAATATCACCTACGAGTTCAACTTGTGACGCCTGAATTTCAACGGACTGACCCACACCCTGCGATGCAACTAACTCACCTGAGACAATGACAGCGCAGCCGGTCGAGAGTTTTAAGATTCCATCGTCATAATTTTCGAGCTCTCTGGGGGCGACACACTGCAAGCTATCGAGGTGACTACCGTCGTTTACCGCTAGGAATGAGATGCCCGCTTTTGAATCGCGTTTACTTCGTAGCCACCCTTGAATGGTCACTTGACTACCGATTAGCGCCTCGTCGCCGAGGAGATTTTTTACAGAGTGAGTTTGCGACATGGTGACTTCGTCCTAGCTATCGTATTGTGGGTGCCTATTTTACTGCTTTGACGTGCGGGGTATGGAGTGTGCGCGCCGTGTCCTAGATCACAGAACCTCGATCACACAAAACCGAGCACTCTCACCACGTGGCTTCTCGACTGGCTGGTATCGCACACGGATCCGTTGCCTTAATTGATAGCGCCGCGTTTTACTAATGAGTGCCATCTCCCATTTGTCAAAGCTAAATTTTTCTTCCTCTCTTCTGAGGTCGACAGTGCCTTCGAGTCCCGAATCTTTGAGCTTCACTGTGAAGCCTGAAGTGTTGATATGCACAATCTCGGCGTCATAGTCAGACTGTCCGTCGGCGCTCTGTGCGTTGAGGAAGTTACAGCTCAGCCAGCTGTTAGCAGCTGTCACTGCTTGTCTGTTCTTCGCAGTGGCCTGATTAATGAGATCGAATACAGTGGCGGGCGCTGTCTTCACACTTGTGTCACCCAGCATTGCTTTGATCTGGAGGTGCACACAAAAGTCCAACGCTTTGCGCAGAGGGGATGTTCCGTTGGTGTAGACCGGTAACGCCATGCCCATGTGAGGGGCTGGCTTGACGCTAAAAGTCGCGCGGGACATCAATCGATTAATCATTGACCGCAAAGGTCGCTCATCACCAGCTGCATTCAGCGCATTTATCAGCATGCGAAAACCATCGAGTGTGGAGAAGTTGACGGTATGCTGTTCGGGTAAAAAGCGGGTTAAGAATTCTTTTGCTTCCTCGGCGCGGTCCCGTCGAATCCCGGCATGTGTTACGAAAGGCCCGGGCAGCTCCGCATCCTTTAGGGCTTGGGCCATGCACCGATTGGCCGCAATCATGCACTCCTCAACTAGTAGCTGTGATGCTTTCTTCTGTACCTCTTCGATGCGATCGATTTGCTTGTTTTCGTTGAGCAACCAGCGATGCTCGGGGCGGTGTTCTATGACGAGCTCTCGAGATTTACGCCAAGCACGAAGGGCGCTGTAGCAGTCATTCAGATGCTTCAAAGGCACTGCGAACTCGTGCTCAGCACCATTTGTAAAAACCTCCTCCACTTCTTGATAGCTGAGCTTGGCTTTAGATTGAACAATAGCAAGTTGGATGCTCGAGTCAGTGATATCCCCGTCTGGTGAAATGGTCAGACGACAAACCAGGGCATTTTTGTCTTCTTGAGGCCTCAAGGCCGCGCTTTGAGCCAACACCTCCGGCAACATTGGTATCGCGAGACCATGGAAGTAGTGTGACGTACCACGAGTGGCAATCAAGGTCGTTAGGTCGGCGGCCTCTTTTAAATGGGTAGTGGGATCGGCAATGGCCACTGTCAGTAGCCAGCCTTTTTGCTGTGGCTCCGCGCATATTGCATCATCGATATCGACCGTGTTTGGAGAGTCGATACTGACCAGTGGCAGCGCGCGGAGGTCCTCTCGAGTCTCGTCGACGGTGGTGCCGTGATCAACGAGGGCCTCAATGGCTTTGAACTGATCCCTCGGGAGCATTTTCTCTAAACCGGCTCGCGCCACGCAATAATCGTTTTCAAGCCCTGGCGTTCCTATGGGTCCAAATGACTGCAGCACTTGCACCGACGGCTTGCCATCTGCAAACGGGTGCCGCTGAAGTCGGCAATGAACGAGGTCGCCAGCTTTCGCGCGGGAGCGAGCGTTCGGGGGGATGAAAAGCCACCGCGTGAAATGCATGAGATCGGGGACATCGGGAGCAACGAAAAAAGCTTTACCTTTTTGAACCACTTCCCCGACGAAATTATCCACTGCGGTTGAGCGCAGTTTTTCGAGTTCAGCTATGCTCTGAGCTTTGCCTGACTTGTCTTTTGCGGCTGCTGGTTTGATAACGATGGAGACCCGGTCTCCTGGCAGCACGCGCTGCATTTCGTCGGGAGGCAAAAATATTTCTCGGGTGTCGTCGAGTACCACAAAACCAAATCGGCTTCGTGTCGCTTTAACAGTTCCCTCTGCGTATTCTTTTTCCGCATCAATCTTGTTTTTAAGGCCCTGAAGTTGGCTTAGGGCGTTTTTATCTAACATACACCGAGGAGTCTCTTAAAAAGGTTGGTACCGCCGAGATGACTATCGTCATCAAAGCGTAAATCCTAGCTGACAGCCCCCAATTTTTCACGCTTTTGTGGCGCCCAAAAAAATTCATCAACCGGCAATTGACATGCACGGGTTCGATGGTTTTACTGCAAAGGCCCGAAATAGAAAGAGTAGGACGGTTTATCGGTAATGATGTTTGTCGGCTCTGCCTTGACACCACGTACCAAGTCACTGTGTTTTGCATCTGCAAGCGCCTATCCTTTACCAACTGTAATTAGTGCAAAGTTCTCGCCACTTGATAAGAGCGAGGTGATGGTCATTTTAGTTTTTGAAATATGGTCGGAGATCTCATGACGCAATCTGCAAGCTTGCCTAACGAAGTCACACAGCTAAGCCCCGCGGAGGTGAAGACGTACGTCTTAGATACCAATGTGCTGCTTCATGATCCAACGGCAATCGCAGCTTTCGCAGAGCATCGCGTCGTAATTCCCATGACCGTTCTTGAAGAGCTGGATCACATCAAGGATCGGCGTGACAAGTCGGTCAGTCGAGAGGCACGTATTGCTATTCAGATGATCGACAAAGTGGTGGGATCCTCATCACCTACGGCCATTCAAGATGGTGTTGAAATTGCCGGCTCGACTGTATCGGGTGCCTTGGGGCGCTTGGCGGTATTCCCGGATCAGTTGTTGGACGCTAACGAGCACGTGCCGTTTCTCGATAGCACGCAGGATCAAGCGAACGATAATCGCATCATTAACGTGGCCCTGAAGTACCAAATAGAGCACCCGAGCGAGTTTGTGTGTCTGGTCACCAAAGATATCAACATGCGGATCAAGGCGAAGGGCTCTGGTTTGTTGCATGTCGAGGATTACCGTCACGACCGAGTGCTTGATGATATTGACCTTCTAGCGACCGGCTATAAGAAGAGCGAGGCTGAGTTTTGGGAAGGCATTGATCGTGTGGATACGGTGCGTGAGGACGGTATGACACTTCACAGGATTCCACGGTCAGAGTTGCCGGAGGCCTATCCTAACCAGTTCTTGTATGACAACAACGGCTTTATTGCCTTTGTCGATTACGTTGACCAAGACTTCGTCTACCTCGCTGTCGACAGCCGAGACAATTTGATGAATCAGCGCTTCTGGGGCCTGGCGCCAAGGAACTTGGAGCAAGCTATGGCCATGCGTCTGCTTGACAACGATGATCTGGATATGACGGTGCTGACGGGACCGGCGGGGTCGGGTAAGACGTTATTGGCTTTGGCTTATGGCCTACACGCTATTTTGGAGCAGAAAAAATACAAAAAGCTCATTGTAGCTCGTTCAACACCTCCCATGGCTGAAGAGATTGGTTTTTTGCCGGGGACCGAGGAAGAAAAAATGGCGCCCTGGTTGGCGGCCTTTGACGATAACCTTGAAATTCTTCACGGAGCAGACGAGTGCTCAAATGGCAGCATCGAGTATGTAAAGGAACGTGCCAACATCCAGTTCAAATCGCTGAACTTCATGAGGGGCAGATCATTTAACGGTGCCTATATCAT
>CAJWEV010000020.1 GCA_913031575.1 uncultured Halieaceae bacterium | reverse complement strand
GATACAACATTGGCCGATTTAGCCGCGGACTATGCCAAGCGCTTAGTCAATGCCATGGACTATGTGGGTGTTTTGGCCATTGAGTTTTTTCTCACTGACGGTGAACTCATCGTTAATGAAATTGCCCCCCGGGTGCACAATACGGGTCACTGGACTATTGGCGCTCTTGGCGCAGATCAATTCACTCAACATGTGAGTTGCGTCATGGGCGAGTCGGTGCGCGAGCCTTCATTTACCGAATCTGCATCAATGGTCAATTTACTCAATGACGAGCTCCCGTCACACATGCCAGGGGGCCCGGTTCGTACCTTAATTCAGACGTATGGAAAGGGCGTGCGAAAAGGCCGAAAGCTTGGCCATATAACGTTGATCGGTCCGGACGCTGATCTGGTTAGAGCGCAGGCGGCAAAGCTAATTGCAGAGTTACACGGCGATTGACCATGTCTGCTGACGCGGGTTCGGTTGCAGAGGACGGGTTGATATTCAGACTCCCATTGCAGACCGAACACTATGCTCTAGAATTATTAACCCCAAATGACTTCGATGCCTTATATGCCGTAGCCAGTGATCCCCCGTTGTGGGAGCAGCATTCAGAAGCTGATCGGTGGAAACGTTCCAGATTTCAGCGCTTTTTTCAGGGCGGCCTCGCAAATGATTTGGGTTGTTTTGTAATAAGAGAGACGCCGAATGGGCGGTCTGCCGGCTCCTCACGATTTTATGGGTTCGATGAAGCCAATCGGTGTATCAGGATTGGCTATACCTTCGTTGCTCGAGAGCTCTGGGGCACGTCAGCGAATCGGGAGATAAAAGAGTCGATGCTATTGCGCGCATTCAACGTGGTTGACCGGGTCTTTTTTGATATCGGACCTCAAAATTTCCGATCTATCGCGGCTGTTAAAAAGTTTGGTGCCGTCGTTAGTCACGACGAATCTGACACCAAAGCGGTCGGCGTGTTATCAAAGCAACAGTGGTTCAAAACCTTCAGAGTTTCTTAGGTAGAGGCATCGCTTCATGAACAAAACACCCGTGCCCATAAGCTTCGCTAAGAAGTTTGATTGTTTCACCGAGCAGTGGTCACCCAAAGTGGTGGCAGAAATGAATGACTACCAATTCAAGTTGGTACGACTCGAGGGTGATTTTGTTTGGCATAACCATCAGGACACGGATGAAACATTCATCGTCTTGGAAGGTAAGTTAGTGATTGATTTTCAGGACGGTACAGTCGAGCTCGAGGCAGGCCAGATGTTGGTTGTTCCCAAGGGAGTGCCGCATCGTCCGCGTGCATCGGCAGAAGCAAAGGTCCTAATTGTTGAGCCCAAGGGTGTTATTAATACAGGCGACGTTCAATCGGACATGACCGTGCCACTGGACGACTGGATTTGATGCCGAGCTAGAGTGAGTATGCGGTATGTGATTAACCTGTTGGCCGCCCTGGGGCTCTTTTACTCGGGCTTTGTTCACACCTTCTGGGGTAACGATCTGTAGCTTGGTTGGGCCATTACGATAATCGCGGCCTTCATAATAGCGGAGCCCTTGTTGGCGGCCATGGAGCGTGTCGGACTCACAGGTCGGCGCCGGCGTTGGGCCATTATTGGCACCTTTATGTTGGTGTCGGGTATGCCGTGGGTGTCGCTAGGGGTTGGGGAGCTTCCAGAGAAGACCGAAATGATGCTGGATAACTTGCCAATGCCGAAGATAACCGGCGTTTAGTTGACGGTTTTACGAAGTCGGGCGTTACGAAAGTCATTGTCTTTGAGCTGAGCGACAATTGCATTACCTCTGGCTTCGCTTTCAATCCCAACGACTTGCACACGGTAGAAAAGCTCACCCGATCGCGATTCCACGGCAACCTTCGCTTCCAAGCCTTGTTCCACTAATTCATTAATAACCGAGTCAGCCCGCTCCCCTTTGTCATAGGTGTCCACGAACACAAACCAGTTATCTCGCATCGGCAGCTGCTTGAGGCGAACCGGCCGTTTTGTTGTGGGCGGGGCAGCTGTCGTGGATGCGATGGTTTGTGCTTGTGAGTTTGTAGCCCTCGAAGCGCTGCTGGTTGACTCCTCGGCTTTCCCTAACCAGTACGGACCGGCGTTTGTCTGCGCTGACATCCACTCGGATGCTTGCCCGGCCAAGGCCTTCGTGGCAAAGCCAGCCGCCCGAACGCGGTAATAGTCGCGACCGTTGACTTTTGCGCTGGCCACGGAAATGTTGAGCGGTCTAAGTGTGTCTCGTAGCGCCGCCGCACGGTCGTTGGCCGTTGCGCGGGAGGTATGACTCTCCAGATTAACAAACCATGGCCCGCCAGCTTGTCTGGGTGGTTCCAGTATCGGTGACGCGGGCTTTACGGGCTGGGTGGGCGCCGCTTCTTGTCGTTGAGCGATCGCTTTGGCCGCACGCTCAGCCTCCCGATTTTTGAGTAACTTATTTTCATCAGTGAGCGCCTCGGTTTGTTCTTTGAGAGACGCGATCTCGCTTCGGAGTGCTTCGTTGTCTGCTGCCAGTGCAGTGTCTTCCGACGCTTTTTCATTTTCCACTCGTTGCAGTGATCGTATGGTGTCTTTTAAGTCAGCAATTTCTGCACTGTTGGAGCTTTGCGTATCGACCCATAGACCGGTCATAGCGGCAGCGGCAACAAATCCAATAACGGCAAGAGCCCACGGCATTTTGGCACTCCTGCTGGCAGATTTAGCGGTAGCCGTGTGATCGGTTAGGAGTGCGGCAGAGCCACTATCGTCGTCAGCATAAACCTCATCGTCATCCGCTTCGTCGTCATCCACGTCATCGGCAGTAACGTCATCTGGGTCAGAGTCCACTTCGCTGGCAGGGGGTACCTCGAAGTCATCATCCTCCAGCCAATCGGTACTCTCGTCGATACCATCTTCGTAGTCATCAGATGATTTTGGCTTCATTCCCTCTGACCATTCAGCTGGTGGCGTGAGTACGCGTTTCTTGTCGTCGTCGTTGTCGTCCATGGTCTGCCCTCCTACACCTGGTGAGAGATTAGCAGAAAGCCCAGATAAACGCGGCTTGTAGGCCGTCGTAAATGGCGCTTTCTAGTACACTGTACCCCATGGATGTGTCAGATATTCTTGATGGCCTCAACGAGGCGCAGCGCGCGGCGGTAGCGGCAGAGCAAGGTAATCAACTGGTGCTGGCGGGCGCAGGGTCGGGTAAGACGCGCGTGCTGGTGCACCGCATTGCCTGGCTCATCAGAGCTGAGGGCCTTTCGCCGTACTCTGTCATGGCCGTGACCTTCACCAATAAGGCCGCTCGAGAGATGCGGGGCCGGATTGAAGAAATGCTTGGGCGGCCGACGCACGGTCTGTGGATTGGTACATTCCATGGTCTGGCGCATCGCCTTCTGCAAACCCACTGGGCAGAAGCCGGACTCCCCCAAAATTTCCAGATACTCGACAGCGATGATCAGCTGAGACTTGTCAAGCGTGTTTGTCGTGAGCTTGGACTTGATGAGTCGAAGTGGCCGCCGAGGCAGGCGCAGTGGTTCATCAATGGCCAAAAAGACGAAGGCTTACGCGCCCAGCATATTGAGCCGTCCATGGGCGATTTATATGCCAAAACGATGGTGCGCATTTATGAGGCTTACGAGGCGGCTTGCCAGCGGGGCGGCTTGGTCGACTTTGCTGAGCTATTGCTGCGTGCTCATGAACTATGGTTGAAGTCGCCAGAGACCTTGGTGCATTACCAAGAGCGCTTCAACATTTTACTGGTGGATGAGTTTCAGGACACGAACTCCATTCAATACGCCTGGCTGAGAGTGCTTGCCGGCGATGCAATCCCGGTTGTTGCCGTGGGTGACGACGATCAGTCCATCTATGGATGGCGTGGCGCAAAGATCGAAAATATTCAGCGATACACCCAGGACTTTATCGGCACGCAAACCGTTCGTCTTGAGCAGAATTATCGCTCAACTAAGACGATTCTTGATGCGGCCAACGGCGTGATATCGCATAACGCAGGTCGGTTGGGTAAAGACCTCTGGACCGATGGTGAGGACGGCGACCCCATTAAGCTTTACGCCGGCTTCAACGAACAAGACGAGGCGCGGTTTATTGTCGAGCAGATTCAGTCGTGGAATGATGAAGGCAATCCTCGAAAATCCAGCGCCATTTTGTATCGATCGAACGCGCAGTCGCGCGTCATTGAAGAAGCACTGATCCGTGTGGGACTCCCCTACCGCATTTACGGCGGCCAACGCTTCTACGAGCGGCTGGAGATTCGCAACGCGCTGGCGTACATGCGATTGATCATTGGCCGTGGAGACGACCCTGCGCTGGAGCGAATTATCAACACCCCTACCCGCGGTATCGGCAGTAAGACGGTCGACGATTTACGCGCGATCGCTCGGGAAAACAACGTATCGATGTGGCAGGCAATCGGGCTTGCCCAACAAAACGGGTTGCTTGGGTCGAGAGCGCGATCATCACTAGCGGGATTTGCCGCCTTAATTAACGAGCTGGATAGCGAGACGGTAGAGCTTCCCCTTGAGGAAATGGTGGAACACGTCATCCATCGAACAGGCTTGATTGAGTTTCATAAGGCAGAGAAGGGGGAGCGTGGACAGGCGCGGGTGGAGAACCTCGAAGAATTGGTTTCCGCGGCTAAGACCTTTAGAGCTGAGGACGACTCGCTGTCCCCACTTCAACAGTTTCTAGATAGTGCTGCGCTTGATGCGGGTGACAGCCAGGCGGACCCTTACGAAGACAGTGTCCAAATGATGACGCTGCACTCCGCTAAAGGTCTCGAGTTTCCGCTCGTTATTCTAGCTGGACTGGAAGAGAACTTATTTCCCCACCGAATGTCGGTTGAGGAGCCAGGCCGCTTGGAGGAGGAGCGGCGACTAGCTTATGTCGGTATCACCCGGGCGCAGCAGCGTTTGCTAATTACCTACGCAGAGAGCCGGCGCTTGCACGGCAGCGAAACCTATAACACGCCGTCCCGCTTCGTACGGGAAATACCCGCTGACTTAATCGAGGAAGTGCGGCTTCATGGGGGATTGACCCGGCCCCTCGCCGACCGGTTGCAACAGCCTGTGGCTGCCTCAAACGATTCGGGATTGTCTTTGGGTCAGCGTGTGACTCACCCCATGTTTGGTGAAGGCATGGTGCTCAATATCGAAGGTCGAGGTGCCAACGCGCGGATCGAGGTAAACTTTGCCGAAGGCAGTAAGTGGTTGGTTCTGCAATACGCCAATCTTCAGGCTTTGTGAGGCTTAGATGAAAGAGAGAACATTGTTACCGGTAGCCGTTGTGGGTCTTTTGCTGCTCTGGGTTGGAACACTGGGACTCTGGGCTGTTGAAGTTCAAATGACAGACGATGATACGGGCCCCCGCATCATTGGAAGTGAAACAAGCATTGAATGGAAGCTAGTCACCACCTGGCCTAAGGGGTTACCTGGCCTTGGATCAGCCCCAGAAAACTTTGCACGTCGCGTGGGTGAAATGAGCAATGGGCGATTGACGGTCCGAGTCTACGGAGCGGGTGAGGTAGTGCCCCCGTTCGAGGTGTTTGATGCGGTCTCTCAGGGCGTAGCTGAAATGGGACACGGTGCCTCTTACTATTGGAAAGGCAAGATTCCCTCATCCGTGTTTTACACCGCCGTTCCTTTTGGTATGACCGCGCAGGAAATGAACGGGTGGTTGCATTATGGTGGCGGGCTTGAGCTTTGGCGCGAGCTTTATGCGCCGTTTGGTGTGCGGCCATTTGCCGGTGGGTCAACTGGGGTTCAAATGGCCGGCTGGTTCAACAGAGAGTTGACGTCAGCTAGTGATCTTGATGGTCTCAAGATGCGCATTCCGGGTCTTGCTGGCGAGGTGTTCGCCGCATCGGGAGGCACCGCTGTTCGACTGGCGGGTGGTGAGATCTATACATCAATGCAGACTGGCGTCATCGATGCCGTCGAATGGGTTGGGCCCTATAACGACCGTACTTTGGGCCTAATGGAAGTGGCTGAGTACTACTATTACCCGGGTTGGCATGAGCCGGGGGCAATGCTTGAGTTCACGGTAAATCAGGTTGCCTTCGATCGCTTGCCCGCAGACCTTCAAGCCATCGTTGAGGGGGCAGCGAGAGCCACAAATCAAGACATGCTCGATGAGTTCACCGCGCGCAACAATGAGTCCCTTACGACGCTGCTAGAAAAGCATTCAACAAAGCTACGCCCATTGCCTGATGATGTTATTGATGTGCTCCACAGTAATGCCGTGATCGCCCTAGAGCAGCTAAAGAAAGAAGACCCCATGGCGCAGAAAATTTCCGCGTCCTATGAGTCGTTTATGGACGGTGTTCGGACGTATCACGAGATCTCTGAGCGTGCTTACCTCAATGCCCGAGATCGAGTGTTACCGCCTATCACGTTTACTGACCAGTAATCGTTCGCGTACGTTTCGCGTTATCGATTGCGACATAGATGAACTCGCCTTCGGTTACCTTAATTGGCTCGCCGTCGTGTTGGGAGTTAATCCACACCTCGATGAGCACACGCACTGAGCTCCGACCAATGTCAAGAATGTCGCAGTAACAGGTCACGACGGCACCGACGTGCACTGGGGTAAGAAACGACATGCCCTGAATCGCGACCGTTGCGACACGGCCGCCAGCTACCTCTGAGGCCGCAACGCCACCTGCAATGTCCATTTGCGACAGCAGCCACCCGCCAAAAATATCTCCATTTGCGTTGGTATCCGCAGGCATGGCAACCGTTTGCAGCGCGAGTTCGCCCTGTGGTCTAGGTGTTTCATCGATGGGATTCACCGCATTCTCCTGCAGTCCGTGAGGGTGTTTCAGGGATGTACCGTTTATTGGCTATGTCAGATCAACGCCCCAGTGAGCTAGGTAACCAAGTGACGATATCCGGAATTAGCCACAGCATGGCCAACAAGCTCAGCTGGATTAACACGAAGGGGATGACACCGCGGTAGATAGCACTCGTTGCGACCGAGTCATCGGCTACGCCGCGCAGGTAAAACAAGGCGAAGCCAAAGGGCGGTGTCAGGAATGATGTTTGCAGGTTGACGGCTATCATGACGCCAAGCCAGATGGGATCAAAACCCATCGCCAATAAAATGGGCGCGACAATCGGCACGACAACAAACGTTATTTCGATGAAATCGAGAATGAAGCCGAGTAGAAACATAACAAGCATTACAATGAAAAGCGCCATGTGCGGTCCGCCACCGAGTTCGGCGAAGAATGCTTCAATCAGCTCGTCGCCACCGAAGCCCCTAAACACCAGCGAAAACAGAGCTGCGCCGATTAGGATCAGGAACACCATGCTGGTGGTTGCCATGGCGGAGCGAGCGATGTCTCTGAGGGTTTCCAAATCGAGCGCTGATTTGTAGGCCGCGAGGCACAACGCGCCGACGGCCCCAACACCTGCGGCTTCTGTCGGTGTCGCAGCACCGACAATGATGGAGCCTAAGACCACGCCGATTAACAGCAGCGGGGGTAATACGGCCGCCAGGATAGAGGGCTGGCCGTCATTGCTTATTTCCTCTGGGGCTGGACAGTCGGATGGATTTCGCCAAGCCACAAATAGCAGGTATACAAGGTATAGGCCGACCAGCACCAGGCCAGGTACTAGCGAGCCGACAAACAAGTCGCCTACCGATACGGTGTGTGTGTTGATAATGCCGCTCTGTAGCTGCGCCTGTTGATACGCGGTGGACATGATGTCCCCGAGCAATACGAGCGCAATAGACGGTGGAATAATTTGACCCAGTGTGCCGGTGGCACAGATAAGCCCCGTCGCGAGCGATGGGTTGTAGCCTGCACGAAGCATGGAGGGCAGCGCCAGTACGCCCATCGTCACAACCGTCGCACCGACAATGCCGGTACTGGCGGCTAGAAGCGCACCCACCACGATAACGGAGATGCCTAGACCGCCGGTTCGATTCCCCAGACCGCTAGCCATGGCCGTCAGTAGCTCCTCGGCTATTTTGGCGCGCTCTAAGGTGACGCCCATAAGAATGAAGAGCGGCACAGCGACAAGCGTCTCATTGGTGATGGTGCCAAACATACGGCCTGACAGTGCGGCGACGAAGCTGGCATCGAAATGTTCTGTAACAACGCCAACGGCGGCGAAAAGCAGTGCGGTTCCGGCAAGCGTCAGTGCAACAGGAAAGCCAAAGAGCAGTAATAAGCAGACGGCGCCGAACAGAGCGAGTGCTAATTCACCCTCAACCATCAGTGGGCACCTCGCTCAGCTCGATCAAGCCTTGAAGAATAAGGCTGACAGCTTGAAGCGCGAGTAGCAGCGCCATGGCTGGGATCAGTGTTTTTAGAAGGAATACTGCTGGTATGCCACCGGGTTCAGGCGAGGATTCCATGATTGACCAGCTTTCCGTCACATAGCCCCAGGAGCCAAAGACGATGAGTGTGCAGAAAGGCAATGTGAACACGGTGTGGCCGATGGTATTCACCCAGTGCTTCTGGCGATCCGTGAAATTTCGATAAAAGACGTCAACCCGTACATGCTTGTCTGCAAGTAACGTGGGGGCCGCACCGAGCATGAACAAAGCGCTATGCAAATAGAGCACTGACTCCTGTGCTGCGATCGCACCCTGTCCAAACCCATAGCGAAGGATCACAACGGTGGTTGTGACTAATGCCATGGCAATTGAAGCAAACGCCACGGCATTGCCAACGCTCCGGCTCACACCATCGATTGTCTGCGCAAGAGTTGCCCAGTACTTCACTGTAATGACCCGTTCCTCAATACGACGTTGAAGGTTATCATCGTGTGAACATCAATTGCAGAGAGATTCACTGTGCTTACCGTACTGTCGCCAGCAAAAACACTGGATTACGAGACACCGTCTACAACAGCGACCTCAACTACTCCGCGGTTTATGGATCAGTCGGCCCTGTTGGTAGATGACGCTAGAAAGCTAGCTCCGGATGATATTCGCTCACTTATGGGTGTTAGCGAGTCGATTGCGGACCTTAATCATGCGCGCTTCATGAACTGGCAGGAAAAGGCGAGCGCCGATAATGCAAAGCAGGCGGTGCTTGCATTTAAAGGCGATGTTTATACGGGCCTTGAGGCCGATTCGATGAGCGAGAGTGATCTCGAGTTCGCGCAGTCTAGGCTGAGGATTCTATCCGGCCTTTATGGCCTGCTTCGGCCGCTTGACCTTATGCAGCCTTACCGACTTGAGATGGGACTTAAGTTTGCAAACCAACGCGGCAAAAACCTCTACGAATTCTGGGGCGATCGCGTGACTGACACCCTAAACGAGGATCTGGTCTCGGCGAACACCGACGTCCTGATTAATTTGGCTTCGAATGAGTATTTCAAGGCGGTGAAGCCAAAAGTGCTGAACGCTGACGTCATTACGCCGCAGTTCAAGGACCTTAAGAACGGTCAGTACAAGATGATTTCGTTCTTTGCTAAGAAGGCGCGAGGCGTCATGGCCCGTTACATCATCGACAATCGAATTAGTGATCCGGAAGCGCTAAAGGCCTTTAATGGATCCGGGTACTACTTTAGCGAGGAACAGTCGACAGGGCCGCAATGGGTCTTTTTGCGTGACGAGGCGCCCGCATAATCGACGATATTAGGCGTTACGATTCCTGTTTGAAGGGTAGTAACGTCGCGGCTTCGTCCCGGTAGCGACGAACGTGATCACAGTCTCGTCGACAAAAGTCAGCAACCGCGTCTTTTAACCGTGGTTCGGCCACCCAGTGGTTTGAATATGTGAGTGTAGGTTCGAAGCCACGCTGTATCTTGTGTTCGCCCTGCGCCCCTGGATCGAAGCGGCTGATACCGCGCTCAATACAATACTCGATGCCACGGTAATAGCAGGCCTCGAAGTGCAAGAAATCAAATTCCTTGAGGCAGCCCCAGTAGCGACCGTACAGCGTATCGTTGTCAACGAAGTACAGCGCAGCGGCGACCGGCTTCTCACCTTCGCGCGCAATGACCATGACGGTACTTTCTCCTAATTCGGGACAAACCTTCGTAAAGAAGTCACCTGTCAAATAACCCTGGTGGCCGCTTCGTTTGAGATAGGTCGTCTGATAGCAGTAGTAAAAAAATGCCCAGTCTTCCTCGCTAATGTTGTTACCTGTTTTGGTGACAAGTTGTAGGTTCTGAGCTGCAATCGCTGCTCGTTCTTTCTTTAGGGCTTTGCGTTTTCGACTGTTGAAGGTGGACAGAAAGTCATCGAAATCTGAGTAGTTGCGGTTAAACCAATGGAACTGCGTTGTCATGCGCTGTATTAGGCCGGCATCTGCCAGCTGTGTTGAGGTCGCTTCGTCTGGAAACAAAATATGCCAGCTCGAGATGTTCTCGGACGCGCACCAGTCAGTGACAGCTGAGATCAACTTGAGCTGGGCATCAGGATGGTTGTTGTCTGTCCATAACCGAGGCCCAGTCGCTGGGGTAAACGGTACGCCTGTTACAAGCTTAGGATAGTAGTCCAAACCGCTCCGGTGCCAGGCATCAGCCCATGACCAGTCGAAGACATATTCACCGTAACTGTGGCTCTTCAAAAATCCGGGGGCTAGGGCGATTGGATGATCATTATCCCAAAGACCGAGATGACAGTTTTGCCAACCAGACTGTTTGCCCGTGCTACCTGAATTTTCCAACCCCTCTAGAAACCTGTGCGTGAGAAAGGGGTACCCAGTCGAGAACGACGCGTCCCAAGCCGCTTTGGGTAAATCGTTAAAGCTTGGGTACAGTCGAAGTTCCACGCTAGACAGTCTGGTTAGTGTGCAGAGCTTATACGGAGAGAGTGGCGTAGTGTCCCAATAGCCCGACCGCCACGATTAAACCAATCCACTTACTCTCGTTAAAGGCTTGAAAGCAAGTCTCGCGCGACCGATCGCTAATGAGCCGCTGGTGCCTGACAAACAAAGCAGCCACTGCGGCAATCGATAGGAAGTAAATAACACCCAGATTAAAACTCACGCCGGTCGTCACGAAACACGCCAAGCACAACACCTGCAGTCCTAAAATGATTCGCGTATCGGCTTCACCAAACATTATAGCTGTTGACTTGATACCCACCTCGAGATCGTCCTCTCGATCGACCATGGCGTACTGAGTGTCATAGACAACAACCCATAAAAGGTTTGCGAGGAACAACCACCAGAGCCCAGCCGGCATCGTCTCCGCGGCGGCTGCGAAGGCCATGGGAATGCTCCAAGAGAAGGCCATGCCCAGAACGACTTGCGGTAAATGGGTGAAGCGTTTCATGAATGGATACACGATGGTTAGCGCGGCACCGATAAACGATAGCTGTACTGTGAGCCAGTTAATTTGAATCACCAGCCACAATGCGAGACCCAGTAAACCAAACAGCAGACATAGCGCCTCAATAACCGATACCTCACCCGTCACCAGAGGTCGGTTACGAGTTCGCTCAACGAAACCATCAAGCTTTCGATCGGTAAGGTCATTGGTGGTACACCCTGCCGAGCGCATAACGAAGGCGCCTACTGCAAAAGTGAAGATCAGGAAGGGCGTCGGGAGTCCCTCGGACGCAATGATCAGACCCCAGAGCGCGGGTGCGAGCAATAGGTAAGTGCCGACGGGCTTGTCAAACCGTATCACTCGCAGAAGCGCGCTGAGTTTTTGTCGAGTTAAAGTTAGCGTTGACAAAGGGTTATCCAAAACAGTTCGTGCGAGTGATTATACGTGTGCAAAGGCTTCGCGTGTGCGAGTCCAGCGCGACTCAATCTGTTCTGCCAGGTTGGGGTCGTCGCGCACCAGGTCCTCGGCAATGCTTTGCGCTTTCTCCAGAAGCGCTTCGTGCTCGGGAAGTCGAGCGACACGAAATGATGAAAGCCCGGTCTGTCGTGTCCCTAGCACTTCCCCCGGTCCGCGAATGCTGAGATCCTTCTCGGCAATAACGAACCCATCTTGTGATTCCCGCATGACGGCAAGACGCCGCTTCGCGGTGTGGCTCAGCGGGGATTGATACATCAGCAAGCAGTGACTCTCTATGGCACCTCGGCCTACGCGCCCGCGCAGCTGGTGCAATTGCGCCAACCCGAAACGCTCTGCATTTTCGATAATCATCATGCTGGCATTGGGGACATCCACACCGACCTCAATAACGGTCGTTGCGACCAGGATATCGATGCGGTTTGCAGCAAAGGCCGCCATCATTTCCCCTTTTTGTTCAGCGTTGAGTCGCCCGTGTAATAGGCCCACGTTCAGGTCAGTTAAGGCTTCGCTCAGTTGCGCCGCGGCTATCTCGGCCGCATTTGCCTGCAATGCGTCACTTTCTTCAATCAAGGCGCAGACCCAGTAAGCCTGACGCCCCTCTCGACATGCAGCACCAACGCGGTCAATCACCTGTTGCCTCCTTGCTGTATCAATCAACACCGTCGTTATTGGTTTTCGGCTCGGTGGAAGCTCGTCAATCACGGAGCAGTCTAAGTCGGCGTAGGCCACCATCGATAGTGTTCTTGGTATGGGGGTAGCGGTCATGGTCAGCTGATGGGGCGTAATGTCATCTTTTCCTCGGCGGGTAAGTGAAAGCCTCTGATTGACACCAAAGCGATGTTGCTCATCCACGAGCACCAGTCCGAGTGATGCAAATGACACGTGGTCCTGAAATAACGCATGTGTACCGACCACGATATCAACCCCGCCCGCTTCGACAGCCGCGAGCGCTTCGCGTCTAGCCTTGCCTTTGATTTGTCCGGTCAGCCAGAGCACTTTTACCCCTAAGGGTCCGAACCATTGGTTGAAGCCCCGAAAATGTTGTTCGGACAAAAGCTCGGTGGGCGCCATCAGTGCCACTTGATGCCCTGCCTCTACCATGTGCGCGGCGCTAATCGCTGCCACCAGCGTTTTACCTGAACCAACGTCACCTTGAAGCAGTCGTAACATGGGTGTGGATTTTTTCAGGTCCTCGGCAATTTCCGAGCAAACCCGCGTCTGCGCGCCGGTGAGTGAGAACGGCAGGGTTTTGATGATGGCCTTGGCGATCCTGCCACTTGCCGCGGCTCTCGCAGATTGCATTTGCAATGTTCGCGCGCGTCTAGACAGCATCGAAATTTGGTGTGCAATGAGCTCCTCACTTGCTAGACGAAGTTGTGCAGGGTGTTGCCCCTCAAGAATGGTCTGTGTGTTCACGCCCGCGGGTGGTTGGTGTAACAGGGCGATAGCACCTGCCATGGAAGGGGCATTTTTTAACCGCCCCTCAAGTAAATCGTCTGGCGGGTTTTGCGCGAGGTAGGTCAATGCCTGTCGAGCTAGACTACGCAGCATGCTTTGACCCATGCCCTCAGTTGTTGGGTACACAGGGGTCAGTGCCTCTTCCAGCTCTGTCTCTCGACCACCCACCTGATATTCAGGATGTGCGAACTCCGGCTGACCTCCAACGAGGCGCGGTTGCCCAAACAGGGTGATGATCTCACCAACTTTGAGTTGCATGGCTTGTGCGCGACGAAAATGGAAAAAGCGGAGTGTTATGAGACCGGTGCCATCGTCTACTTTGATGATTAGCGTAGGTCTGCGACCTCTGGCAATGCCGGATGCGCGTATGGTCCCTCTGACAACTGCGTCCATGCCCTCGCGCAGTTCGCCAATCGCGGTCAGGCGAGTTTTGTCCTGATAGCGCAAGGGAAAATGAAATAGCATGTCTTCTATGGTTCGAAGACCCATAGCGTTAAGCTTTTCAGAAATCTTTGGGCCTACGCCCTTGAATTGCTGCAGCGGCAGCTGAAGAATGTCGGTCGGCACAATGCATTTCGTCTTGGTGGCCTAATGATAATAACGGCATGAAGGTAGGCAGGTGAAGACTCCACAGGTAATGGTAATAGGCTTTGGCGATCTGGCTCGGCGCTTGGTGCCAAAGCTCAGCGGCGTGGCCGAGATTTTTGGTGTCTCTCGCCGACCTGAGCTGCTGCCAGAGGGAGTGAAGGCGGTCTTTGGGGATTACACGCAAAGGGACACCTTGGGGGCAGTGGCTTCACTAACACCCGACGTGGTTATTTTTACTCCTGTGCCAGCAAGCCGTGATCTCGAAGGATACCGGCTGGGCTATGCTGAGGCGGCACGTAATATCTGTGAGGCGGGCGTCTTAACACATGCTGAGCGTGCCATTTTCGTGTCATCAACGCGGGTTTACGCCGAGAATGCAGGGGGCTGGGTCACCGAAGATTCGCCGCTGGCTGGCGGCGATCCCTACGTCGACGCCTTGCTCGATGGCGAGGCTAGCTTCCGCCGTCACGCAACCACAACGGTATTGCGCCCCAGCGGACTTTACGATGGTGCCGCGCCTGTAATGCTAAAGCCTGTCATCGACGGGCTGAAGTCCCAACTGGGTGCTGGATACACTAACCGTATTCACCGAGAAGATGTTGCCGGCGTTCTAGCCCACCTTATCGAGTTGCAAATCAAAGGAACGCGGATCCCCTCAACACTGTCCCTTAACGACAATGAGCCAGTGAAAACTGCTGATCTAGAAGCCTGGTGTTTTGAGCAGCTTGGCCGGGAACCGACAGGCGAGCGAGGAAATCAGCCTAGAGGTAATCGCCGTATTAGCAATGCGAAGCTTTTAGCGACTGGCTTCCAGCTTAGTTACCCCACCTTTCGCGAGGGTTACCGCGATGCTTTGATTCAACACCGCTACGGTTTTTAGATCGCGAGTATTGCCTCGATTTCGACCTGCACCCCCTTAGGTAATGCAGCAACTTGAACACAGGCTCGTGCCGGATACGGCTCTTTAAATGTCGCGGCCATCACCGCATTAACCGCCTGAAAGTTGGCTAGATCAGTGAGCGAAATATTGATTTTTACTGAGTTATCGAGTGATCCACCCGCCGCCTCAGCGATGGCGCTGAGGTTGGCGAATACTTGACGCGTTTCCGCTTCGATACCCCCTTCTGCGACTTCCATTGTTTCTGGATCCAAAGGTATTTGCCCTGATATCCACACGGTATTGCCGACTTTGACCGCCTGCGAGTAAGGGCCAATGGCGGCGGGAGCAGCGGCGGTACTGATAACAGCTCTGTTGTTCATGAGATGTGACCTCGTTAGCGGCGACTGCAGCGAACTACTTTGCGCACGCCTTCCATCACCCTGACGCGTTTCATTACGCGGGCGAGGTGGACTCGGCTGTTTAGCTGCAATTCAATAATGATGCTGGAAAAGTGTACCGACTCGTCTTGGGTCGATATGCGTTCGATGTTGAGACCAATGGCACTTAGTTTTGTCGCTAGCGTGGCGATCATGCCGCGCTGGTTCGCCATTTCAATCCGAATAGCCACAGGGTAAGTGCCTTCGATTTGATCGTCCCATCTGAGGGGCATTAAGCGCTCTGGCTGTTCTCTCAGATCTGAGAGATTTCGACAATTCTCACGATGGACGACGAGACCTCTGTCTGGACTTAAAAAGCCTTCAATCGGGTCGCCAGGCAGGGGGCAGCAGCACTTGGCATAAACGAGGACATAGCCCTCGGTGCCCCTGATTTCCATGGCACTCTGGTCGTTCTCTAGGGAGGCGCCCGCCTGACCTAGTAGATTGGCGGCAACCACCTGCGGTAGCTGATTGCCGAGCGCAATATCGGTCAGGATGTCATCGCAGGCGCTGTTAGGATAATTCGCACTGATGAGAGCCTCTAATGGCTCCGTTGTAACCGCATCATCCGATTGCAAGGTCGTTAGGGCCTTCTCCAGCAACTTGCGACCGAGTTTAACTGAGTCTTCTCGTTGCTGCTGTTTCAAGAAGTGTCTGATTTGTGATCGCGCCCTGGCAGTCACGGCAAAGTTCAGCCATGACGGTGTGGGCCGGCCAGCAGGCGATGTAACAATTTCCACAGTGACACCGCTTTCTAGTGGCTCTGACAATGGTGCGAGCTGGTTATTGATCCGACAGGCGACGCAGTGGTTCCCCACACCACTGTGCACCGCGTAGGCGAAATCGACGGCACAGGCTCCCTTTGGGAGCTCCATAATGGCGCCTTTTGGCGTAAAGACATAAACCTCATCGGGGAATAGATCGACCTTCACACTCTCAATAAATTCAAGCGAATTACCCGCTGTTTGTTGCATCTCAAGAAGGCCTTGGACCCACTCTCTAGCTCGCATTTGAGGGATGTTGGCATTGTCCTGTTGGCTCTTATAAAGCCAGTGAGCGGCAATTCCGTTATTTGCCATGTCCTCCATATCGCGAGTGCGTATTTGTATCTCGATGGGGACGCCGTGCATGCCTTTCAGAACGGTATGCAGTGATTGGTAGCCATTGGCCTTGGGGATGGCAATGTAGTCCTTAAATTCACCTGGCACTGGCTTGTAGAGCGAATGCACAATTCCGAGCGTTCGATAACACGCATCGACGTCGTCGCAAATAATTCGGAAGGCAAAGATATCCATGATGTCGGAGAACGATTTTCGTTTCTCACGCATTTTTGAATAAATGCTATACAGGTGTTTTTCTCGGCCGATGACTGCGCCCTCGATACCCTCGCGCGACAATGCTTGCTCAAGCTGCTCGCTAATCTGCTCAATCAACTGCTTGCGTCGACCACCTGCCGCCTCTCTCGCTGCCTCCAGACGGCGCGCTCGCATCGGGTAGAGTGTGCGTAATCCGAGGTCTTCAAACTCCATCCGCACTTCATTCATGCCCAATCGTGTCGCGATCGGTGCATAAATATCCAATGTTTCGTAAGCAATCCGTTTTTTTGCCTCGGGTTTGAGCGCACCCAGCGTTCGCATGTTGTGAAGCCTATCGGCGAGCTTTACAAGAATGACACGGATATCCCGAGCCATCGCGAGCGTCATTTTCTGAAAGTTTTCAGCCTGCTTTTGCTCGGCGCTATCGAAATCAACATGCGCCAGCTTGCTAACGCCATCTACAAGATCGGCTACTTCCTCACCAAATTGCGTTCTGATGTCTTCTTTTGTGACACCCGTGTCCTCAATAACATCATGTAGCAATGCCGCCATGATGCTTTCATGGTCCATGTGCATGCGTGCCAATACTGTAGCAACCGCTAGCGGATGGGTAACGTATGGCTCACCGGTTCGACGTGCTTGACCATAGTGCGCTTGCTCGGCATAAAAGTAGGCGCGTTTTATGTTGCTGACCTGATCGGGGGGCAGATAGCCTGTGAGAATATCCTCAAAGCCAGTGAACGACTGTCGCTGGCTGTGCGAGGGAAGAAGTTGAGGTCTAGAGGTTGTGTGGAGCCCCAGACGTCGGGTGACATCGTTGAAAGAGGATCCTAGGGCTTGAAGAGGTTTGGACACCGGTCCTTAAATTGCAGCTCAGAGCACTGATGTTTCAAAGCTCGCTGCAAATTCCTCTTCAGCTTCTAGCTCGTGTTCACGAGCCATAACGTCAGGCGTAATGAGGCCCTCAGCAATCTCGCGAAGTGCAAGAACAGTTGCCTTGTCGGACCCTACCTCTACGAGCGGATCTTTGCCGCCTGTGCTCAATTGCCGCGCGCGCTTCGCGGCCAACAAGACCAATTCAAAGCGGTTATCAACATTATCGAGGCAGTCTTCAACGGTTACTCGTGCCATCTTTGTTTCCTGATGTGTAAGCGGCCGCGCAGTATAGCGATTGCGTAGCGCGCTTGTCGACTATGAAAGCGTGGCTTTACCGAAGTAAATCGTCAATAACGCGAGTTAGTTCCCGGGACTGTATCTTCTGTGAAAGCCTCTGAGAGCGGACAATGGATTGAAGATCATGCAGTGCCGTCTCAAAGTCATCATTAAGCACAATGAAATCTGCCTCGCTGTAGTGGACCATTTCATTTCGAGCTGCCTGCATGCGGCCCTCAATAATCTCATCGTTATCCTGTCCACGATCGGTCAGACGACTACGCAGGGCTGCGGTAGACGGTGGTAATACAAAAATAGAGATGGCTGTTTTTACAAGCGCCTTAACCTGCCGCGCGCCTTGCCAATCAATCTCTAATATAACGTCGATGCCATCAGCGAGCTTCTCTTGTACCGCCTGACTGCTAGTGCCATAGAAGTTTCCAAATACCTGTGCCCACTCGAAAAAGCCATCGGCGTCCCGGATGGATTCAAATTCTGACTCATCGACAAAATGATAATTGATGCCATCAGTTTCACCTGGCCGAATATCGCGCGTTGTATGCGAGACCGAGACCTCTAGATTGGGGGCGCTCTCTAACAGCGCTTTTACCAACGATGTTTTCCCCGCGCCGCTGGGAGCAGAGATAACGTATAATTGGCCTTTCGCATGGTCATTCTTATTCAAGGTTCTGCACCTGTTCTCGCATTTGCTCGATCAACACTTTGAGCTCTACCGCCGCATTGGTAGTTACCAATGAAGTCGTTTTCGAGCCCAGTGTATTTGCTTCGCGATTGAGTTCTTGCATCAGAAAATCTAGCCTACGCCCACAAGGTTCTTTGGAAGCGAGCGCGTCACTGATGGCCTTGAGGTGCGCATCGAGGCGCTCCAACTCCTCGGCAACATCCGATTTGTTTGCGAGGAAAACCAGCTCTTCCTCGAGTCGTTTGTCATCACTGACAATGTCGATCGCGTTGATGCGATCCCTCAGTTTCTGTTCCTGGGCTGCTTGAAGTTTCGGTAGTTGCGCCCAGTAATTAGCAATAATGGATTGGATACTGGCACATCGCGCGGTTAATAGTTCCTTAAGCCTTGCCCCTTCTTTCAGCCGGTGGCTGCGTAGCGATTCAATAAGAGCGGGCATTACCGCTATACATTCGTTATTAAGTGTCTCTGCGTCGAGCTTTTCACTAACCCAAATTCCTTGGGTCATCAGGATGTCTAGGGTCGTAGGTGCTCGCGCATCGGGCACGAACTCAATGACCTTCTCGAGCGCGCCCTTCATTTCCAACAGTTTTTCCGAATTAATGCTGGCGTCTGATGAATGCTCGGCTGGCTCCAGCCGGATGGCAAGCTCTACTTTCCCCCTAATAATTTTATCACTGACGATTTTTCGGAACTCCGGTTCTGATCGTTTTAGGACATCGGGGAGCTTGATGGTGAGGTCCAGAAACCGGCTGTTGACAGATTTGCACTCGATGGACAGGTTCCAATCACCCACCGTGACGGTCTGATTAGCAAATCCAGTCATGCTCTGCGGCATGTGTTTCTCCAAGGGCGTCGAAAGTCGCTAGTCTAACAAGTAGACTGCGCAGCGACACCTTCGTACTCGCGAGCAGTTTATGGACTCCAAAACCAGGCAAGCCCTTGAGCAAAGACCGAGCGGTCGCCGACCTAACCAGATGAGAGAAATCGAATTTCAACTCGACTACACCGATCAAGCAGAAGGCAGTGTGCTGACATGCTTGGGAAGTACAAAGGTGCTTTGTACGGCGTCAATTTCTGACGGTGTACCGCCGTTCTTGAGAGGCAAGGGACAGGGCTGGCTAACAGCTGAGTACGGCATGTTGCCGCGTTCAACAGGCACGCGAACGGACCGCGAGGCGGCCAGAGGCAAGCAAACTGGCCGAACGATTGAAATACAGCGCTTTATAGGCCGATCTTTGCGAGCAAGCATCGATCTTAGAGCATTGGGTGAGCGCACAATGATCATTGATTGTGACGTGCTTCAAGCGGATGGGGGTACACGGACAACGGCGATTACGGGTGCTAGTGTCGCGGTAGTTTTGGCGTTGAACAAACTACAGCGTGCGGGGGATCTAAAGACGGATCCCCTGATTGACCGAGTTTGCGCTGTGTCTGTAGGGATGTGGAACGGTCAGCCAGTGGTTGATCTCGATTACCCTGAGGATTCGACCGCGCAGAGTGATATTAATGTAGTTATGTTGGCCGGCGGCGGATTGATCGAGGTTCAAGGCACTGCGGAAGATAAAGTATTTACCCGCGCTGAACTGGACATACTCCTTGATCTTGCTGAGTCAGCGTGTCAGACCTTGAGTCAGGCGCAATTACAAGCGCTCAGTCCTTCATAGCTCTGCTGGCTATCCCTTTACAGCACAATGTCATAGTCGATAGTAACTGCGGCATGGCTGGAGAACGCCTCTTCACTCTCGATAACGGCCTTGGTGACATGGGGAGCCAGGCCGTCTGAAATGATATGGGTATCGGTTCGCACGCCGGGGCCGTCGTCGCCGTCGGGCCACCAGGTGTAATCGTCTGTGTCCGTTTCCACTTCTCGGAATGCATCGCAGTAGCCCATGCGATACAGCGATCCAAGCCAGTCTCGCTCTTCGTTACTAAATCCCGGAATGTCGAGGCGATTTCCTGACTCCTCTGCATCACGTGGCTGCCAGGCAAGCTCCCACCCTCCGCAAAAAATAAAGTTGCGCTTCTTGTTCCTGACCTTTTGTAGATGGGCGCCCAGTTGTTTTAGGAATCGCATCTTGAGCTGCTTGTCGTCGAGCTCGCCGACCGCGGATGGCACCATAATGCTGCCGACGCTGCAGTCGTCATAATCTGCCTGGATATAGATTCCGAGATGGTCGAAGTCTATAAAGCCTAGACCGAACATGATGGCTTTCGGCATTTTTTTGCAGTAAATCGCAACGCCATTTATCTTTGTATCATGGTAATTATCGGCAAAATAGGCGTGATAGTTCTCGGGGAAAAAGTCGTTTGAGGGCAGTGAGTATTCGGAGCACCGAGTGTCTTGAAAGCAAATCACATCCGCATCCTGCTGAAACGCCCAGGTCAACAGCCCGTGAGAGTGTGCTCGCTCAAGGCCATCGACTTCAAGTGATAACACCTTCATTTTTGTTTCCCGAATACTGAGCTTGGTATACTACGTCAGAACTTCTCTTACTGAAATCTGTGAACAGGATGATTCATAATATCTTCATAATTTCAGGGCTGCCGCCAGCTGGAAAATTGTATGCTTTCATCAGACAGTAAACGTCAATTTATCGAGCTATCGATTCGTTTCGGCGCGTTAAAGTTTGGTGAGTTCACACTGAAGTCTGGTAGGGTCAGCCCCTACTTCTTCAATGCGGGAGTGTTTTCAACTGGCGAGGCGATTGCGACGTTGGGTGCCTGTTACGCAGATGCTGCCAAAGGTATCCTTGACCAGATCAATGGACTCTTCGGGCCGGCATATAAGGGTATCCCCTTGGCCACAGCGACTGGCATTGCTTTGCAACAAATTTACAACCGCGATTTATCGGTCACCTTCGATCGTAAAGAGGCCAAGTCTCATGGCGAAGGCGGGATCCTGATGGGCGCGCCGTTAAGCGGCAATGTGTTGATTATTGATGATGTGATAACAGCGGGAACCGCTATTAGACATTCGGTGGACTTAATCAGAAGCGAGGGGGCAACGCCTTATGGTGTTGTCATTGGTCTTGACCGGTGCGAGCGAGGTGCAGGCGACACGTCCGCAGTGGAGGAAGTAAGACGCACGCTGGGTCTCCAGGTTCAAAGTGTCATTACGATGCACGACATTATCGAGTGGTTATCGGAACAACCTGATATGCCGAAAAGTCTGGATCTTATGCATCAATACAGGGAGCAGTACGGTGTTTAGGCGCTTTTCAATACTGTTTAGTAAGGATGTCTCTAGCTAACGTAGCTGTCACTAAGGACCATTGCTCGTCCCAGGCTTGTGTCGGCACCGTTGCAAAATCCGACCGAACAAACTGTGCGATCCTTCCTTCCACGATTGCAAGAAGTAAATTGGCAGCACTGCTTACAGGAATACTCGTGCGCCAACCCTCCTCGACTTCTGCCATGCGCAGACATTGGCGGAGTTGCGTTTCTATCCTGTCGTAGACTTGCGTAACCCGCCCCCGCAGTCTTTCATGCTCTCCGGTTAACGCGTCTCCTGAGAGAATGCGCGTAATGCCAGGGTTTCGCTGACAAAAAACGAGGAAGAGCGTCAGGATTTTTTTGCAGCGAACAAGCTGCTCGGACTCCTCGCTGAGTATCTGAGTAATGCGCGAAAATAAAGTCTCTTCGACAAAATCGATTAGCGATTCGTACATCCGAGTTTTAGAGGGGAAATGTCGATAGAGGGCCGCCTCGGACACGTCCAGACTCGCCGCCAGCTTCGCTGTCGTAATTTTACTTCCAGGGTTGGACTCAAGCATCGCCGCCAATGACTGGAGTATTTGCTCTTTACGGTCGCTTCGTCGTTGAGGCATGAGTTCCGCCGAATGTGCTGGGTGACAAGTATTACGAAGTTGAGACGTTACCCATGCTCTGGTTAGTGATCAAGGTGCCAATGCCCTCATCGCTAAAGATTTCTAACAAAGTCGCATGAGGAACTCGTCCATCTATGATATGAACACTTGTAACGCCCGCTTTTGCTGCATCCATCGCGCATCGAACTTTAGGCAGCATGCCGCCTGTAATGGCGCTTTGTTCGATTAACTCGTCAACTCTTCGGGTAGACAGCCCCGTCAGTGTTTTTCCTTCTCCGTCCATCAATCCTGTTACGTTAGTCAACAGAATCAGTTTCTCCGCCTTTAAAACTTCAGCAAGCTTTCCTGCGACCAGATCTGCGTTAATATTGTAGGTGTGTCCATCAACACTGCCGGCAACGGGAGCAATGACCGGAATATAGTCGCTGTTTGCTAGCATGGTCAGAATGTCCGTATCGACACTTTCAACTTCACCAACCAAGCCAATGTCTTCCTCACCTCCCACGTCGTTGCGCGCGCTCAGCGTTTTAGCCCGCAGAAGCTCGCCGTCTTTACCGGTAATACCGACTGCTCTTCCTCCATTTCTGTGGATGCTATCAACAATTTCCTTGTTAACAGATGCGCCCAGAACCATTTCAACAACATCGACCGTTTCCTCGTCGGTGACACGCATGCCCCCGACAAATCGCGACTCAATTCCCAAACGATCGAGTAGTTTCCCGATCTGGGGTCCACCGCCGTGAACGACAATGGGGTTCATACCCACCAACTTCATTAGGACAACATCACGTGCGAAACTCTCATGAAGCTCCTGGTCGGTCATGGCGTTACCGCCAAACTTGATGACCATGGTTTTGCCCGTAAATCGCTGAATATAGGGCAGAGATTCTGTCAGAACGCGAGCAAATTGCTCAGCGTCGGTTCTGCTAAGAGACATGAAGTCCTCTTTCGTTCGACATCGATATCTACCGTGTTAAGACATAGGCAAAATTAGGCGCGGATGCTTTCTCGCAAATACATCGGCCAGTTGGCGCTCCAAGCCCTTGCCCGCATTCTACATCATCAATTAGCCAAGAACGTTACTGAGCTCTCTAATGATCGATTCGGCAAGAACCCGCTTTGAAGACATTGGCATGGTAATCTCTGAGTTCCTGCCAATGAGCACCCCTGCGTTCTTCTCGCTGTTGAAGCCAATAGATTGATCGCTGACATCATTCGCAAAAATAAAATCCAGCGATTTACTCGCAAGCTTCTTACGAGCGTAGGCTTGCACGTCATGCGTTTCGGCCGCAAAGCCAACAACCAGTCGAGGTCTCGACTCACTGCCTGCTACGGAGGCGACAATATCGGGGTTCGGAACAAGCGAAAGATTCATCGTTTTTACACCGCTCCGTTTAATTTTTCGATCAGAGACTGTCGCTGGTTTAAAGTCGACTACCGCTGCCGCACCGATGAAGATATCGGCTGTAGCCGACGCTGCCATACTCGCAGCGAACATTTGCTGTGTTGTTTCAACTTCGATCACAGTTGTACCAGCAGGAGGCTCACAGCTGACTGGGCCCGAAATCAATGTCGTTTTGGCGCCCGAGTTGATGCAGGCTTCAGCGAGCGCGTAACCCATTTTTCCAGAACTCCGATTGCTTATGTAGCGCACTGGGCAGATGGGTTCGCGAGTTGGCCCTGCCGTTATCACCACATGCCGGCCCGCAAGCGCACCAGTGCTAAGTTGCTCTGCAATGGCCGAGACGATGTCATCGGGTTCAAGTAGACGGCCTGCGCCGACATCGCCACAAGCTTGGCTGCCCGACGAGGGGCCTAATATCGCAATACCTCTAGCAATTAAGGTCTGAACATTGTCTTGGGTGGCTTGCTTTGCCCACATTTCTTGGTTCATTGCGGGCGAGACAAATATGGGTGCGGGGGTTGCTAGTGCACAAGCACCGAGCAGGTCATCGGCGCGACCCTGTACAAGCCGCGCAATGGAGTCCGCGGTTGCTGGTGCAATCAGCAATGCGTCAGCCCAGCGAGCGAGCTCGATATGCCCCATCGCAGCTTCAGCTTCGGTGTCGAGCAGGTCGGTATGAACCTCATGTCCAGATAAGGCTTGAAGTGTCAGTGGTGTAATGAACTCGCGGGCGCCTTCTGTCATGATGACACGCACATTCGCGCCATCGCGAATAAGGCTGCGAACCAGTTCAGCGGCTTTGTAGGCGGCGATACTTCCGGTAACGCCTACAATGAAATTACGATTAAAAAGCCGTGCCATATCAAACTAAAAGCTGAGACAGTAGGTGCTAAAGGTAGCATTCGACAGCACCTAATCATACCGGCGTAGGTCGAGTATCTTATGGGATTTTTTTGACAGGCATAAACACGTCTGATGTACAGCGCTCTTCTGTTGCCACAGTAGGAAAAATCATCGAATAGGGACTCTGGGGTGTATGAGCAGATACCCATCGAAGGCAGGTGTCATCGAGGTAAGCCTATCATTCAGTCGGCTGTGGCGACGGTCACGCTGAGCCGTTCGAGGCTTGGCGTATGGAGATATCAACCAGCGGTCATCGAGAACTTAAGTAAGGCTCGTTTGAGCGCCTCGATTACTTCGCATTCACTTGTCGACTAAGAGTCATTATGGCAGTCTTCACCACGCTAAGATTAGTGTTTAAGAGTACTAGCCCACCAAGCAACTTCCGTGGTAATTGCGCACAATCATTTCGCCAATGTTCTTACGCCGAGTCGTTCTGATGTTGCGGTTATCAAGAAACTGTCGAAAGCACTGATACTTCTCAACATCAGCCTGTTCGATCATTTAATAGCCGCTGAAGGTCGCTGCATAAGTCTTAGAAACCTCGGTTTTGTGTAAGACTTCATGTTGCTTACGGGCTAGGCCTTTGTTATCTTGCCGCTCCTTTTTCGGTGGACAGACAGATGTCTCGAGTATGTCAAGTTACAGGTAAGCGCCCGATGACGGGAAATAATGTCTCGCATGCGAAGAATCGCACTCGAAGACGCTTCCTTCCTAACCTACACAATCACCGTTTTTGGATTGAATCTGAGAAGCGCTTCGTATCATTGCGAGTATCTCCCAAGGGTATGAGAATCATCGACAAGCGCGGTATTGAAACCGTGTTGTCAGAGCTGCGCGCTCGCGGCGAAAAGGTTTGAGGAGAATCGATTGATGCGCGAAAAAATCCGAATGAATTCAACAGCCGGCACAGGCCACTTTTACACGACTGACAAAAACAAGCGCACAACGCCTGATAAGTTGGAAATGAAGAAGTACGACCCAGTTGCGCGCAAGCACGTGATCTACAAAGAAGGTAAGATCAAGTAAGAGCAAGGCTTTAGAGAAGCCCCGGCAGAGCCGGGGTTTTTTTTGCCTTAAATTTGTCGGGAGGTAGATGTGCCTGAGTTGCCAGAGGTCGAGACAACGCGCCGCGGTATTGAGCCATATGTCATAGGCCACAAAGTCACCAACGTTATCGTGAGGGATAGGCGTCTGCGTTGGGCGATTCCACAAGGTTTAGAGAAGCAAATCGCGGGCGGGACCGTCATAGGTACGCGGCGCCGGGCAAAGTATTTATTGATTGACTTTGATTCGGGTTGCCTACTCGTTCATCTAGGCATGTCAGGATCGTTACGAATGGTCTCTTCTGAGGAGCAACCTAGAAAACATGACCACGTTGATATTGAATTCTGCAATGGCCTGATACTTCGCTATCACGACCCGAGGCGTTTTGGCAGCATTCATTGGTTATCGAGTGATTCCCATGCACTTCTAGATCGCCTTGGTCCGGAGCCACTCTCAGACGCCTTTGATGGAGAGCATCTCTACCAGCAAGCGCGCAGGCGCAGCAGTGCCGTTAAGCTCTTTATTATGGATGCCAAGATCGTCGTTGGCGTGGGTAACATTTATGCTAACGAAGCCTTGTTTATGGCCGGTATCCGTCCTGATAGACCGGCCAATAGAGTCAGTAAAGCGCGTTATGACGACCTCGCTACGGCGATCAAAGATGTTTTGGCAACGGCCATCGATGTCGGGGGCACCACGTTAAGAGATTTTGTTGGTGGTGATGGAAAGGCTGGCTATTTCGCCCAGAGTCTTCAGGTTTATGGGCGTGGTGGGGAGTCCTGTTATCGCTGCAAGGCTAAACGCCTCAAGGAAATTCGGCAGTCAAACCGTGCGAGTGTGTTCTGCGTTGCCTGTCAGCGTTAATGGCTGAATTTTTTATTGAGTGCGTCGAGTACAGGCTCAGGTACAAAATCGGATACATCACCATTCATTGAGGCAATCTCGCGAACAAGCGACGATGAGATATAAGACAGCACATTCGAGGGCGTCAGAAAGAGACTTTCAAACTTGGGATTCATTGCTCTGTTCATATTTGCCAGTTGGTGCTCGTATTCGAAGTCTGTCATCGTTCGGATGCCGCGCAATACGCAGTTGGAATCCTGTGCTTCAACAAACCGAATTGATAAGCCGCTAAACCCCTTGACTTCAATGTTGTTGAGATGGCTCAGCGAGGCTTTCGTTAACGCAATGCGTTCCTCTGTAGAGAACAACGGTTGCTTTTTTGAGCTTTCAGCGACACCAATGACGACGCGGTCGAACAGATTGGATGCCCGTTCCACTAAGTCCACATGCCCTGTGTGGATGGGGTCAAATGTACCGGGATATACAACAGTGTTCTTTCGCATAGCGAGCATTCCTTCCTGATCAAATGAGACTACACAACCCACTCGTGTAGGACAAACTCAACGAGTTGATTCGAACCAGGCGCGATGTCACCTCGCCTGCTGTTTTTTCTTTAATAATGGAGAGGTTACAAACTGGCAGTTCGTCGCCTTTGGGTGTCTCTATGTAGATTAAAGTTTTCGGGTGGATGCTGGTGCTCATCAAAAGCCAATCCAGCGTGCCCGCTAACAGGTGACGCGCAAAGGGCGGGTCTAAAAACACCAGGTCGACCGAGTGGTCTAGCGTAATTGCCGAGCCTGAGTCCGCGAGAATAATGGTGGCTCGATCCTCGCAGTTCAGCGCCTCTACGTTCGATGCGAGCGCAGCTTGCACTTTCTTGTTGTTGTCGATGAAACAACAACTTCTGGCTCCTCTCGACAGCGCTTCAAAACCTAATGCCCCCGACCCCGCATAGAGGTCTAGGCAAAATGCGCCGGCTATGTGAGGTGAGAGCCAATTGAATAAGGTTTCACGAACGCGATCTGGCGAAGGCCGCAACCCTTCGATTGACGGAAACTGGAGTTTCCGTCCTCGCCAATCACCACCGATGATTCTGACCTGATTGCTGGGCTTGGCGCGATGACTTTTACTCATGAGTGCATTACCTGATGATAGACTGGCGTAGCATAGCGCTCATTGCCTTTGCTTGTGAAAACAAGGGTTAAATTTGGAATGAAGTGGTTCGGACGTAAGCAAAAAAGCGATCAACAAGATCAAGGTCAGGCTGCGACTGATGTTTCAGCATCGAGACAACCCACAAAACCTGATGGCAATGCGAATTGGTTCTCGCGATTAAGCTCGGGGCTTGGTAAGACCAGACAAGCACTGGTATCGGGTATTGAGGGCGCACTGGTTGTAAGACCGACTATCGATGATGAGGTTATCGAGGCGCTAGAGACCGAGTTGCTTATGGCCGATGTTGGTGTTGCAACGACGCAGACCATTATTGACCGCCTGAC
This sequence comes from uncultured Halieaceae bacterium, assembly GCA_913031575.1. Lineage (GTDB taxonomy): Bacteria > Pseudomonadota > Gammaproteobacteria > Pseudomonadales > Halieaceae > Luminiphilus. Next base: position 8,929 of record CAJWEV010000020.1, on the reverse strand, counting down.
TGATGCTCATCCACGGAAGTCGGAGGTCAATGTCGAGACAGTCATGGCAACGTTAAAGCAGCTTCTTGTTGCTACCTTGGCTGAGACAGAGTCTGAGTTGGCGCAGCCGGCAGACGGGCCATTAGTGATTTTGGTGGTTGGGGTAAACGGTGCAGGCAAAACAACAACTATCGGGAAGCTCGCCCATCGCTATGTATCTGAGGGTAAGTCGGTCATGTTGGCGGCTGGAGATACATTTAGAGCTGCCGCGGTCGAGCAACTCCAAACCTGGGGCGAGCGAAATAACGTCCCGGTGATTGCGCAGCACACGGGTGCCGACAGCGCATCAGTGTTATTTGATGCGCTGACTGCGGCTCAGGCACGCAATGTCGATGTTTTGCTCGCTGACACGGCAGGTCGCCTCAATAACAAAGCGCACTTGATGGAGGAGTTAAAGAAAATCGTTCGAGTCATTAAAAAGAATGACGCAAAGGCGCCTCATGAGACGTTGCTCGTTCTCGATGCCGGCACAGGCCAGAATGCCGTAACGCAGGCACGAGAGTTTGATGCCGCCGTGGGAATTACGGGGATAGCGCTGACTAAGCTCGATGGAACGGCAAAAGGTGGGGTGGTGTTTGCGATCGGTGAGCAGATAAAGCGCCCTATTCGCTTCATTGGTATTGGTGAGGGCGTTGGGGATCTTCGCCCGTTTGATGCCGATGAATTCGTCGACGCCCTCTTTGCGGTGGCTGAGTAACTGTTATGGACGTCGTCTTTAACCGCGTTAGGAAGCGTTATGGTCAGCGAGATGCACTTGCTGATCTCAGCTTTGAATTAAAAACTGGTGAGATGGCTTTCCTCACTGGGCATTCGGGTGCGGGAAAAAGCACCTTACTGCGATTATTGCTGCTACTCGAGCGGGCATCATCGGGCGACATCGCCGTCGGTGGCAGACCGCTCTCAAAAATAAAACCTTCAGGTATTGCGAAGTACCGGCGAGATTTTGGTGTTGTCTTTCAGGACCACCAGCTGTTGAGTGACCGATCTGTTTTTCACAACGTAGCACTTCCTTTGGAGATTGCTGGTTTCACACAACGCGATATTGACCGTCGTGTTCGCGCGGCTCTGGATAAAGTCGGCTTGTTGGATCGGGAGCGTGCTAATCCAGACACGCTTTCGGGCGGTGAGCAGCAGCGTGTAGGCATTGCGCGCGCCGTTGTCGCCCGCCCAAAAATCTTGATTGCCGATGAGCCTACGGGAAACCTCGACCCTCAATTGTCTGCAGAAATAATGGGTTTGTTTTCAGCATTTAACAGTGTGGGTGTCACTGTGGTCGTTGCCAGTCACGATTTGGCGCTTATCTCGCGAATGTCTCATCGCATTTTGACCTTAGACAGAGGAAGTTTGTTCACGGTTGGCGAATCCCAGCGGGGTAGAGACTGATGTCGAATCAGCAGTTAGCAGCCGGTATTGGCGTGGGTCCCCGACCGCCAATTAGTGCCTGGTTCCATCATCATCGTCAGGCGGCGCAGGCCAGTTATGAAAAGCTGCTGCAGGCTCCGGTATCGAATTTCCTAACTGTTTTAGTCATTGGCGTCGCGCTTGCCTTGCCGCACTTGGGGATATCGATTGCGACGGCGGTGCAGGGCCAAATCGAGCAACTAGACTCACCACCTCAACTCTCATTACTACTCGATGGCACTGTGACCTACGAGGAGGCAGCGCGCATCCGAGAACAGGTAATGCGTAAACCGGGTATCGCGGAGGTGAGATTGATTGACCGAGATCGCGCGCTGGCTGAGTTCACCGCTGCCACTGGTCTGCAGGATGTCGTTGAGCGACTGAGCAGTAATCCGTTGCCTCATTCGTTGTGGGTATACCCTAAGGCAAACGTGAGGACAGCGGGTTTAGAGCAACTACAAATAGATCTGGGTGCGGTTACTGGTGTCTCCCAAGTCATCCTTGATAGCCGCTGGCTCAAGCGGTTGAGCGCGTTTACAGATTTATTGCGAACGACGGCTTCTGTTTTATTCCTTGTCATGGCGTTGGGCGTCGTTCTAACCCTAGGTAATACCTTGCGGCTAGGCATTGAAGCGCGTCGAGATGAGATTGTAGTCATCAAGTTGTTAGGCGGTAGCAATGCGTTTGCCCGACGTCCTTTTTTGTACACCGGGTTTTTCACTGGTGCGCTTGGAGGGGTGATGGCGAGTTTGCTCAGCGGCCTTGCGCTTATGGCACTCGATGTACCCGTTAACCACCTTTTCGAACTGTATGATCAGTTTGCTGCCGTGCCGTCGCTTGTTCTGTCGGACTTGTTTGTGCTCATTTTGACGGGTGCTGGACTAGGTTTAATCAGCGCATGGTATTCAGCTCAACTCCATCTCTCTAGAATCCAGCCAAAATAGGCTAAACGGAACTTTTCCGCCGATTAGCACTCTCAGACGAAGAGTGCTAAAATCGGCACTTAAGCGAGGAGTTTTGGGTATGTCCGAAACAAGTACTTCAGTTGCATTGACACCAAACGTCATGTTGAGCATGACGCCTGGCGCCAATTTAGCAGCTTACGTTCAGACCGTCAGTGCGATTTCTGTGCTGACGCCCGAGCGTGAGCGCGAATTGGCCGAACGTCTATTTTATGATAACTGCGTTGACTCTGCGCGTGAGTTAGTACTTGCTCACTTGCGCTTCGTGGTTCATGTAGCTCGCAGTTATTCAGGCTACGGTTTGCAAGAGGTTGATCTTATCCAAGAGGGTAATGTTGGCCTCATGAAGGCCGTAAAGCGCTTTGATCCGACCAAAGGCGTACGGTTGGTTTCGTTTGCTGTGCATTGGATCAAAGCTGAGATGCACGAGTACGTTCTTAAAAACTGGCGCATTGTTAAAGTCGCGACGACCAAAGCTCAGCGCAAATTGTTTTTTAATTTGCGCAGTCAAAAGACCGGTACGCATTGGTTGACCCATGATGAGACTCTGGCGATTGCGGAGGACTTAGGTGTTGACCCGGCCGAGGTAACCCGGATGGAGAGCCGACTTTCCAGCCGAGATGTCGCGTTTGATCTTCCTGTGGATTCAGATGAAGAGTCTGCGTGGCAGGCGCCTCAGCATTACCTAGAGGATCGCTCTGAAGATCCAGCACTGGTCGTTGAGGCAGCAGACTATGTGAGCCATGAGGAAAGCCAATTGGCGCAAGCGCTGTCAGCGCTCGACCCCCGAAGCAGAGATATTGTTGCTCGGCGATGGTTGGCCGAGCCAAAGGCAACGCTTCATGAACTCGCTGATGAGTACGGCTTATCCGCTGAGCGAATTCGTCAGTTAGAGAACAATGCTATGAAAAAGCTCCGCATGGGGATGGTCGCTTAGCTCAGCTTTGGCATGCGTCCGTCCTTTATTGTTTCTGCGTGTCTCTTGGGCTTGTTGGCCGTCGCACTAGGCGCGTTCGGTGCTCACGCACTCGCCTCAAGCATTCCTGAATCTCGTCAAGCCACCTGGGCGACAGCCGTCGACTATCACATGTTTCATGTCCTGGGCATGCTAGCGCTAGCGGCGGTTTTTCGAGATGTGCAATCACACTGGGTAGTGCGAGCACAAACCAGCTTTTTTATCGGGATTTGCCTGTTTTCCGGGAGTTTGTATGCGTTGGTCTTATTCGATGTGCCCGCCCTAGGCGCCGTTACGCCTCTGGGGGGCTTGTGCTTCATGCTGGGTTGGTTGTGCGCCGGCATGGCAACCCTGACTAGTGGCAACCCTGAAGATGAATGAATCCAGGCTGTCACACCGTATTCGAAGCTTTGTTATTCGAACGGGCCGCATGACGGATAGCCAAAAGGCTGGGTGGGATGTTGGATTCCCCAAACATGGCTTCACCCTTTCTGATAACCAATTTGATTGGGATCTGTGCTTTAACGTGGTGGGTCCACGAGTTCTGGAAATCGGTTTTGGAATGGGTGATAGTCTTGTAGCCATGGCAGAGCAAAACTCCGAATCACGCTATCTGGGTATCGAAGTGCATACGCCTGGTGTTGGTAAGCTTTTGGCTGATGTCGAGCGGCGGGGAATCACTAACCTAAAGGTATTTTCTGATGATGCGGTGCAGGTGTTGGAGGATGTCATACCGGCCAACTCTGTAGATCTCATGCAAATCTTTTTTCCCGACCCTTGGCATAAAAAACGGCATCACAAGCGTCGTTTGATTCAGCCTGACTTCGTAAGCCTCGCGGTATCTCGACTCTCCTCCGGCGGTCACCTGCACTTGGCAACAGACTGGGAGCCTTACGCCGAACATATGATGGATGTGCTGTCTGCGACCGAAGCGCTAGAAAATGTGGCCGGTGACCGACAGTTTTCTCCTAGGCCTGAGTCTCGACCTGAAACCAAGTTTGAACACCGAGGCCATCGCCTGGGTCACGGTGTCTGGGACTTATTGTTTTGCAAACGCTAGGTAATGGCTAGCAAAAGCGCCTTCCACAAAAAGCCACTCATTTAGATGCCAAACAAATGCCTTGGAAGCGCTATACAAAGGCCGCGATGACTGTGTCGAGGTATTGGTATCCTTTAGCGGTGGCTCTGAGCTTGGTGGTGTCCTCCACCATCAGCCCAAGATGACGCTGCTCCTCCAAGTTCGGGCCGACTACCTCTCGCGAGAGTGCAGTCCTCTCCTCAAATAATGTTGCGTTAACGCCATCTTTGAGTCGCAAAGCATTCATCATGAACTCCGCTGGTAGGTCCAATCGCTCAACCGTCCGCAGCGGCAAAGAGATTGGAGTTGTCAGAGGTGTCGCGAATTGCTCAAGGTAATGCTTTGGGTGCCGCGTCCGATTGAAACGGTGCACGCCGGTGGCGTCAGTCACTTTGCCATGCGCTCCCGCGCCGATCGCGAGATAGTCACCAAATTGCCAGTAATTTAGGTTATGGATGGACCTCTGCGCCGACGCACTCCAGGCCGAAACTTCGTATTGCGCTATTCCCGCAGCATTTAATAGCGCCTCGGCCTTGTGTTGCATGGGCTCAATAACGTCCTCCCTCGGCAATACAGGCGGCGCTGACCAGAAAGCGGTGTTGCGCTCAATAGTGAGCTGATACCACGAGAAGTGATCGATTCCTTGCTCGATCGCGGTAGTAATGTCATTGAGCCCTTCTTCCATCGTCTGGTCGGGTAGGCCGTACATCAAGTCGATATTCAGTCGATCAAAGCCTGCCGAGCGTGCCAGCTCAATAGCTTTGATGGCCTCATCTCCCGAATGAATTCGCCCTAGTTTAGATAGATGACGCGCGTTAAAACTTTGTACCCCCATGCTAAGACGGTTAACGCCAGCGTGTCGGTAGGCATCATAATTCCCGGCCTCTGCGCTGCCCGGATTGCTTTCGAGTGTGATCTCGCAGCACGCTGCCAACGGGAGTCGCCGCTGGATACCGTCCAGAATCTGCTGAATGGCACTACCTGAGAACAGGCTGGGTGTACCACCACCAAAAAATATAGAAACCAGCTCGCGACCTCCGGCCCAACCAAGCTGTTGATCTAAGTCGTTAAGAAGTGCGTCGACGTAGGGTTTCTCAAGCGCAGGATCAAAGTTCTCATGAGAATTGAAGTCGCAGTAAGGGCACTTGCGTTCACACCAAGGGATATGGACGTATAACGCTAACGGTATGTGTTTCATACCCGAACTTGTTTGAGCAGCGGCTTAAGTGCCTTGAGGGCTTTGGCTCGATGACTAATGCACTGCTTGGCTTCACGGGTCATTTCGGCCGCGGTAGTTGCCACGCCATCGGGAATAAATAGAGGGTCATAACCGAAGCCACCGTCGCCTTTCGGTGACAACCCGATGCTGCCATGCCATCGTCCCTCGGCAATGATTGGCATGGGATCTGTTGCTGACCTCACTACAGCGATAACCGCTACATAAAAGGCGGCGCGGTCCTCCGCTTCCAATCCCTTCATTTCGTCCAGAAGCTTTGTGTTGTTAGCACTATCACCCAGGCCAGAATAGCGGGCCGAATAAATGCCAGGTGCTCCTCCTAAAGCTGGAACCACGAGGCCCGAGTCGTCTGCAATCGCGGTTAAGCCTGTGGCTTCTGACGCATGCCGCGCCTTGATAAGCGCATTTTCAATGAACGACAAGCCCGTTTCATCGGCATCGGTAACACCGTAGTCTCGCTGTGGTGCCACGGTGAGGCCCATGTTGTGAAACAACTCGGAGAACTCGCTGAGCTTTCCTACGTTATTGCTCGCTAAAACGAACGGCACGTTGAATCACTCCTGACGCCACAATTGAGTTTTAAAGGTATAGCTGTACGTCTTTTCGGACCCTTCAGGCGTGAAATCGAATTCAAAAAAACGGTACTCTCGATCTAGAAACTCAAACGGAACGAGGTAGTAGGTTGCCCTGCCTTCTCGAACCTCTTTTATTTTCATGTCTCCACCTGTAATGAGATCCCAAGTCCGTCCGGAAATATCCATAGGTCGGCCCTCCACATCCCCCGCATCAGCGTCCCTCACGCTCAGTGTTAACATGGCTTTGTCTTTGCCTCTAGGGATACCGAATTGACCGGCAATATCGGCTGTTAAAAAAGTGCTGTAGACGATGCTGTAGTGCAATTCGAACTCATCAAAGCGCTCTGATTGTTGAGCGTTTGCAAGTATCGCCCAAAGCGAACAAAAGACTGCGAAAAGATATTTCATCGTCGGGTGATCCTGTAACTCGCAGACTTCGCAAACAGATTGGGCCAAAGCTGTGCTAACGGTCCCATGTTTGAAGACATGCGGCGTTCTACAACAACGATATTGAGGTCTTTACAGAGCGTTTCAAAGTCAGCGACTGTGCAAAAGTGGATGTTGGGCGTATCAAACCAGCTATAGGGAAGTGCTTTGGTCTTTGGCATCCGCCCAGTGAACAGGAGTGACAGTCGAGACCGCCAGTGCCCAAAGTTCGGAAAGGTCACTATTGCCTCATTGCCAATGCTAACAATTCGTTCAAGCACGGCGTGGGGTCGCTCGAGTACCTGAAGCGAGTAGGCAATAATCACTGCGTCAAAACGACTATTTCCAAAGTTCTGCAAGCCATCCTCCATGTCCTGCTGGACGACGCATAGTCCCTTGCCTACGGCGGCAGTAATATTAGCAGGGTCAATATCGACTCCCAGGCCCTTAACGCGTTTCTCGGCCTGTAACCGATGCAGTAGCTCCCCGTCGCCACAGCCGAGATCAAGGACCTTGCCGCCCTCGGGTACCCAGGACACGATGGTGTCGATATCGCCACGTTGCATCATGCGGCTACCCGCCCCATCCACGCACTGAATAGAGCGAGGTAGTTTGCATCGTCCAATAGGAAGGCGTCGTGACCCGCATCAGATTCGATATCCGAGTAGCTCACTCGTTTCTCTGCTGAAAGCAACGCGTTAGCCATTTCTTGGGAGCGCGATGGTGCAAAACGCCAGTCAGAACTGAACGAGATAATTAAAAACTCGGCGCTGGCGTCTTTCAGGGCTTCGGTTAGATTTCCTTGTCCGCGTGATGAAAGATCAAATCGATCCAGCGCCCGCGTCATCAATACATAGGTATTGGCGTCAAAGCGGCCGACAAACTGACTCCCTTGATATCGAAGGTAGCTTTCAACCTGAAAAACGGGTTCCTCGTCGTCTTGTGGGTCAAAACTCCCCTGTCGTAATTCACGCCCAAAGCGATCGGTCATCTTGTCGGCGGACATATAGGTGAGGTGACCCACCATACGCGCCAGTGCCATGCCCTGCGCCGGGTTGGAAGCGGCCTCCAAGTAATTTCCGTCGTGCCACTCTGGGTCTGAAAATATTGCTTGTCGAGCAATCTCATTAAACGCAATGTTCTGCGCAGTGAGACCTGGTGCGGCAGCAATAGCGACACAGTGCGATACCCAGTCTGGATACCGGACTGACCATTCTAGCGCCTGCATACCCCCTAAACTTCCACCGATGACCGCCGCCCAATGCTGAATATCCAGGTACTCAGCCAGCCGTTTCTGAGTTTCGACCCAGTCTGCAACGGTGACTTGGGGGAAGTGAGATCCCCAGGGCGCTCCTGTCGCCTCGCACAGACTGTTCGGTCCGGTGGAACCATCGCAGCCACCAATATTATTGGCACACACCACGAAGAAACGATTGGTATCAATGGGTTTGCCCGGACCAATCACGGTATCCCACCACCCCGGTTTTGTATCGTTCTCCGAGTGAAACCCCGCCGCGTGGTGGTTGCCGGAAAGCGCATGGCATACCAGCACGGCGTTGCTACCGTTAGCGCAAAGCTCGCCGTAGGTTTCGTAGATAAGTTCGAACCCATCAAGCACCTCACCTGATTCGAGATACAGGGCCTCGGGGAAGTGCGCACGCTGCGGGCTCACTAGGCCGACACTGTCGTCAAAGGGATGCTGAGCCACCGTCACTGGATCCACAAAACGTATCTTTCTACTAGCTCAACAGCATCAGCCATATGTCCCAAAGAAACGCGGATAACATTTAGCGCGATAAATAAAATAATCGGCGAGAAATCCAGTCCTCCCATGGGTGGTAACCTCTGTCTTAATGGCGCCATGACAGGCTCGGTAAGCTCCCAAATAAACTCCACGGCAGGATGTGAGCTTTGCGGTGCTAAGAAACTCACGACGATCATCGCAATGACACTGTAGAAGATGATGTTGACTAACAGGAAACTGCAGCCTAAAGCGGCCCAAATTATCGCTTGTAAAACATTATAAGCATTTAACCGACCCTCGATTGCGAACATCAGCGTGATAAACACCACCTGTATCAGGATCAGTGCGAGTAGTGCGCCAGGGCTGAATCGATTGCCGCTTGGCAGCAGGCGTGACAGGGGCAGCACAATGACATTAGTCACGCGTCTGAGTGTCATTGATATGGGGTTGTAGCCACTCACCCCGCACAGCTGAGCAAGGAATCGCACAGCGATGAGTAGCATGGCCAAGCT